>DGDL01000077.1 GCA_002385415.1 Clostridiales bacterium UBA3953
GCTTTTGTGCCATAAGATTTAACATGTCATATCAGGAGGAAACCATGAGCTACACAAAGCAATTGTCTCTGCTTCTGGCGCTTGCACTGCTCCTGCTTGTCGTGGTGGGCTGTGCGTCCGACAAACCCTCATCGGGCACCGAAACCCAGTCACAATCCTCATCAGAGGAAGAAACCACAGCCGAAGTTGAGGAACAGCCAGACCTGCCAAACGTCAACATGGACGGTCGAGAATTTGTGTTTATCGTCCGCGGCCCCAACTATAACGAATGGCAGAGCCAGGATATTTATGTTGAAGAGCAGACAGGCGAGCCTATCGTAGACGCCGTATTTGCGAGAAACGTTTATCTCGAAGAAAAATACAACATGAAAATCCGCGAGTACGGCGCAAGCGACGTCGGAAACGAAGCACGCAGGAGCATAGTCGCCGGTTCCGCCGACTATGATGTTGTGATGGCCAACACAACCGAAACCTCCTCGCTTGCCACTCAGCACCTGCTTTACAACCTGCATGACATGCCCTATCTCGACCTGTCGCGCAGCTGGTGGGACCAGCGCTCGGTAAAGCAGCTTTCTATTGCAAACCGCCTTTATTTCTGTACGGGCGACCTTTCTATCATGGCTAACGATGCGACATGGATAATCATGTTCAACAAGCCGATGATAGACGACAACAAGCTTGAGTCGCCTTATGATCTCGTCAACGAGAACAAATGGACAATCGCCAAAATGCTTGAGATGGCGAAAGCGACGGTGAAAGACCTCGACGGCGACGGAAAAATGAGACACGATGTCGACTCGTACGGATTTGTCACCCACGAGTCGTCGTGTGAAGGCTTTTTCTTCGGGTCAGGCTGCAACATCGTAACCAAAGACGAAGACGACATGCCGCGGCTTTCGATGATGAACGATCGCGTTTTGAAAGTGCTCGAGGAGGCTTTCCCGCTTATCGGCGACAGAGATATTGTCGTCAACGGTTCGGTACAGTCTCTCGACCCGATCACGCAGATGCAGCCGATATTTGAAAGCGGCCGCTCACTGTTTTATGGCGAGGTCATGCAGTGCATAATCCGCCTGCGTGCAATGGAAATTGACTTTGGCGTTATTCCCTTCCCCAAGCTCGACGAAACACAGCCGACCTATAACCACTTTGTCCATGTCACAGCAGCTATGATTAGCATTCCGGTAACCAACCTCGAACTTGACAACACTTGCATAATGCTCGAGGCGATGGCCGCGAAATCGAAATATACGCTGCAAAAAGCGTATTACGATATATGCCTTGAAGGCAAGTTTATGCGCGACGAGGAGTCGTCGGCCATGCTTGACATCATCCTTGACACACGCAACTTCGATATCGGATACATATACAACTGGGGCAACCTCTTCACGCATTTCCGCACCACGCTTACAACCGGCAAGGGCGACTTTGCGTCCAGGTATGCAAAGGCCGAATCCTCTGCCTACAAGCTCATGGAAAAGACTATTGAAGCGTGGACCGAAGACGCTTAATATAAGTGGTCGCAGCTTTGCGCATGTGTAAATTGATAAATTTACGAAACTTCGGGAAATCTTGTTGATTCTTTCCGATAGCTGTGATACAATCCCTATAGGATCAAATCCTAATTAATATAAAGGGAGATGTCAAAATGTCAAAGCTGTATGACTTGCTTTTAGAACAGATGAATTTCGAGCTTGAATCCGCCTATATCTACGCTGCGATGGCGGCATATCTTGACGGGCTCAATATGAAGGGTATGACCCACTTCCTTGAGGAACAGGTGAAAGAAGAAATTTCGCATGCCGAAAGGATAAAGCGGTTCCTTTCGGATGTGGGCTACACCATCAAGTATCGTCCGCTCGACCCCGGAACCGGCGAATACGAGTCAATAGCCGACGTATTTGAAAAAGCGCTCGCGCATGAGAAGGTGGTCACCTCGCGCATCCATGCGCTCGTGGACGCCGCCCGTGCCGAAGGCGACCAGCGCGCGCTCAACCTGCTGTATTGGTTTGTCGACGAGCAGATTGAAGAGGAGGATACTTTTTCGACTATCACAGAGCGGCTCGAGCGCATTGACGGCAATTGGAACGGACTTTATATGCTTGATGCCGAGCTCGGCAAAAGATAAATAAGCGAAGACCCGGGTATCGCAAAGATGCCCGGGTTTTATCATACAACTCTTGCGCCAAACGGCATAAGCGCGAGCTTGGCAAGTTTAAAGCACTGCAGCCCGAACGGTATGCCGATTAATGTAATGCAGAACACAAGCCCGATTGCTGCCGATGTTATCGCAAGCGGAAGCCCGCAAAACACCAGCCACAAAATGTTTGCAAGCAGAGAAACCGGCCCGCCACCATACTCAATTTCGCGCCCGAATGGGAAAAAGCTAAGCTCGGCAAACTTGAAGCACTGAATACCCAGCGGTATTCCCACAATCGTTAGACAGCACATCGCAGTCCCCCCAGCTCAACCATTCCTTATGCATCGAGGCAACCGTGCGGCCTTTTGCGTAAATCTCATAATCGTGCTGCCAAATATCGCCGTAAATGTGCCAATCGAGTCCCTGCACCGTATAATAGCCGTCAGCGGGAGGGAAGGCGAATAATGAAAAGTTGCGTTTAATCTGCGCGACTTGTATGCCGTTTATATATATGACGAAACGCGGCTCAAATATAGCAAACAGCTGCGCGATATATGCCACTTCCCTGCCCGAAGCGTCATAAATATGCAGGTTTTTGCCGAGCGAAAAGGGCTCGCCTTTGGCAAAGTAAACGATATTTCGGCTTATATCATATATATTGAAGCGGTCGACAAATGAAAATACTTTCTGTCTGATATAAAGTTTCACAAACATCACCCTCGCCGTATCGCTACCATGATTATATCATGCGGTCACTTGACCGTCAATAGCAATCTCGATATTGTTTCAATTTATTTACATTAATTAGTACAAATCATAATAGCGAACAGCCAAAACCGCGATAACAAAAACAGCCGGAGGACACTTTTTTGTCCCCGGCTGTCTTTATGTACCTTTGTCTGCGAATATAAGAGTCGGGTAAAGGCTTTCCATTCGGGCGTCGCCGAATCTGTCGTCGATTATTTGTTCGACAATATTCGACGCGGGCACGCCGCTGTTGCGCTCTGCCCAGCGGTAAACAGCGGCCGCCGAAACAAGTCCGTTTATGGCAACAAACACAAACAGGCACCAGGTAATCGTTTTGCCGTGCTTGTTCGGTATTTTAAGTATCAACTGCACCATTCGCGGGTAAAGCGCTTTTATCCAGAGAATGCCCAAAATGCCCCAGAATATGGAGTATTCGAGGCAGATGCGCCCGTTTAGGTTAAAAGGCTTTGCGCTGTAATCCCACGAGGTGGAACCGAAGATTGTCTCCTGTATCCATGAACAGAAATATTCGACAGCAGACCCGGCAATCATCCCACCTATAAACGAATACAGCTTGCTGCGGTTGCGGTATTTGTAAAGCGCAACCGTAAGTACGAGCGCGCCAAGCCCGTATACGGGGTTAAGCGGTCCCCAGACCAGTGCGGTGCGGCTTTCGATACGGCCGTATCGAATAAAACACCATATAGTTTCGATCACTACGCCGGCAAAGCATCCGAGCAAAAATACCCAAAACAGCTTGTAAAAAGTTATCCCCTGCGTGAAGTGGCGGGATTTGCGTTCTTCATAATCAATCAGCGCGTTTGGAGGCGCTTTGAGTATACGCAGCGGGCGTCGCTCCAGCGCCTCCAGCTCGCGCAGGCAGGTTTCGACTTCGTCCAGCGGCTCGTTCAGCTTGTTTATCGTCTGCCGCATCCTGAACCGCCATTTTTTTATTTGCGCTATGTCACGCTTGATTTGCGAATGCAGCGCTTCGCGCTCATGGGGTAAAAGGTCGGTTACGGCTGAAAGTTTTGCCTGATAGAAGTTCAGTCTGTCAATTGTCTGCTTTTCAAGCTCGTTTATTTCGTCAATATCCAGCAAAGATGATAGATCGCTTGTGTTTTTTCCCATAATCTATTATAATTATAATTTGTATCCGGCACGTCTTGCCAGCTTTGTATATATTTTGTAGTCTATGCCGGGCATGCCCGTCATGTGGTGGTTTTTGCCCTCCGCGCCGCCGCGCCAGCTCATGAGAATGAATCTCTGTGTGCCGGCCTCGTATTTCATCTCCCAAATTTTCACGCTCGAGTTTGCCGGCAGTGTGGCAACACCTGTGTGATACACCAAATCTCGGTCAAGCTCGGTTACGTTATACTCAATCTCGACGTCGCTTTGCGTGTCGTTTACGCCCCACAGCGTCATGATGCCGCTGTTGTCGGGTTCTCCGAACATCAGGCAAACCGGCTGCTGCGAGCGTTTTATATACTGGTATGCAAGCTTGCGGCAGCCATAATAGTCCACTATAGCGTCCGAGATCTGCGGCCAGCCGTCGATGAGGTTCCACCATATTATGCCGGTGCGGCGCCATTTGCCCATGCGGAAGCGCTCGATAAAGAACTTTTTTGCCTCTGCCTGTGAGATTTGGCTGGCGCGCGCAAAGTCTTCGAGATTGTCCGGCTCATGGCCGAACAACGTGCGCACCTGACTTGCCATCAGCGGGTTGCGATAGGCATAGGGAGCGTGCTTTGAGCGCTCGGGCGAGGCGGAGTGGACACGCCATGCGTCATTGTCCCACGGCCAAAGGCTGTCTTCGGGGATAAACTTTGCAAGCGACTCGGGCGATGGGCAGCCATGATAGCCAATTTCACTTGCAAAATGTGCGGGAGCCGTGCTATAATAGTCACCCTTGAAGTAGTCGCGCGGACCCCAGAGGTGGTCTTCGGGCGTTACATTGCCGTTTGCGACCGCCTCGGCGTCGCGATACGGGCTGGACGGCAGATACGGGCGCGAATCGTCATAGAGCGCCAGTATGTCGGGTATCCATTTGCGGGTGATGGCGTTTTTCTGGGGATCGTCGTAGAAATAGTCGCATTCATTGTCGCCGGCCCAGAGCACCAGACACGCGCGTCCGCGCAGGCGTTTTACCACGGATACTATTTCGGGCTCGAAGATTTTGCGGTAAGTCTCATCCTGCGGGTACGCGGCACATGCCATTGAAAAATCCTGCCAGACCATTATGCCGTGCTCGTCGCAATAGTCGTAGAATATATCGCTTTCATACACGTTTCCGCCCCAGCAGCGCACGATGTTGCAGCCGAGGTCGTCGAGCATCGGCAGTATTTCGGGCAGCCGCTCCTCGTCGCGCGAGTGAAATGCGTCGACCGGCACCCAATTTGTGCCCATGGCGAACACTTTTTGTCCGTTTATACGGAAGCAGAACTCGCCGCTGCCCTCTTGGTCGGTGGTTGATGTGCGCTCGAGCACAACCGTGCGGATTCCGGTTTTAAATTTGCGCTCGCTTACGGTTTTGCCGTCGCGCTCCAGCGTCGCGGTTACTTCATAAAGGTTCGGCTCGCCGTAGTTGCGCGGCATCCAGAAACGCGCGTCCTGCACAGTAAAGTCAAATCTACCCACATTGTGCCACAGGTCGTGCTTGACGCAGAACTCGGAGCCATCGCATTTGCCGCTTAAAACGAGCCTTGCACCGCGCATGGCGTTGCGGTTTGACGAGACGGTAAAATCCGCAACAAGCCGGGCGGTCTTCGCCGCCATATCCACCGAAACCGTACGCAGGAATATGTCGGCTATGTACTCGTCGGCTCTCGTTTCAAGACGCACGCTTTTCCAAATCCCGCCCAAAACGGCGCGCGGCATTATATCCCAGCCGAAAGCGGAGGGCGCCTTGCGCACGTAAAGGCTGTCCCAGTTATATTTCATCGCCCGGGAGGTCACCGGCAGCGGATATTTTCTCGCTTCGATTGTGTCGGGTTTTATATGCACAACAAGCTCGTTTGTGCCGTTTTGCAATGACAGCGGTCCGATCTCATGCGGTATCAGGGCGTTGGCTGTTTCTGCGACCAGCTTGCCGTTGAGATAGATGTCGGCAAAATTGTCAAGCCCCTCAAAAACAAGCCAGACGGGCTCTTTGCCTTTGTAGTCAAATGTGCGGCAGTAAAACGCGTGCAGGCATTCAAGCTCCTGCAGCTTGAGGATGTTGTCGCCGAAAAACGGGTCGGGTATTATCCCTTCCCTGTGCAAATCCAGCGCTATGTTACCCGGCACCGAGGCAACAAGACTTTTAAATCCCGATGCCGCAAGCGCGGCAGCGGTGTTAATGTTTCCGCCAAAATTCAAAAATCTCTCGTGATCGGTATAAAACAGCTTCCAGCTCCCGTCAAGGGAAATGCGCGTGTTCATGGTTTATCCCTCCGACCTGCCTATTTCGACTATTTCGACCATTATATCACGTTGAGTTTAGAAATTCAAGAACAGTCCGCAATTTATAAATAGAAACAACAGGCTGTTTTTAAAGGGCTGGCGATTTAAAATATATAAAAAAATCAAGTAATATAGTGCAATTTTTACAAAGTCGGAAAATTTCTATAAAAGTCTTGAATCTATCAATACTTTGTGTTATTATATATAGGCAATCCAACATATTGTAGTTTCACCTACTTTAATGATACCGGTTGCGCTAATTGCGGATTAGCAAAATATGTAAATTTCTCGGCGGTAGATATGCGCATTTATGGAATACAAAAATTGACCCTGCTTGACTTTCCGGACAGGACCGCGTGCACGCTGTTTACCGGCGGATGCAACCTCCGTTGCCCTTTCTGCCACAACGCGCCGCTGGTGCGGATGGATGCCGAGCCGCTTGACGACGGCGAACTTTTCGCCTATCTGCGCAAGCGCCGGAATCTTTTGGAAGGCGTATGCGTCACCGGCGGAGAGCCGCTTTTGCATCCGGACATAGATACCCTGCTCGCCGAGCTGAAAGAGCTGGGTTACGAGGTCAAGCTTGATACAAACGGCACATATCCTGACCGTTTGCAGGAGATTGTGGCCCGCCGGCTTGTCGACTATATAGCAATGGACATAAAAAGCTCGCCCGCGGGATATGCAGCCGCTGTCGGTATACCGGATTTTGACATCGCGCCCGTCGACGAGAGCATCCATTTCCTGCTCGGCGGCACGGTTTCTTATGAGTTTCGCACGACGGCGGTGGGCGGACTGCATACATTGGACGATTTTGCCGCTATCGGCGACTGGATTGCCGGCGCAGAGAAATATTTTATCCAAAACTACTCGGATTTGGGTGACATTTTGGGCGGAGGAGAAGGTTTTCGCCCATTTAGCAACCAAGAACTTCAGACTTTCCTTGCTGCGGTTTCGCCTAAAGTAAAATATGCCGCATTGCGCGGCGTGTAAGCGCAGCAATTATAATAATAACAATATTGTTTAGGAGCAAGAATCATGTATAGGGTTGTAAAGCGGGATAACAGAATTGACGATTTTGACCTGTCGAAAATATCAAATGCCATTACAAAAGCTTTTGATGCGCAAAAGGTTCCGTATACCAAAGATGTAATCGACCTTCTGACACTTAAGGTGACCGCAGATTTTGCCCGCAAAGTGAAAGACGGCTTGATCCATGTCGAGGAGATACAAGACAGCGTTGAAACGGTGCTTATCCAGGCGGGATATGCGGATGTGGCAAAATGCTATATCCTGTACCGCAAACAGCGCGAGAAAGTGCGCAATCTCAAGACCATCCTCGACTATAAAGAACTTATCGACAGCTATCTTAACAGCACCGACTGGCGCGTCAAGGAAAACTCGACGGTTACATATTCGGTCGGCGGGCTCATTTTAAACAACTCCAACAAAATCACCGCAAACTACTGGCTTTCCGAGATATACGACCCCGAGGTCGCCGAGGCACAGAACAACGCCGACATACACATTCACGACCTTGGCATGCTGACCGGATACTGTGCGGGCTGGTCACTGCGCCAGCTTATCACCGAGGGCCTCGGCGGTATCCCGGGTAAAATATCGTCGTCGCCCGCGAAACATCTGTCGTCGCTGTGCAACCAGATGGTCAACTTCCTCGGCATTATGCAGAACGAGTGGGCCGGCGCACAGGCGTTTTCGTCGTTCGACACCTATCTTGCCCCGTTCGCCAAAGCCGACAATCTCAGCTACTGGGAGATCAAAAACTGCATCCAGTCGTTTGTATACGGCGTAAACACACCCAGCCGCTGGGGTACCCAAGCTCCCTTTTCCAACATCACGCTTGACTGGACGGTTCCCGAGGATATGGCAGAGCTTCCCGCCATCGTGGGCGGGCGCGAAATGCCCTTCAAGTACAAAGACTGCAAGCGTGAGATGGATCTTATCAACCGCGCCTTCATCGAAACCATGATAGAAGGCGACGCAAACGGCCGCGGGTTCCAGTATCCAATCCCCACATATTCCATCACAAAGGATTTTGACTGGTCGGACACCGAAAACAACCGCCTGCTGTTTGAAATGGCCGCAAAATATGGCACGCCCTACTTCTCCAACTATGTCAACAGCGACATGAAGCCCAGCGACATCCGCAGCATGTGCTGCCGCCTGCGGCTTGACCTGCGCGAGCTGCGCAAGAAAACGGGCGGTTACTTCGGCAGCGGCGAAAGCACCGGCTCGATTGGCGTCGTAACCATCAATATACCGCGTATCGCCTATCTTGCAGAAGACGAGGCCGACTTCTATCGCCGGCTCGACCGCATGATGGATATTGCCGCACGCTCGCTCAAGACCAAGCGCGAGGTAATAACCAAGTTCCTCAACGACGGTTTGTACCCCTATACAAAGCGTTATCTCGGCACATTTGACAACCACTTCTCCACCATCGGTCTGGTAGGTATGAACGAGGCCTGCCTCAACGCCAAGTGGCTGCGCTGCGACCTGACGCATCCGGCCGCTGTCGAGTTCACAAAGAATGTGCTTAACCACATGCGCGAGCGGCTGATAATCTATCAGGGGAAATACGGTGACCTTTACAACCTTGAGGCGACACCCGCCGAGTCGACGGCATACCGCCTCGCAAAACACGACGTCCAGCGCTATCCAGACATTATCACCGCGGCGAAACCCGGCGAAACGCCCTATTACACCAACTCCTCGCACCTGCCTGTCGGATACACTGAAGACATTTTCGGAGCGCTCGACATCCAGGACGACCTGCAGACGCTTTACACCTCCGGAACGGTGTTCCATGCCTTCCTTGGTGAGCGACTGCCTTCGTGGAAAGCCGCGGCGAATCTCGTCCGCAAGATTGCCGAAAATTATAAGCTGCCCTACTACACGCTCTCACCGACTTATACAATCTGCAAAGAGCACGGCTATATAAACGGCGAACACTTCACCTGCCCCATCTGCGGCAAGCCCGCCGAGGTATACAGCCGTATCACTGGTTACTACCGTCCCATCCAGAACTGGAACGACGGCAAGGTGCAGGAATACAAGCACCGCAAGGTTTATGTGGTCGACACCTCGCGTCTGGCGGTCGGAGCTCAAGCCATCAAGGAGGAGCGCGAGGTAGCAGACACGACTGCGGCAAAGACAGCCGACAGCTCGCTTGAGGGCGGTCTGTACCTGTTTACAACCAAGACTTGCCCCAACTGCAGGCTGGCTGTAAGCGCCCTCGACCGTGCCGGAGCGCAGTACACCGTCCTCGACGCCGAAGAACACCCGGATCTTGCGAAAAAACTGGGCATCATGCAGGCTCCGACTCTCGTCGTGGTGGAAAACGGCACCGCAACACTCCATGCAGGAGCACCAAGCATCCGCAAATATCTCGAAACCACTGTCAACGCATAATTGCGCTTGGCACGCACGGCAAAGGATCCTGCCGCCTTGCCGAAAACCAGCCGGTTTGATGGCGGAACATGCCCAATAAAATAAACATAACACAAAGCCGCCGGCTCTACTATGAGCACGGCGGCTTTAGTTTTAAAAACCTCTCAAATATAAATCATCCGTTTTTGCCGGATTTCAGGCACCGGCAGAGCCATATTCCCATAAAAAAAGCCGCCTCCGACCGAGGGGCGGCTTTTTTGCTTGTCAGTCGTTCATGTATTTCATCATGAACAGTATAAGCATTTCGGCAATTTCTTTACGCATGGCATTTTCTTTGGGGTCAAAGTCGGTCTTGTTAGGCCTGGGCAGGGCGACTCCCGCCTGCTCGAAAATCGAGACCGCTGCTTTTGCGTAATCGCTTATCTTGGAGGCGTCGGTGAACGCAATCGCGCGCTCGGTATACTTGAGCGGTATATTTGCGTATACGGCATAGCGGCGGATAAGCTCGCACATCTGCTCGCGGGTTACGGGGTCGTCGGGGCCGAAGTTGCCGTCGGGGTAGCCCTGGACAATATTGTTTTGTGTCGCCCATGCGACATAGGGCGCATACAATGCTTTTTGGTCAACATCCTTAAACTTGTCCGTCTTATATGACGCCACATCCACGCCGGCAAGACGACCGAGCACGGTCACAAACATCGCGCGGGTCATCGTCGCGTCGGGCGCAAATGTCGTGTCGGATATGCCGTAGAAGAGCTTGTTTAAATAGCAGTATTTGATAAACACATAGTATCTGTTCGGCACGCCATTTGGGTTGCCCGGGGTCGGCTCGACGTCGTATTCGCGGATGTCTATGAAGGGGTTGACCCAATAATTGTAGGATATGACGACCTTGTCGGCTGATTTGCTCTCAATTTTCGCGTTGCGGTAGCCGATTTTCGCCGACTCGACGTTAAATTTGTACCCGTTTGCAGGCACAAGCGTTATCTCGACGGTATAGGATGCGCCGGCTTTGAATTGGGTTGTTGTGGGGTTCCAGTTTATGCTGCCGATATGATACGAGCTGTCGCCCGGCGTGCCCGTCGTATCAGGCGCCTGACCGGCGACCGGGTCGGCAATGCCGTTTACCGTCACAGTTTTTATCTCTGTTGCGGGCAAAGTACCGGCAAGTGTGTCGAACGTGTACTTTATCGCTATCGACGAGCCGGTGTAGTTTACCAGCGTCGCGTTTTTACCGTTGATTTTGGCGGTTAAATTCGTGGGGTATGTCGGGAACGAGTACCCGGATTTTGCGTTTAGGGTAAATATCACCGAGTAGCTGTTGCCGGGCTGGAATATATCGCCGGTGTGCATTTTTCTGTCCAGCGTGTTGTTATACCACTCGATGTTTGAAACCGTGTATCTGTCGTCGCTGGTTGTGAATACCGCTGACGGAGTTGCGCCGACAACCGGTGCGACCACATTCTTTATCTCGACCGACGAGACGGTGGAGCTGGAACCCAGCTCGATGGATCTGACAGCAGACTGGTTGCCGTATCCGTCCGCAGTTACGAAATACATTTTTGCATTTGTACCTGAATAATAGAAAAGATATGCAGGAATTTCAAATGAACCGCTACCGGAATTGATTGCAACCGAGTATGCGGATGCTGTATCTATCGAAGATATGGAAGTCGTTGATATTACAAAGTAAAGATAACCGCTCCTGTCAGATGTATAGGAAAAAATTATTCTTCCGTCATTTGATTGTGTCAGGCTGTACGAAGACAAAATGGGATATGATGATGTACCGGTTCCAGAACCTGTGCTGCCTACTATAAAATAGCCTACGTCTGATACTGTGAGATCGGTAGCTACGGTTTGATAATATACGATGTTAGATGAGAAGTCACTTAATGTAATGGGCACTATACCGGTTGATATGAACGTGTAGCTTGTCGCGTTACTCATATTGCTGCTGCTGCTGAAGTAAACAGTACAACTTCTGTTAACATTAAGAGTAATTGCAACATTCGAGCCGGAGCGAGCGCTTGAAATTACTGATACAGCCGATCCTGAAACCGACCCCGATCCGGTTCCCGGGCTTATAAGGTATCTCTGTGTCGAAGACTGGTAATTGCCATAGAGATAATAAGCTTGTGTATAATATGTAATATAGTAGTTTGACGAGCGAGGTAAATCCTCAAGCTCAATATAAACCGGATCATAGAATATTTCAACATATGTTGTCGGAACAGCATTGCTGCTTGTGCTGGCTGTGTATACAAAATAACCCGGTACATATGATGTCGGTGTAACAGTCAATATGCCTTCTGTGCTTGATGTCCGTGTAAATGACAGCTGAACACTTGGGTAATATGTCACGGCTTCCGCTAATACGTTAAGCGGCAGCATTGCAAAAAGCATTGCTCCGGCTAAAAACGCGATTAGGAGTTTTTTGAATTTCATGATATCCTCCGTAAAAAATGTACGATTGTAAAAAACCTACTCTAGTATTGATATTCTACCATATATAAATATAAAATACAAGATGCGACAGTTATTTTATTTAACATATTTACATTTATATATAGCAATGGATGTTGTTTCCATCCAGCCTTCTCCCAAGAGTTAGACGTCTTTACATGAAAAATGTTCCCGAATATCGTAATTATGCCCGTGTTGGCAATTAAATCACGATATAGCGATAAACAAAAAAGGGCTATCGCCCTTTTTCTAATATATCATAAATACTCTTATCGTTAATCTTTCGAAAGAATGTATATTATATGTTACGCATGTTGCGTTTACGGCGGTTGTACTCAGAGCGTGGGGTGATAATCTATCTTCAGTCAAAGGGGCCGCGGGCAAGGGCGCGCCCAAGGATTTTCGATGTTTCGATGTTTGTCGTCACGGGCACATTGTA
>DGDL01000021.1:0-21651 GCA_002385415.1 Clostridiales bacterium UBA3953
AGATGTGTATAAGAGACAGCATCTATACAGGGCATGACCATAATTTCCCCTGAAACCGGGAATGGGCAAAGCATTCTACATGCCTGCCCATTCCATTACTTATTCGTTTTTGCGTCAAATAAACGAGTCAGACGGATTATTCTAAGTCTTCCATTGCCAGAGTTTCGAGAGGCTCGGTCTCCTGATACTTGTGATAATCTTTAAGTTTAGCCTTCTCGAAGTGGTGGTATCCGTAGAATGCCTCCTTGACGCCGGAGAGATCGTCACCGACGAGATATGCATCCTGGTATGCGAATATCGGAACCACAGGCGCGAGTTCGAGCAGCATTTTTTCTGCATCATGGAGTATGGCGGCACGCTTTTCCGCGTCGATTTCCTCAAACGCCTTTTCGATAATTTCGTTATACTCTGGGCTGTTGAATCCCGTCACGCCGGGTGTAAACTCGAAGTTGCCCGACTGCAGGTCAAGAGCGCCGCCCGAGAACTCGAGCGCAAAAGATGCAAGGTTGCCGAACGGATCGGTCGAGAACATGGAGAGGTCAACTGCTATCACGTCAAAGTCGCTTGCCGCATAGGCATTCTTAAACAGGTCTGCGACCAGATCGTACTCGTTTTCTTTATACTCCTGGAATCCGAGCGTTCTTACGGACACGTTGAAACCGAGCTGTCCCCAAGCCGCAGCGACCATATCGGCCGTGGCAACATCGACTTCGTTGTCGCGAATCGTGATGGTTATGTCACCGCCGCTGACGCCTGCAGACGAAAGCAGCGATTTTGCGGTTGCAATATCCGCGGACGAAGAGATCAGCGAGCCGCCGACATCGCGGAATTGCTTTTTGTTCTTATAAGTAGTTTCAAAAACACCTTTTGTAATCAGGCCCTCCGACGGGGTGGCGAACACTACTTTGTCGGCTATAGCCTGGCGGTCAATAGCCAGAGAAAGCGCACGCCGCACATCCGGGTTGTCAAACGGAGCCTTTTTGGTGTTGAAAAGATAAACGTGCTGGGTAAGCGTGTCTCTCGACTTAACCTGATCTTTATATTCAGCACGCTTTGAGAGCGGCAGCTCACTTATAAACGCGAGCTTGCCTTCTTCAAATGCGGCCATTTGCTCGTCTGGCGTCATTGCAAAGTTGATTGCAAGGCGATAGGGTTTTACATACTTGTCCTGTTTATCGTTTACGATGTCGCGATAGTAATATATGTTGCGTTCGAGTATAAGCGTTTTGCCGGGCACGAAAGTACGCACGACAAACGGGCCGTTGCAAACCAGAATCGAGGTGTTGGACGACCAGTCGGTAGCCTTCGCAACAACGTCCTCTCTTACCGGGTAAAGCATCGGGCTTGCAAGAATTGCAAGGAACGCCTCATAATCTATCTTTCGCTCAAACTGAATCTGTATGACCTTGGTATCGGAATCGTACACGCCAAGGTCGTCTATAGACATGTCGCCGGCTTTGACTGCTCTGGCGTTCTTTATTTCCATGAGCATGGCAGCAGCTTCGCCCCTGAACTCGGGCTCAAGCACGCGCTTGATAGCATAAACAAAATCGGCCGCCTGAACGGAGCGCCCGTCTGACCATGCAGTCTCTTTCAAATAAATCTCAAGCTCGTACAGTCCGCTTTCGGGGTCTTCTTTGATTTTATAGTCACTGGCAATTCCCGGAACAACTTTGCCGTTTTTATCGAATTTATAGAGCCCCTCATAAACCATTCCAAGGATTTTTGTCGCCGCGTCGTCAGTATATGCTGTTGCGGGGTCGAAGTCATATATTTCCGTGGTGAGATATACCGGGATTACTGCACCTTTGTCGGTGCTTTCCTCATCGGTTTGTGCACAAGAAACAGCACTGGCCGCGATAAGCACAAGACTCAGCAGCAGGCACAGGATCTTCTTCATGTGGTTTGCTCCTCCTACTAATAATGCGTGCCGAATTTACCTACATATTATACCATCAAACATAAATATAATCAATGGCAAAAATTACGGAAAATCCGACTTTTTTAACATTTAGACATTTGCACAATTTTTTTAAATTATTTTGTGAATAATAAACAAGTGTAGTTATATCAAAAAAATCAAACGATTAGAGGCAGACCGTATATTTTACGGCTGCCGGGGTAAATTATATATATGAAAAATGCTAAAAAATACATCAGAACCGACCTTGCGGCGGAGAGCATGCCGCCGCTTGAGACGCTCGAGGATGCGAATATCGCCGGAGATTCCGGCATATTGTATAACGAAGAAACGATTGGCGGCTTCAAGGTTGAAACGCTTAAAGTCATAAACGAGCGCGGCGAAGCCGTCACCGGCCGCCCCGTCGGAACCTATGTCACGATAAGCGTCGGTAAGCTGTGGATTGCCGCCGACGAGCAAATCGAGGCGGCTATCGATATCATAGCCGATACGCTTCGCGAGATGGCAGAGCAGCTTGCTCCCGGCGGCGGGGGTGTGCTTGTATGCGGGCTTGGCAACCGAGATATTACCTCCGACGCGATCGGCCCGCTCGCTGTCCGGGAAATCACCGTCACGCGCCATATAAAGGGCAGCGACACAAGGCTTTTCGAGCTGCTCGGAGCGCGTGAAATCTCGGCAATAGCGCCCGGCGTTGTGGGTCAAACGGGAATAGAGACGCTTGAACTTGTGCGCGGCGCGGTTGAAAATTCGGGGCCGTCGCTGCTTGTGGTAATCGACGCGCTTGCGGCACGCTCGACAGACAGGCTGGCAGCGACGATACAGCTTTGTGACACCGGGATTTCGCCCGGCTCGGGCATCGGCGGCTCACGCAAAGCCATTAATGCCGAGCAGCTTGGCATACCTGTTATCGCGATTGGCGTGCCGACTATTGTCGACTCGTCAACGCTCGTATGCGACGCGCTTGAGAAAGCGGGCTTTGACGATATACCGCAGTCGCTTGAAGAGGTACTCGAAAACGGACGCTCTTTCTTTGTCTCGCGCGGTGACAGCGACATTTCGGTGCAGGCCCTCTCGTCGGTTATAGCGTCTGCGATAAACACCGCATTTCTCGGCAATTAAGCCAGCCGGCGCGGCACAAAGCACGATTCTGTAAATTCGATTTTTCCGGCGGGTTCGGAGGTGTTTTTGTGGGCAGATACAAAATGCTGGAGAAGCTTTACAGCGCATGCGCCATAATCTCCTGCGCCGTGCTGCTTGCGGCATCACTTTTTGTTTCGGCGGCGGCGCGGCTTGGATTTGTCGCGCTGCCCGTCGACGGCGGTATTTCAGGGTCGGGCGAAACGGAGCTTCAAAACATCGAAACACCCGAAAAGTCCGATTGGCTGACCGAGATTATAGACGCCCCCGGCGAAGCGTATGCACTTGAATATTACGACCTGCAATTTTACACAGAGGAAGGCGAAATACCTCCAGAAGGCGAATACAAAATCGTGGCAAGAGACCTTGCGGCAAAATCTATCTACGAGTATTACAACGAAACGCCATATAATCCCGACATTGACGTACTGCTCGCCGAGTACAATTTCGACAGCAAACCCGCAGCCGTATATAAGCCGCTTTCGGTCACTCCCGAACCTCTTGTGCTGATTATACATACGCACGGGACAGAGGGCTACGCACAACTCGGCGCGACCTCCTACTCATCCGATAACCTGCCCCGCTCCACAAATACATCGCAGAATATTGTGGCTGTCGGCCGCGCCATGCGAGACGAGTTATTAAAGCATGGAATCCCCGCAATCCACTGCGAAACCATGCATGATCTCGTATCGTACGCAGACTCCTATAAAAACTCGCTCGCCACGGTGAAAGCCTATCTAAAAAAATACCCGTCGATAAAGTACATATTCGATGTTCACCGCGACGCGCTTATCTCAACCGGCACAATAACAAAGTGCGTTTACGAGCAAAACGGCACATCTGTTGCACAGGTTATGTTCGTGGTCGGAACCGACGCTGGCGGCGCCGATTATCCGCACTGGCAGGACAATTTGGCGTTTGCACTCGCCGCACAGTCGCTTGCGGCAGAGCGCTTTCCCGGCATGATGCGTCCTGTCAGCCTCAGGCGGGCATCCTTTAACGCGCAGTACGGCTATCGAAACCTTTTAATCGAGGTCGGAACCTGCGCCAATACTTTAGCCGAAGCGAAAGCCGCAGGCGTCCAAATCGCGTCGGTGCTGTCCGAACTCATCGCTCGCGGGTATTAACATCGCAAGGATATGACATAAAAAAGCGGGATGGTTTAAATGATAAGGTATCTGCTGAAATGTGCGCTTCAATTTACGATTTGCGCCGCCATCATCTGCGGAGCGGCGGCGGCATTCGGAATCGAATACAGGATTATAGCGGGCGAGGACGAGAAGGTAGTCAGCTATGAAAAGATAAACGACAGCGAAGGCAGGCTGACTTTGGGCAAATATGCCTTTACGCTTGACCTCGAATTAATCGACGGCGCAAAGGACAAACTTACCGATTACATGAACAGCGCCGTGTCTTACCTTCCCGAGCTTGCGCTTAAAACCGGCATCGGCATACGCGACATTGTATCGCGCCTCGGCGACTGACTATGGGTCGATACCGCTAAAAACCGAATATATTAAGTACGCGCGCCCCGGCGAAAGGGCGCGCGTTTCTTTATGCAATCGCTTGGGTTTCGACAGTTTGTGCGTGTCCGGTCTGCGAGATGAGGGATGATGGAATACTGGACACCGGTTAAACGCCGTGCCGACCAACCTTCGCCGGTTATTCGGCGGCTTCGGCTTCGGTCTCCTCCGCTCCGACTTCTGCGCCTACCGTTTCCTCGGCTGTAGTGTCTTCGCCGTTATCTTCGTCTTTCGGCTCACATGCGGTCAAAGCAAGCAGGGCCATCATAAGCGCCAGCAGAAGTGCAATAAGTTTTTTTGACATGGAATATACTCCCTTCATCATTTGTTAACTTATGCCATTTGTATTATATACAATAGCAATTGGCATGTGTTTACATTATTGTAAATCTTGCATAAACGCATTATTGTCAAATGATGAACAAAGTATTTCCTTATTTTTCCTATGCGAGTACTAATATTTTACAACAAAGGTTTTGATCTCGAACGGACGGAATTCGGTCTTAAGCGTGCCGTCTTGGAGAGGCAGCTCGTCGCCCAAATCCTCGAGCATGTTGGCGGCGTAAACCGCTTTTGCCCTGCTCGGGAACTTGATGTCGCAGACAGTTTTGTTGCGCTCGCACTCGTAAAGGCGAATCACATAGGCATTTTCGATAAGCTCGGCGGGCTTGACTGCCTCGACTATCACGTTGGGAGCCGACACAAGCACGGGAGCCTCGTATCCTGCCTTCAGGCTGCCTTTTGCGACAAACACCGGCACGTTGAGCATATATGCTTCGCGCACAACGGTTTCAGCCGAAAATGCGCCTTCATGCGGCAACAGCGAGTATGTCATCTCATGCAGGCCGGCATCGCCGGTGGTATCCGGACGGGTGCCGCTCTTGAGCAGGGACAGGCGCATGTCCGATTCGAAACAGGAAATACCGTATTTGCAGTCGTTGAGCAGCGCAACGCCGAAACGGGATTCGGAAAGGTCGCTCCACTTGTGGTTGCAAACCTCAAACTTTGCAGCCTCAAACTCGTTGTTGGAGGTTGTGGGACGGTCAAAGTGCCCGAACTGGATTTCGTTCTTTATGACCTGCGAATATACGTCCACATCAAAGCCGACTTTGAGCAGCTGGTGCTTTTCGTTCCAATCGACTGCCGTGTGGAAATCGACGCGCGGCGAGGTCGCCGAAAAGATTATATCCTGAACGAGGCTGGTTTTTTCGGTAAGCTGCACTTTCTGGCGCACTCTGAACTCTGCCGGGCCGTCAGCGGCGACTTCACGCGAAACGAGCTTGCCGGTCGGCTTCATCTTGAACTTCTGGTCATAGTCGATGTTCCAGTTGTCCCAGGACTGGGGCACGTCTTCGCCCATCCAGAAGGTTCCGAGCGGCTCGGAGCCGGGTCTGCGCACTTCTCTGCCCGTCTTTTTGTCGACAAGCGATTCAATACCGTAACCTTCGCCGAATTTGACGACGAGATGCGGTGTCTCGAGCGTCGTACCGTCAAACTTAAACGGCGACTCGCAGCCTTCGCACGCAGCATCGGTCACTGCCAGCGTCTTTGCGCCGAACGCATCAAGCTCGACGCCGCCGACAACCGCTATATTGCGGCCCATGATGTCGGTAACTTTCTGTACTTTCGCGCCCTCGAGGCAGCCCTCGAAGTTTTCAATATAAATATTGTCGTTTCGCTTGAAGGAAAGCGTGTTAAAGAATGTTACGGATTTGTCGCACTGCTCGGTCAGCTCGGCGGCATACTCGTTTGAGATGGTCTTAAGGTCATATATAAGCTTGTCCATCTCACGTTTGGTCTGTTCATTGACTTCGTTTATCGACGTACCGGGGAGTATGTCGTGGAACTGGTTTATAAGCAGCACTTCCAGCAGCTCGTCCGAGCGCTCATGCTTGGGCTTGCCGGCTGCCACGCCGAGGAACTCCATATCGCGCAGCGCAAACTCGGCTTTGCGGTTGTCGCGCTTGACATTGTGTATCGAGGTCAGCGTGCCGCGGTGGGTTTCAAGATAAAGCTCGCCGGAGTAAACGGGCAGATTCACCGCATTCTTTTCGATGTCTTGCATGAACTCGCTTATGGTGCAGTAGTACTGCTCCGGAATGCCCGCAAGGCCGGCTGCACGTCTGTGGTCCTCAAGCATGCCGTAGGTCGGCCCGCCGCCGCCGTCGCCGAAACCGAATGCAACAAGCCTGCCGTCAAAGACTTCCTTGCGCTTGATGTCGTTTACGGCCTCGACGGTCGTTTTGACGTCCGGGAAGCAATGCATGCGGTTGAAGTGGGTGAGCACTTCGGTGCCGTCAATGCCTCTCCAGATAAAGGTGTCGTACGGGAACTCGGTCAGGTCGCCCCACGCGATTTTCTGGGTGTAGAAATATTTGACGTTGCACTGCTTCATTATCTGCGGTATCGCAGCATTGTAGCCGAAGGTGTCGGGCAGCCAGAAAGAGTCTGCTTCATAGCCCAGATACTTGCGGGTATAAAGCTGTCCGTGCAAAAACTGGCGAACCATTGACTCGCCTGAGGTTATATTGCAGTCGCACTCGACCCAAACGCCGCCGTTAGGCTCATATCTGCCGGCTGCGGTCTGTTTCTTGATTTCCTCAAAAATATCGGGATAGTAGCGGCGCATCCAGTCAAGATGCAGCACCGACGGCTGGACGAATTTGTATTCGGGATACTGCTTCATCAAACTGAGCGCGTTTGAATAGGTGCGCGCGCATTTGCGGATAGTCTCGCTGACCGGCCAAAGCCATGCGGTGTCCATGTGCGAGTGCCCAATGACGCCGACTATGCCGCGCTGTCCGTCCGAGCCGCGAATCGAGAGAACCTCTGCCAAAATCTCGCGCGCCTTGACGATGCCCTCGCGCCAAACCTCTTCGGGTACATCAGCCGGATACTGTACGAATACCGGGAACATGCGCTCGAGCGCGTTTCGCGCCTTGCTGCGCATAAAGTTGTTTTCGGGCAGCACCTCGGCAAGCTGCATAACGGCTTTAAGGTCGAAAAGGAAGTCCTTTACGGTCTCGTCCATTATGCAGATGTCTATGCCCTCATAGTTGCGCATAAACTCCTCGTCGGTGCGCTCGTTGCCCCGGCGTCCATAGCGCTCAAACGGCTGTGTGCCTGCACAAAAGTGGTCCGCATAGCACTCGAACGCAAGCTTATAGGTTGTCCCGGGCACGGCATTATCGCAGATAAGCTGTGCGGAGTGCATGCCGCCGAAAAAGTCGTTTTTGCTGTTGAATATGCCGGCGGGTTTGCCGTCAATAAAGAACAGGATTTCCACCGCGCCGGTTTTGGGAACGGCATAGAGCTTTTTGCCCGCCGCTTCTTCGGGCACGGTGACATCGCCGACAACCCAAAGATTCTTCCATTCGCCGCCCCAGCGGAAACCGCCTTCGAATGCGGTCAGCCCGGTTTCGGGAACAGTGCGAAGATGCTCGGTTGTCTCAAGCTTTGCGGTATTTTTAAGCTCGCCCGCTTTTTTGAATATAAAGCGTTCGTATACGCGGGCGGAAGTTTTAATCTTGTCGCGCAAAGAGTGGCTGTAATGGTTGTATACCATAGGTTCCTCCTGAAAAAACATGCGATATGTGACTTTTTAATTTAGCATTTTAAGGACGAGCTTAAAGAAACGTTCCCACGAGCGCAGGTCTACGCGCTCGGTCGGCGTGTGCAGGTCATAAAGGTCCGGGCCAATCGAAATTGCGTCCAGTCCCGGTATTGCGCCGACGAAAATGCCGCACTCGAGGCCCGCATGGGTACACTCGACAGCAGCGTCGCGCTTTCTGTCCTCAAGTGAGTTGTAGGCCTCTATAAATTTCGCGCGCAGCTCGGAGTTTGGATTGTATCTCCAGCCCGGGTATCGGCTGTGCCACTCGGCACGAAGTCCGATAAATCGCGCAAGCCGTGTGAAATAGAGCAAAAGCTCGTCAAGCCTGCTTTCTATAGACGAACGGAGCAGGAACTGCGCCGCAATTTCGCTGCCGTCATCGGATACGACGCCGAGGTTTGCCGACGTTTCCACAAGTCCCGGCATATCGCGCGAAAATGCCTGCGGACCGCGCGGAAACAGAGTCAGCATGGATATAACGCGGCTGGTGTCGGCAAACGTGAGCGTTTTCTCCACATTCTTTGGTTTTGATATGCGGACTTTGAAACCATTGTCCTCCGGCGGAAGCTCCGAGCGGACAATTGATTCCTGCTCAAGCAGAAATGCGGTTGCCTCCGCGGGGTCGTGCACGGCTATGACGGCTGTGCAGTTTATGGGGATTGCGTTGTCTTTTGCACCGCCCGAAACGGTTACAAGGCAAAACGGGTTTCGTTCATACAGCGCGGCAAGCATCCTGCCCGCAATATTTATGGCATTTCCGCGGTATTTGTGAATGTCCCCGCCCGAGTGGCCGCCCGCAAGTCCGGTAATCCCGAGCGTTATCGCTTTATCCGCCGCCGGCACGCGCTCATAGGGCAGCGAGACATTGTATCTGGCGCCACCGGCACAGCCGGCGGTTGCGACGCCCTCAGTCCCCGAGTCGAGATTTATCAGTTTTCTTGCGGTTACCTGTGAGCAGTCGAAACCGAATGCGCCGCTCATGCCGGTCTCCTCGTCGGCGGTGAAAAGGCACTCAAGAGGCGGAATGCTGTAGTCGCCCGAAAGCAGCTCCAGCATGACAGCAACCGCCACGCCATTGTCGGCACCGAGCGTTGTGTCCCTGGCGCGCAGCATGTCGCCCTCGACATAAAGTTCTATGGGATCTTTTTCAAAATCGTGCGTCGAGCCGGGCGTTTTGACGCAAACCATGTCGATATGGCCTTGTAGCAGCACAGCGGGTTCGCCTTCCCGTCCCGGAGAGGCCGGCCGCCTTATAAAAACGTTGTTTGCGGAGTCGCGCACATAGTGGAGGCCTCGCTCATGTGCGAACCGGACAAGATAGTCGGCTACTCCGCTTTCGTTGCCCGAACCGCGCGGTATCGCCGATATATCTTCAAAAAACCCGAACATACTGTCGGGCTCGTATCCTCTTATTATTCGATTTGCCATAAAAAGTTACCCTCCGTGATGCCCTGTGTGTTTATTATACCATGTTTACTTAAAAATACAAGCGTCGCCGGTACAAAACATGCCGCTTACATTATTTTTACAAATGCGAAAAAAATCCGCCGAAAGCCTTTTGGCCTGCGGCGGATTTATGTTATGTTCTTTTATGCGTTTGCCTGTTTGCAGAAATCGAGTGCTACATCGGCAGCGGACGCGGCGTCGGGAGTGTATGCGTCGGCGCCTATGGATTTGCAGAACGCATCCGTTATGGGAGCGCCGCCCACCATGATTTTGACCTTGTCGCGGATGCCTTCGGCAACGCAAAGGTCGACGATGTCTTTCATAACGCCCATCGTGGTGGTCAGCAGCGCCGAGCAGGCGATTACCTGTGCGTTATGTTCTTTTGCGGCATTGACAAACTGCTCGGGAGCCACGTCGACGCCAAGGTCGATAACCTCGATTCCCTTGCCTTCCATCATCATCTTGACGAGGTTTTTGCCGATGTCGTGCAAGTCGCCCTTAACCGTGCCCAATACTACTTTGCCGGCGGGCTTTACATCGCTGGATACGAGATGGGGCTTGAGGATCTCGGTGCCGACTTTCATCGCGCGTGCCGCGATAAGCACTTCGGGTACATAAACTTCGTTGTTTTTGAACTTTTCGCCTATCACGGACATGCCGGCAAGAAGGCCTTCTTCAAGGATCACTTTAGGCGCGATTCCTTGTTCGATCGCTTTGGGAACCAGTTCCTTAATGTCTTTTGCTTTGCCCTGCATTAACTTTTCGGCAATTTCATTTAAAATTGACATTTTGTTGCTCCTCTGTCTGATATTTTATATAGCTTCGGCGTAATCGCGCCGCGTGCTGTCGGGTATTATATAAAAAATCGATATTGATTTTCAGCTTTAAACCGCGCCGGTCGCACCACCGCGCAGTTCGCGGTATTTTTTCGGCGTAAGTCCAGTTTCACGCTTGAAAACTTTGTTGAAATAGCTTTGGTCAAAAAATCCGGAGCACTCGGCAATCTCAGCTATCGTAAGCTCATCGGACAGCAGCAACACTCGGCTGCGTTCGATGCGCACGGATGTGAGAAAACGGTTAAAATTTGTGCCAAGCTCTTCCTTAAAGAGTTTTGAAAGGTAAGACGGCGAGAGCATTACATGCTGTGCCACGTCCTCGAGCGTAATTTTATGCATGTAGTTTGAGCGGATATACGAAATTGCGCGGGACAAAAGGTCAAGATGCTTGACTTTCGTCAGGTTGAATGTTTCCTCCGTAAACCTGCGCAGCATCTTGGAAAGCTCAAAGCAGATATCCTCGATAGTGTCCAGCGCAAAAAAGCTGGAGATAAACTTTGGGTTCAGCAGATATACGCTGCTTGCTTCCGCTCCGCCCTCAAGCGCCGCGCGCGAAATAACGACCGCAAGCTCCATCGCGCGTATTTTTATCGCGTCGAGGTCGTTTGCCGAGGCAAAGAATATATGCCCGAGAATTTCGTTGAGCAACTCGCGCGCCTCGGCTTCGCTGCCGGTCATTATCGCCCACTTGAGCTTCTTTTCCTTGCCATAGGGATAGGGGTCGAGGGCTTCCGTTCCGAGCAGCATGCGGGATTTGACGCTTTGGATATAGTCGTTTATCTCCTGCTGCTGCTTTGCCTGTTCCTGACGGCTCACCAGCTTTGTGTAATTATATCCGCTTATATGGTTTGCCGCCATGAAAACAAGGTCGGACAGGCATGTTATATCCGACGCGGGCAGATATTTCAGGGACGCTGTGTAGCGCCGCATTTCCTCGCAAGGCTGCGCATCGGCACTAAAAGGCTCGGCAAGGTCGTCCGCTATATAGTCTTCGCGGGCGGTTGCCATAATCGGGCCGGAAACAAGGAATCTGTTTTCACGCTCGCCAAGTATCTCAGCTATGCAAAACACCAGTCCCGACGGACAGAAGTAGATGTATTTTCCGCCGAACCGCTCTGCCTGATACGCCGCGTGAAGATGCGCCGTTATGCAGTCCTGGCCTCTGCCGTCGCCGTCGTGACATTCCGAAGGCGAGCAGGCGGCGTTTTCCGAGCTTTTTTTGTCGCTTGCGGGGCATGCACAGCCGCAGCTTCCCACACAGCAGAGGATTTCCCCGTCCGCCGACAACATCATGCATCCGCAGCCGGTCAGCCTGTATATGGCTGGCAGCACACGGTTTGGGTCGCGGCATCCGGGAGCGGCATCAAAAAGCTCTCCCCGCTTTTCGCTTTCGTTTTTTTGCTTAGGCATAATTATATCACACTCACAAGCCAATTCATTGTAATATTTTATTAATTTTTGTAATTTGTTATTATCCGCAACAAACCATTAAGCTCGGCTACAGTGCCATAGGACGAAAAAATTTCAACTCATAAACGTATCGGGGCAATCGCAAAATAATATCGCGCAAAGCCGACGCCGCATGGATTGTACCGCACAGCGGATGTCAACAATATAAGTGGCAAAGCGCATTTTCCCCGGTTGAAACAACCCTAAACTAATATTCTGTGAGGCTCTATCTTGAAAAGCACAAGAAAAAACTGGCGGCCGCGCGGCGGGATACGGCAAAATCCCGGATGCAATTTAACTTTACGAAAGGATACGGACGTATGAACCGCAACAAAGCACACCTCGGGATGCGCACGTTCCTTTCCTGCGCGCTTGCCGTTGTAATAGCGGCGGCTGCACTTGCCGGAATCGGCGACTTTATCGTTCCCGGAAGGCTGTCGGTCTACAGCGGAACCGGAACGCCGCAACTGCCTCTGTGCACGCTTGAAGCCCCGAAGGGCGAAGCGATCGCGGCATTTTCAAAATCAGAGGGCGAGACCCCGAAGCGCATTACTCTTTCGGCAAAGCTGCTCGGACTTTTACCGCTGAAAAACGTCACGGTTGACGTGTATGACCGAATGCTCGTCTACCCCGGCGGTATGCCGTTCGGTGTAAAACTTCACACTCAAGGCGTTATCGTTGTGGGCATCGCGACCGGCGACTCGCAAAGTCCTGCCTACAATGCCGGCATAAGGGTGAAAGACATTATAACCTCAATATCGGGAAAACCGGTCAACAGCATCGAGGAAGTCACCGCAATCGTCGAAGCATCGGGCGGAAAACCGCTGGACTTTATCGTTACACGGGGGGACAGCGAGTATACTTTCAAGGTCACTCCCGGATGGGACAAAAACGAAAACAAATATAAAGCCGGTATTTGGATACGTGACAGCACCGCCGGCATCGGGACAATAACCTATATCATACCGGAAACGCTTGAGTTCGGGGGGCTCGGTCACGGTATATGCGATGTGGATACCGGCGACCTTATGCCTCTTTTGACCGGAAGCGTGTCGGACGTTACCATCAGCGGGATAACGCGCGGGCGCATCGGTCTGCCCGGCGAGCTGAAAGGCTATTTCGGTGCGGAGAAAATGGGCAGCCTGCTCGCCAACACCAATGTCGGCGTTTACGGCGTGCTTTCATCTCTGCCCGAGCATATAGTTAGCGAGCCGATACCCATCGCCCTGCGCCATGAAGTGAGAGAGGGCGACGCGGTTATCTACACGACGGTCGACGGCGACTCTGTCGGGCAATACTCGGTTAAAATCTCGAATATAAACCGTAATGACGGTGAAACAAAGTCGTTTATAGTCACCATTACCGATCCGAGGCTGCTTGAGCTGACCGGCGGCATCGTTCAGGGAATGAGCGGCTCGCCGATAATCCAAGACGGCAAGCTCATCGGAGCGGTTACACATGTTATGATAAATGATCCGACAAAAGGATACGGTATTTTTATCGAAGCAATGCTCTCAAACAGCCCGTAGCCGTGCCGCCTGCACAATGAAATCACAGCAAGCCGTCCGCCCGGACTGATGCCCGAGCGGGCGGTTTTTTATTATAATTTTACCGTATCACAAACCGAGGTAGTTTTTTATGTCGTCCACAAACTGGCTGCCACAGCGCGCTATCTCGCCTGTCACCCGCTCGACGCCATAAGCCGAGCAAAACCAGGTGTCGCGCGTTATACCGTAACAGTCAACCGGTGACACCAATATTTCGGCATCCGGAAAAGCCATTTTATAAAGCGTCAGGCACCTGCGCGCATGAAATGACATGCAGCAGATTATCCCTCTTTTCACTTTGATACCGAGCGAGTCGCAAAGCTCGCGTGAGAAAAACGCGTTGTCCCGCGTATGCATCGAGCGATCCTCGCAAATTACAGCCGAGGCAGGCACGCCGTTTTTCAGCAGGACATCGGTATAAAACTCACACTCGGTGGCATAATCGCCGCTGTATATTTCGGGTTTGTCCAAAACCCCCGCAAACTTCCCTATTTTAACGCTGTATCGCCCCGCCGGCATAATTTTGGGAGCCATGCCCTGCCTGTAAAGTTCTGCGGCGCGCTCGGCAAGACTTGCAAACACGCCGCCCGGGACAAAAATAACGTCTGCCGGTGACGGAGGGTCCGACACAAATATGTATTCGGTTATATCCGCTATAATTCTGTCAGGTTTTTCGCATGTATTTCCGTTCATCAGTTAATCATAAGTAAAAGTAGAAATTGTAATCACTTTCACAGTATAACATTTCGGGCATTTCAAGTCAACCTTTCGGTTGACCGGCGCAAAAAAAAGGACGCCGGGCGTCCTTTCGCTGCACGTCGCGCCGATTTACTCAAGATTGAGCTTGCGGCGCAACATATAGTTTGTTATAACGAAGTATGAAACGCATAAGACGAGATTTAAGCAGGCGGCAATGGCAAAGAACGCCGAAAACGGGTTCCATGCTCCCATGTTTATAAGGCTCAAGTTGCCTGCCTCGAGCGCCTCCCATATTTCGGTGCGGGACAAAACAAGCACCATTATCAGGGATATAATCTGCGATATGGTATAAAACCCGAAGTATGCGAGTATTGAGCCTACAATCCTGTGGCCGCGCAGCAGCTGACCGACAGCCATCGAGGCGTAAAACATCATAAAGCCGGTGACGGTCGTAACCACCGCGAGGACTAAACAAGAGACGACGGTAAAGGTAAACGACGGTTTGCTCCAGTACACGCCAATAGCCTCAAGCAACTGCCCGAGCATATTGAACATATCCCTGAAAAACCCTTTTTGATATGCCAATACTATAACCGACAGTATAGCAACCGCAATGCTTGCCAGCATCCATACAATCGAGGTTATGAGTTTTGCGAGTACGTGCTCGTATGGCTTTACGGGAAGTGTGTGCATTAGATAGCCTTCGTCGCCGAGCAGATTCCGATAGAACCGCATGCAGGCAAGTATATACACCAGCGCAAACACCGCAACAATAAGCACCACATAAAGCAATGTAAAAAGCACCTGCGGCACTATCATCAAATCAATGCTTCTTTCGATGGTTATAAACAGCTTTAAAATGGCAGACACGCCCACAAGCGTTAAATACAGCGGCAAAAAGATTCGCCCCGTCGACAAAAACTCGTATTTCAGCAGTTTTGTCAGCATTTGAACACCTCCCTGAAAAGATCGTCTATTGAACAGCCGTTTTTCGCCCTTATGTCGTCCGCGGCGCCGGCAAGCATTATTTTACCGTTTGACAGGAATATAACGTCGTCGAGTATGCGCTCGACATCCGATATGATATGGGTGGACAGGATAACCGTCGCGCCGGGATTGTAGTTTGTCAATATAGTGCTCAAAATAAAGTCGCGCGCGGCAGGGTCAACACCTCCTATAGGCTCGTCGAGCAGGTAAAGCGAGGCATTTCGGCTCATCGTCAGGATTAGCTGAACCTTCTCTTTCGTGCCTTTTGACATGTTCTTCAGCTTATCGCCGGCGTTTATTCCCAGCCTTGAAATCATCGAGTAGGCTTTTTCCGCATCAAAGTTGTCGTAAAAATCCTCGAAAAAGGATACAAGCTGGTGCACGCGCATCCAGTCGTTGAGATATATTCTGTCCGGCAGATAGGACACCGCCAGCTTTGACTTTACTCCCGGCTCGTGTCCGTTTATGAGCACTTCGCCCGAGGTCGGACGCAAAAGACCGCAAACCAGCTTGATAAATGTGGTTTTGCCGCTGCCGTTCGGCCCGAGCAGACCTATTATGCGCCCGCCGTAAATTTTCAGATATATGTCGGACAGCGCATCTCTGTTGCCCGCATAACGCATTGTCAGACGGCGGCACTCAAGCAGCGGGACGACGCTTTGGGAGCCGCTTTCTTCTCTGCTCTCATCGGTCGACCGGCCGGCGTGGACTGCCGGCTCAAGCTCCCCTGCTTTGATTTCGTGGCTGTCAAAGCCGCTGTTTTGATTCATTGCTTAACGCCTCCTCCATATAATCTCTTATTTCCTGTTCCGACAGTCCAAGCCCGGTCATTTTTGACGCAAACTCGGCTGCATAACTTTCGGCGATTTTTTTGCGCTCAGCATTTATAATTTCATTGCTGTCGGTCACGATACGGCCCATTGTGCCCTGTGTTATCACAAGGCCGCACGATTCGAGCTCGACGAGCGCGCGCTGCATCGTGTTCGGGTTAACCGCCGCCTCCGCAGCAAGGTCCCGCACAGACGGCAACCTTTCGCCCGGCGCATACCGGCCGGAGATAATGCGCAGCCGGATCTGCTCGACAAGCTGCAGGTAAATTGGCCGCTCGCCGTTAAGTTCCCAGGCCATTCTGACCTCTCCTCCCAGTCTGTATTATTGGATTAGTACACTATTACAATAATACACCGTTTCTATAATTTTGTCAATAGTTTTCCTGAATTTTTATCATATAGTTATGGATATAAATTTATTGACAAAGCATCCGATGCAAGGTATAATCTACTATTACAGTGCACAATTAAATTTATCGGCCAAATTTTATTGTCTTAATTGACGGCCTGGTGCAGTAGACGAAATTTTTACGGAGGTTTTGTAATTGGGCACAGCGAACACCGGTAAAAAAAGAAATAAGGTAAACGTATTTAACATAACGCTCCTCGGAATTTTGACCGCTATTGTTATAGTGCTCCAGTCCGTTGGCGCGACCATCCGTTTCGGCACGTTTTCGATAACGCTTGTGCTGCTTCCGATTGTCATTGGCGCAGCACTTATACACCCGCTCGCCGGCGGCTGGCTGGGATTTGTGTTCAGCATTGTCGTGCTGTTGACCGACGCCGGCCCCTTCCTTGCCGTAAACATTATCGGCACTATCATTACCGTTATTGTTAAAGGTACGCTTGCCGGCATCGCCGCGGGATATGTATATAGACTGCTTTCCAAAGCAAATAATTTTGTTGCGACCGTTGCGGCGGCAGCCACCGCTCCTATTGTCAACACCGGTATTTTTATAATAGGAAGCTACATATTTTTCCTGCCCACAATAAGCGAATGGGCCGCGGGAGCAGGATTTACAAATGCCACCGCATTTATCTTCCTTGTGCTCGTGGGCTGGAACTTTGTGCTCGAGCTGGCAGTAAATCTTGTGCTCAGCCCCACTATTACGTTTCTCCTCGGATACGCCCGCAAACGGGTTGTGTCTTCTCGCACAACCGGACAGGCTTGATGCGCGCCAAGCCCGTTTACAGCGGGTTTGCGCGCTTTTCCATTGTTATAATAACTACATATAATACATAGAATTTTAACAATATATAGTGTATAAATTCTGCTATTTTGGCTATTTGCAATCCAAACAATTTATTGTATAATTTTTTACGGAAAAGGTTCGGGTTATGAAACAGCTCAAAGAACGCATACTGCGCGACGGGAAAGTTTTTCCCGGAAATGTACTGAAAGTCGGCAATTTTCTAAATCACATGGTCGACCCCGCGCTCACGCTTGAAATGGCGCGCGAGATAGTCGCCCGGTTTGATGGTTGCCAAATCGACAAGGTGCTGACGGTTGAGGCATCGGGCATCCCGCTCGCATTTGCAGTTGCTTGCGAGCTCGGTGTTCCCATGCTCTTTGCCAAAAAGGCACAGACGAAAAACGTGTCGCAAAATGTGTATACCGCTCGCGTCGCCTCGTTTACCCACGGGCGCGATTATGACCTAGTCGTTGAAAAAGAATATTTAAGCGCCCACGAGCGGATACTCGTTGTTGACGACTTTCTCGCACTCGGCAATGCGCTCAATGGACTTTTCAAAATTTGCTCCAGCGCCGATGTTGAAGTTGTCGGCGCGGCCATTGCAATCGAAAAGGGATTTCAGGGTGGCGGAGATGCGCTGCGTGCGCGAGGCTTCCGCATAGAATCGCTTGCCATCATCGACAGCATGAGTGATGGAACGGTTAGATTCCGCAACTGAGCGCATATGTGCTTTTCGCCCATGCCGCGCGTGTTAAGCTGTTGTATTTTGCAGGGTTTGATTTTCGCGCGGCAAGTGCGGACAAGCATGGCCTTTCATGCGCATTGTGAGCCCTTTATTTTTTATAATCGCAAAAAAAGCCGAAAGGCTTAAATTTTTGGAGGATTTTAGACAATGAACCGAATTATCTCGATCGTATTGGCTACGGCGCTTCTTATTGTTGGCGCCGCATTTCTGCCGTCTTGCTCGGACTCCGATGCACCGGCTGACCTGAAGGTCGGTGTCATTCACATCGGCGACCCGGGCGCCGGCGCCGGTTATTCGTACGCACATGATCAGGGAATCATCGAGATGCAGAAGAACCTCGGACTGAAAGATTCCCAGATCATCCGCAAGAACAACATTGCCGACGACGATGCGGCAGCGACCAAAACCGCGATTGAGGAATGTATTGAGGCGGGATGTAAGATAATCTTCGGCACAAGCTGGGGCTACATGGAAACTATGGCCGCTCTTGCCGAACAGTATCCCGACATAATCTTTTCACATGCAACCGGCTACATGTCCAACGACACAAACTTCAACAACTACTTCGGCCGTATTTATCAGGCCCGTTACCTTGCGGGTATAGCCGCAGGTCTTAAAACCAAGACAAACAAAATCGGATATGTGGCTGCCATGGGCATCGACAACTCCGAAGTTACCAGCGGTCTCAACGCTTTTGCAAAGGGTATCGCCGCTGTCAACCCCGACGCTGTTGTATATGTAAAGGTTACCAACACCTGGTTCAGCGTTGACCTTGAAAGCCAGGCGGCCGAAGCGCTGCTCGACCTCGGCTGCGATGTCATCGGTCAGCATTGCGATACAACCGCTCCGCAGCTTGCGGCTGAAAAGCGCGGCGTTTGGGGCTGCGGTTACAACTCCGATATGACGCCCGAGGCTCCCAAAGCCCACCTCACCGCTCCGATCTGGAACTGGGGCGTTTACTACACGGCAGCCGTTAAGGCCGTTGTTGACGGCACATGGGAGTCCTTCGGCAACTACTTCGGCGGTCTCAAGGAAGGCTTTGTCGACATTTCCCCGCTGTCCGAAAACTGCGAGCCCGGCACCCAGGAGATCATCGACCAGGTTAAGCAGCTTATCATCGACGGCGAATTTGAGGTATTCGACGGCAAGCAGATCAAAGTCGACGGCACCAACGTCACCATTGTTGACGAGGACCTGACCGACAACCAGGGCAATGTAATCGTTGCTGCCGGCGGTCCCTGCCTTGACGACGCCACCATCACCGGCGGTATCAACTGGTATTACAAGAACGTAATCGAAGGCTAATACTAATATTGGTTGACACTAATAATATTAGCTGACACCCAATAATAAACATTCGAAAAGAAAATCCCGGGCGGGTAACCGCTCGGGTCCAGACCATAAAGGTCAAGTAAGGCGGCGCTTTGCTTACCTGTTTTGCGCCGCCCAACATTTATTTTAAGCGGGAGAGTTTTCGTGAACAACAGCACAAACATCTCCGAACGCGGCGAAATCGCAATAGAGCTGCGCGGCATTACAAAATCCTTCGGCAGCGTCGTAGCCAACAACAATATCGACCTAACCATACGACGCGGAGAGATTTTAGCCCTGCTCGGCGAAAACGGGTCGGGCAAAACCACGCTGATGAACATGCTGTCGGGCATATATCATCCCGACAGCGGCCAGATTTTTGTAGACGGCAAAGAAGTTTTCATCAGGTCGCCGGAAGATTCGATGCGGCTTGGCATAGGCATGATCCACCAGCACTTTAAGCTTGTCGACGTGCTCACTGCCGCCGACAACATCGTGCTCGGTGCGCCGGGCAGCATTTTTCTCCGTCGCAGCCGGATAGAAGAGGCGAGAAAAGTTGCCCAGCGTTACGGAATGTATATAGACCCGGAAAAGAAAATTTATGAAATGTCGGTTTCCGAAAAGCAGACCGTAGAGATTCTCAAAGTGCTTTATCGGGGCGCAAATATACTTATCCTGGACGAGCCGACCGCCGTTCTGACGCCTCAAGAGACCAAGCGGCTGTTCGATATTTTGCGAAGGATGCGCGAGTCGGGATGCGCCATCGTCATAATCACGCACAAATTAAACGAAGTGCTTGAAATCAGCGACAGGGTGACGATTTTGCGACGCGGCGAGTCGGTCGCAACGGTCAATACATCCGAAACGGACGAGGCAAAACTGACCGAGTACATGGTCGGTCGCCCCGTAACCCTGAAAATCGACCGGCCGGACACCAAACCCACAGAGGTGCTTTTAAACGTCTATCACCTCACGGTCGAAGACGAGGATGGCGTTACCCGTCTTGACGACGTGAGCTTCACGTTGCGTGGAGGCGAAATACTGGGCGTCGCAGGTGTGGCCGGCAGCGGACAAAAAGAGCTTTGCGAAACGATAGCCGGTCTGCATCCTATCAAAAAAGGCGCAATTCTTTATAAAAAAGAAAACATCGAAGGCAAATCCCCGAGAGAGATTATAAAACTCGGCATTTCGATGTCCTTTATTCCGGAGGACAGGCTGGGGATGGGGCTTGCCGCCTCGCTTGACATCGCCGACAACATGATGCTGAAAAGCTATCGCGATCCCCAATCTCCATTCACGCCGCGCAAGCAGGCGGAGGCAATGGCAAGAGAGGTCATAGAGCAGCTCGGCGTTGTCACCTCGGGCGTAAACCAGCCGGTTCGCATGCTGTCGGGCGGCAACGTTCAGAAGGTGCTGCTCGGGCGCGAAATCCATGTCGACCCCAGCGTGCTTATCACCGCCTATCCCGTGCGGGGTCTGGACATCGGTTCGTCTTATGTAATATACGACGCGCTCAACGAACAGAAAAAACGCGGCGTCGGCGTACTCTACATCGGCGAAGACCTTGACGTCATGCTCGAGCTTTGCGACCGTATTATGGTGCTGTGTCACGGCAAGGTCACCGGCATTGTCAACGCACGCACCGCCACAAAAGAGCAAATCGGCCTGCTTATGGCCGGCGCAAAATCAAACGAGCGTTACGGTGAGGAGGTCGTTGAAAATGAATAACACAGGCACCGTCGGTCGCGAACCTCGTTTCCAGCTCGTCAAGCGCGTTGAGATGACGCGCGCCGAGACATTTCTGCTGAATCTTTACGCTATACTTATAGCGATCGTTGCCGGCGGCATACTCATCGCCTGCATCGGAATAAACCCCATTTCGTTTTACGGCACAGTTATATCGGGCTGTTTCCGCACGGCGCTTTCGATAAAATCGCTTATACGCATTATTGTTCCCCTGCTTATTGCCTCGATTGCGGTTATCCCCGCCTTTCGCATGAAGTTTTGGAACATAGGCGGCGAGGGTCAGTTCATCATGGGCGCGGTATTCGCGTCTTTTGTCGCCCTGTTCTTCCCCGAAAGCATACCACACTGGCTGCTTTTGCTGTTAATGGCGCTTGCGGGTATAATCGGCGGTGGGATTTGGGCGCTTGTTCCTGCCTTTTTCAAGTGCAGGTTCGGCACAAACGAAACTTTGTTGACACTGATGCTCAACTACATCGCGCTTTATATTGTCCAATATCTGCGCGACGGTCCCTGGCGCGACCCCGCGGCGGGCGGCTTCCCCAAAATCGCGAAATTCCCGGAGCGTGCCTGGCTCGACCAGATTTTCGGGCTGGATATAAGCTGGATTGTTGCCATAGCACTTGTCGTTTTCATGGCGGTGTACTTGAAACGCACAAAACACGGGT
>DGDL01000021.1:21737-23111 GCA_002385415.1 Clostridiales bacterium UBA3953
CACCAAACACGGGTATGAAATAGCGGTCGTCGGCGAGAGCATCAACACCGCCCGCTATGCCGGCATGAACGTAAATGCCGTTATAATGCGCACGATGTTCATTTCGGGCGCCATTGCCGGTCTCGGCGGCATGCTTCAAGTTTCCGGCGAGGCAACCACGCATACCCTTTCGATGGGTATAGCGAGCGGCGTCGGCTTTACGGCTATCATCGTCGTGTGGCTTGCAAAGCTCAGCCCGCTTGCTACCGTCGCCGTTGCCGCGCTAATCGGCATGCTTGACAAGGGCTGCGGCGTGGCCGAGTCCACCTACGGGCTTTCGTCCGCAGTTTCGGATATTCTGCAAGGTATAATTTTATTCACCGTGCTCGGTGCCATGTTCTTTACGAGCTATAAGATTGTCCTTCGCTCGAGGAAAAACACCGACACCGATAACAAAGCGGCCTCGGGAGGCGAAAGCAAATGAATACAATTGTTAACTTTTTGTTTGCCGCTATAAAAGCCGGAGCGCCGCTGCTCTATGGTACCACCGGCGAGATTATCACCGAAAAAGCGGGAAATCTCAACCTCGGTGTCGAAGGACTCATGTATATGGGCGCGTTCATCGGCTTTTTGACCGGACTTTATACCGAAAGCCTTGTGCTTTCGCTGCTTGCGGCATTTGCCGCCGGAGTGTTCGGCTCGCTGATTTACGCGTTTCTGACAGTAACGCTTAAAGCCAACCAGAACGTAACCGGTCTTACGCTCACTATTTTCGGAACAGGCTTTGCAAACTTCTTCGGCGAGATGCTTATAGCGGCAACCCAAGGCGGCGCGCCCAAACTTTCCGCAAAATTTTCGGCGAAACTTGCCGAAATTCCGATTCCGGTTCTGTCCGATATTCCCTATATCGGTCGAGTGCTGTTTTCGCACAACCTGCTCGTTTATCTTGCGGTAGTAATCGCGCTTTTGTCCTGGGCATATATCAAATACACCCGCGCCGGGCTTAACCTGCGCGCGACAGGCGAAAATCCCGCCGCCGCGGACGCCTCCGGCCTCAACGTCACGCGAATAAAGTATGTAAACATCCTGCTGGGCGGCGGTATCTGCGGTATCGGCGGAGCATATATATCGCTTCTGAACGGCAACGGCGTTTGGAACAACGGCTGTGTCAACGGTCAAGGCTGGATTGCGGTGGCACTCGTTATCTTTGCAAGCTGGAGCCCCGCAAAAGCGATATTCGGCTCGCTTATATTCGGCGCATTTACAATTTTCCAGGTGCGTGCTGGCGAGTTTGCAGCCGAGTTCCCGCCGCTTTCATTCCTTTCCTCTATCCCCAATGCGTTCTATGTAATGCTTCCCTTCCTGTCTCTTATACACATCTCCGAGCCCACGAGA
>DGDL01000097.1:0-4371 GCA_002385415.1 Clostridiales bacterium UBA3953
AGATGTGTATAAGAGACAGCATCTGGCTGTTCAAGCGATGAGGTATCGTCGGATAACACCGAAAGCGGTGAGAGCACAACCGTTTCAGAGACAACCGCCGCCGAAACCGCTGCTGAAGAAACCACCGCAGCCGAAGAAACGACCGCCGCTGACATTGTCCAAACCGAAGCCGAAACCGAGGATAGCAGCATTGGCTACATATTCGAGGAATATTCCGAATACCACTACACCACCTTCGTCTGCCCTTATACAGACGGAGCCGGGGTAGTCGGCGGCAGTGAGCCAAACGGTTATTTCGACCCGGAAACCGATGAAATGGCGGCGTTCATCGCCCAAAATCCCGAGTGGTATAAAGACACCAAACTTATGGAGAGCTGGGACATCACATACGCTCCGTTCGGCGACCGCATCAGCGCGATGATGGCATCCAACACGCCTTTCATCACCGATCCGGTGAATGTTAACGGCCTGATGGTTTACAAAACCTTTGAAATCACAGATCTTAGCGATGACATACACTACTCGCTCAACGTTTTCTATGATAATACCGTATACATTTATATAAACGGCAAGCTGTTTTATAAAAATGACGCCAACTGCGGCATCGGTGACTGGAACGGTGACTATGAGCCGATAAACTATAACATCGATGATCAACCGCTCACGATCAAGGATTTCCTTGTGCCGGGTACAAACTACATCGCTTGCTCAATAAAAAACTGTTGGGGCGGACGCGAGCTTGACATGTATCTCGAATACGAAAAATCATCCACAAAAGCTTCGGTTGTGTTCTTCCAACAGGACAGCGAGTGGCATTACAATGTTTTTTACTGCCCGTATACCGACGGTGACGGCGTAGTTGATGGTAGCGCACCCGGCGGATATTATGACGAAGCTGACGACGAGATGGCGAAGTTTATCGCCGAAAACCCCAATTTCACAACCGATACCGAGATGCTTTCGTCATGGCCGACCGCCAAAGCACCGTTCGGCGCCGCGGCGGAAGAGATTGGCTGGACCGGAAGCAACCATGGTCTCATCCTCTACAAATCGTTTGAAGTCACCGACCTCGAAAAGCTTAAGACAGCTGACTATTTCGACTGGTATTGCCTATACGATAATACCATTTACGTTTACCTCAACGGCACCGAAATCTTTGTCGACGACGGAAATTGCGTTGAACAGGACTGGAATGGTGGAATGACCCATTATGAGCTCGATACCGCCACGATTGCAGGGTTGCTAAAGGAAGGCGAAAACTGTATTGTGGTTACCATCAAAGACGCCTGGGGAGGCCGTGACTTCAACGCCGCTTTCTCCGCAGAATGGAAATAAATAGATACTAATACAAACAAACAAATTCTAAATTTGAACACCTGTTTTGATACAATGTGTATCAGGACAGGTGTTCAGTTTTTTAAAATTAAGCCCGCAAGTACGCTTTTGGGTTTCAAATTATATATGCCCGTTTTAGTAAGGGCGGATAAATTAGCAATAAAGTCTATGAAAAGTAGTGCAATCGGCCCCTTTTTCTGATATAATGTAGTTGAAAAAACATGCAGATAAAAAGCTTAAACACTACCGAATATTTTTTAGAGTGTTGAAGGGGGAATCATAAATGCTTAAACCTGTTGCAATGGAGTTTTTGCCGCCGCGCGATATAAAACCGCTCGGATGGCTTAAACGGCAGCTTGAAATACAGGCAAAAGGGCTTTCCGGAAATCTCGATAAAATGTGGCCGGATATACGCGACAGCCGATGGGTCGGCGGGGACAGAGAAGGCTGGGAGAGGGTCCCATATTGGCTTGACGGTTTTATACCGCTTGCGTATCTGCTTGACGACAAAGATATGCAAAGCCGCGCGAAAAAGTATATGGACGCAATTTTGAGCCGTCAGCAGGAGGACGGCTGGATATGCCCCTGCGCGCCTGAAGAACGCTGGGGTTACGATATGTGGGCGTTAATTCTGATGGCCAAAGTCATGATGGTTTATGCCGAATGTTCGGGCGACGAGCGTATTGTCCCGGCACTTACTGCGGCTTTGCGCAATTTCAACAGCCATATCGACTCTCGCACGCTTTTTAACTGGGGAGCCGCAAGATGGTTTGAGGCGCTGATACCGATTTTCTGGCTTTATGAAAAAACCGGTGACGAGTGGCTGCTTGACCTTGCGCATAAGCTCAGGGTTCAGGGTATTGACTATCAGACCTTGTTCGAGCATTACAGGGATATGGTTCCGCAGCGGCGCTGGACATTCCTCACGCATGTCGTAAACCTTTCGATGTGCCTGAAATCCGGCGCGCTGATAAGCCGGCTTTATGGCGGCGACCCAAGCAGTTTTGCAAGACTCGCAATTGAAACGCTTGATAGGTACCATGGCATGGCAAACGGCCATTTCACCGGTGACGAATGTGTATCGGGTGACAGTCCGGTGCAGGGAACCGAGCTTTGCGGTGTGGTTGAGGCGATGTATTCCTACGAACAGCTGCTCTCTATTTCCGGCGACCCATATTGGGGTGACAGGCTCGAGCGGCTGGCGTTCAATGCTCTTCCTGCAACCATTAGCGAAGACATGTGGACACACCAGTATGACCAGATGACAAATCAGGTCCAGTGCTCAAGGCTGCCCGACGGACATGTGGTCTTCCGCACAAATTCCGGGGAATCTCACCTGTTCGGTCTTGAGCCGAATTACGGATGCTGCACAGCAAACTTCAATCAGGCCTGGCCCAAATTCGCGCTGTCGACCTACATGCGTACCCCGGGCGGACTTGCTTCGACCATACCTGTTCCGTCGGAGGTGCGCATAGACATCGGCGGCACCGAGGTTAAATGTAAACTTGAAACCGATTACCCGTTCAAAAATGTGCTCGTATACACGATTGATACAGAAAAGCCTGTCGAGTTTGAATTTTCAATTCGCATACCTGCTGCAGCCGCGGCGGCTTATGTTGACGGCGCACCGGCTGCATGCGGAGACTTCTATCGTATCAAGCGCGTATGGTCAGGACAGAGCCGCATTGAAGTTAAGCTTGATTTCCAGTGCTCGCTTGTAGCTCGTCCGCGCGGTATGGCGTGTTTGTGGAGGGGGCCTCTGCTTTATTCGCTTGAGCTGTGCGAAGAGTGGAAGCCGTTTGAATACACAAGAAATGGCGTCGAGCGCAAATTCCCCTACTGCGACTATGAACTTTATACCGACTCGGAATGGGGATTTGGCTTTGCCGGCGGCGAGTTTGAGGTGCATGAAAACGAAGTTTCGGATATTCCGTTTTCTCATTCAAAACCACCGGTGGTTATCGAAACGGATATGTATCCTCTCGACTGGAAACTCGAACATGGCGTGTGCGCAGTCGAGCCGTCGTCGCGCAAGCCCACAGGGCCGGCCGTAAAAAAGCGTTTTATCCCATACGGCTGCGCGAGATTACGCATGACGGAAATGCCGGAAAAATGCGATTGATATGTTAGAAATCGTGTAACCCGGCAGTATAGTTATCTGCAAAAAATATATGGGTCACAATGTATCATTGATGGCAAGGTTATAAAAACGGAAAAGCGAAAAGCCCAATATTTTGGCTTCAGACTGGAGCGGCGGAGGTATACCTCCGCCGTTTTTGCGTTTTTGTATGTATGCCAATAGTCTTAAGCAGTCGGACATGCCGATTTTGTGGAGCGCGGCAAAACTCAATGTTTGCCATGCAGCATTATCTGAAGACAACACTGAAATCCCACGCAAGGTATTTTAGAATTAATTTCAGCACGCGCCATTGCAATTTGGGATGATATATAATACAATACTGCTGTAAATGGTAAAATTGGGAGGTTATGGCGTGAATACAAAAAGAATATTGTCTGCGATATTTGTCTTTTTGATAGCAACTTCGATTACAGCGGGGTGCGCCGGTGATGCAAAGAGCAGCACTGCTGACACAACAGATGCAGCTACAACGGAATTGAGCGAAGAAACCAAGCTTGAGCCTGTCTTGCCGGACGCAAATTACGAGGGGCTGAAAATTAATTTCCTTACTGAAAGAAATTTAGGGTATGACTGGTATACAAGCAAGGAAATTTTCGCAGAGCAGCAAACCGGAGAGCTTTTCAACGACGCCGTCTACATACGCAATACGCAGATCGAAGATCGTTTTAATGTAAAAATCACGCAAAACTGTGTAGAAAACGCGTCGGACGTCGCAAGGAGGTCGCTTACTGCAGGCGACACCGAGTATGACGTTATGATGCCGTATATGAACAATGTCATTTCTCTGCCGCAGCAGGGCTTCTTCCTTGATCTGCAGACCATTCCTTATCTTCAGCTTGATAATCCCTGGTGGGACCAGCGTGCGAATACTGACCTGAAAATGAACGGCAAGCTGT
>DGDL01000097.1:4536-4937 GCA_002385415.1 Clostridiales bacterium UBA3953
GAAAATGAACGGCAAGCTGTTTTTCACCACAGGCGATATAAGCATTCTTGACAACGAATGCACGATGGTAATGTTCTTTAATAAAATGCTTATATCAGATTATCGCCTTGACAGTCCCTACGAGCTTGTAAACGGTAACAAGTGGACTATCGATAAAGTATTTGAAATGTCAAAAGGCGTAACAAGCGATGTTGACGGTGACAGCAAGCTTACAAAAGAAGATATGTGGGGCCTGTCCTGCGCGAGCAACGCACCGCACTCATTCTACTTTGCGTCGGGCGAACGAATCACAAAGCACGACAGCAACGGCAATCTTGAGCTTGTCATAAATACGCAACGCGCCGTCGATGTGATTGAAAAGATCATAAACCTCTGTTTAGGCGACAAAGTGCTCTCCGATC
>DGDL01000097.1:5117-5646 GCA_002385415.1 Clostridiales bacterium UBA3953
CACCGGCGGTTCGGGATTTGACCAGGTAAGCGAGATGTTCAACGCCGGACGCGTACTATTTGTCACATTTGCTCTTGTCGATATAAATGCCCTGAGAAACGCCGAGTTCGAGTTCGGCATACTTCCCTACCCGCTTTACGACGAGACACAGAAAGAATACAATTGCCTTATCAGCACGATCTGCGTTCCCGCGCTTTCGATTCCGTATAATTGCCAAAACACCGAGGCTGTGGGCGTCACGCTTGAGGCTATGGCTTATTATTCAGTTGACACACTCACGGCAGCATATTACGATAACGCGCTCAAGACACGCTATATCCGTGATGAGGAATCAGGTGAAATGCTCGATATCATATTCGCCTCGCGCGTTTATGACCTTGGCTTTATCTACAACTGGGGTGGAGTCGGATATTTGATTCAAAACATGTACATGAAAAAGAGCTCTAATTTCGCTTCGGAGTATGCAAAAATCGAAAAAAGAGTGCTAGCCGAGATGGATAAAACGGTACAAGCATTCGGCGGTTTAAAA
>DGDL01000090.1 GCA_002385415.1 Clostridiales bacterium UBA3953
CTAACCATCTGAACTACCGGGCCTAATATTGAGCAGTTTTTCGGGTAGTGCTGCGGAGCAAGTCCGCAGCCTTCTTTTATCCGTGGTGGGAACAACAGGACTCGAACCTGTGACCCTCTGCTTGTAAGGCAGATGCTCTCCCAGCTGAGCTATATTCCCTTGACCTGTTGGTTTTGCTCGCCGGCGTTCTGCCCTGCGACGTGGTATATTATAACACAACTCTTTGCGTTTGTCAATACCTTTTTTGATTTTTTTCGCGTGTTTTTTAAAGCCAGATATGCAAGAAAAAGCCATGTGTCCTGCATGCCGTTTTTTGCATATTTTCGTGTGCCGCCGCGCACGCCCGGCGTATCGGCGGCACACAATAACTGCGGTTTTACTTCAGCGCGCGGGCTATATAGCAGTGCCGCTCATCGCTTTGCGTTATATTTACATATGGCAGCGCGTCCGCCGTCGCCGCCCGCAATGCGTCCACATCGTATCCGGCGGTTATGGCGCAAAGTTCAAACCCCGTATCGGCGAGCAGAGCGCGGAGTTTGCGGTCGCTCCAATATCGCTCGGTCTGCAGCTCGTCCTGCCGGCGCCACAGCCCGTCCCCTTCATCAGTGAAAAACGATAGGTAAAATCTGCACAATCCCGACCTTGCGCTATACTCGCTGCGCCATGCGCACAACACACCGTCAGCTTCGAGCACAAAGTCGTGGCAGGCATACACCTTTTCGAATTTATATTTGGTGTTGACGTCGAAGATAAACAACCCGCCCGGGTCAAGATAGTTGTGCACAAGCCCCAAGCAGTCGGAAAGCGACTTCGGGTCGGTGAGATAGTTTATGCTGTCGAGTGCGGAGACAATCACCCCGACCGTGCCGTAAAGCTCGAACTCGCGCATGTCCTGCTGCAGCCAGAGTATCTGCGCGCCGTCCGGCGGGCGCTTTGAGGCTGCGACCGCGAGCATTTCCTCCGAGATGTCAATGCCTATCATGTCATACCCGAGCGCGGCAAGCTCGAGCGTCACGCCGCCCGTGCCGCAGGCGAGGTCGAGGGCGAGTCCGGCGTCGGGCAGCCCCCATTTTCGAGCCGCGGCGTCGCAGTATTCCGCTATTGCCCTGTAATCGACGCCGGTGTTCAGTGCGTCGTAATAGGAGGCGAGCACAGTATACTGCTTTGCCGGCTGCGAGCCGTTTGTTGTGCTCACTGGCGGCGGCGCTCCCTCTCCATGCGCTCAAGCACAATGGCATAGCCGTCGCTGCCGTATTTCAGGCAGCGGTTGACGCGACTTATCGTGGCGGTAGAAAGCCCGGTTTCCTGCGCTATATCTGTATAAATGTAGTTTTCGCGCAGCATTCGCGCGGCTTTGAGCCTTTTAGACATTTCTTTTATTTCATTTACGGTGCAGAGGTCTTCAAAAAATCTATAACATTCGTCAAGACTGTCCAGCGTCAGTATGGCGCGGAACAAGAAATCGGTGTTCTCGTCGCGAATTTTATCGCTCATGCTGTTATCACCCCTTAACGGTAGCGCTGGGCACTGTTAACCCTTTAAAGTGATTATAGCATATTGTTTTCATAAAGTAAAGTAATTTTCGGGAAATGTGATAGATTGATTAGCGGATATTCAATTAAATATTGGAAATAGCAGGCGGCGAGTGTGTTTATCGGCAGCGGTGTGTCACCGGGCGCGACGGATGCTGCGCATTCAGCCGATTTGCGTCGGCAAATGCGGCACGGGTTGTGTAGATATTGCAAAAGACAGCGGAAACGAGACTGCACTTGCCAAAAAATCTGCAAACAACACCATTAGATTAATAAGCTTAAATGTTTTACGGGGGAGCTTTAAAGCTCCCCCGTATCCCGCTCCCCTGAAGTCTATAAAGGCAAAAAGCCACTCACCCTCACAATATCAGTGAGGCAATTTCGGCGGGGGTGGCGCCCAATATATAGTCGGACACGCCGTCAAGCGCTTTTATCAGCTCATCGTGCTCAAGCCTCACGCCTCGCAGACGCCGGCACAGCTCGGCCACATCCCGCACACCGAAAAAGTCGCCGCGTATGTTGAGTTCGCATATAACGCCGCAGTCGGAGTCCAGCCCCACCTCGACCGTACCGAACTCGAAATACTTTTTGCGGGTCACCGAATACTGTTTCGAGCTGCCAAACGTATAATCCCACGCCGAATATTTCTCGTCGGCGAGCCTTTGTATTGCTGCCTCGTCCGCCGGCGACAGCTCCACCCGCTCGCCCGGCGTTTCACCCAGCATAAACTCCATAAACCGCACGGCATCCATGCCCCTGTACTCATCCGCAAGGAAGTCCGCAATATTCGCCACGCGCGAGCGCACGCTTTTTATGCCCTTTGCCTTTATTTTGTCCGGGTCAACATTCAGCGCGCCCGCCAGTTTCGACATGTCCGCCGAATACAGCAGCGTACCGTGGTGCATTATACGGTCAACTCCGCCCGCCGCAAAGACTGCCGGCCGCACACACTGCGCATTGCCCGATATTTTGCGCAGCTCGCCCCCGGCACGCACCACAATATCGTTGCGGCCCGATAGTTCGGCAGGCACTCCCAGCTTTCGCAAAGCCTCTATAACCGGCTGCGTAAAACGCTCAAAGTCCAGCGTCTCGGCGCCCTCGCGCGCCACAATATAAGTAAAATTCACGTTGCCAAGGTCATGGAAAACCGCGCCCCCGCCAGTCAGCCTGCGCACGACTTTGATATTGTGCTCGCGGATAAACTCCAGGTTAAGCTCCGCAAATGCGTTTTGGCTGCGCCCGATTATAACCGACGGCTCGTTGCGCCACAGCATGAAAAGCTCGCCCGGCACATTGTCAAGCAGATACTCTTCACAGGCAAGATTGAAATACGGATTGGTGTGATTGTTTACAATTATCTTCATACGCCTTACCAAAAAAGGCGGTTATTTAAACCGCCTAAAAATATCCGATTTTTTGATGAGCATGCACTCGGTGCGCAGCCCCGTCCGTCATTGGACAGGACTGCGCACTCTATTAAATATTTTCTATATTAAACTCCGCGACGCATGCGCTCTATCTTGGCAATGTCGCCCATGTCATGCGTCGGCACATGACCGTCGAGCGGGAGTATCTTCTCGTGGATGCAGTCGATTATCGCATCGGGATAAGGGAAGAAATACTCCTCAAGCTCGTGTGCCGGCGTTATCCAGTTGCGGCTGCCAAGCGCCACAGGCGGAGCGTCGAGGTAGTCGAACGCCAGCTCCGCAATGTTTGCCGCCATGTCTTTCATGACCGAGTTGCGCTCGCAGGCATCGCCGACGATAAGTATGCGGCCGGTCTTTTTCACCGACTCTATCACTTTCGTGTAATCGAACGGCACAATCGAGCGTGCGTCGATTATCTCGGCGGAGAGATTGTATTTTTTCTCGAGTATGTCGGCAGCCTCAAGCGCACGATAAAGCACCGCGCCGATGGTGAGGATGGTTATATCCTTGCCGGGACGCTTGATGTCGGGTTCGCCGATTTTTACCTCGTAATGTCCTTCGGGCACGCCGCCGGGCAAAAAGTCCTCGCCCTTGTCGTAGATGCGCTGCGATTCGAAGAATATAACCGGATCGGTGCCGTTCAGCGCCGCGGTCATAAGCCCCTTGGCGTCGGCAGGAGTTGCGGGGAACACAACCTTGAGGCCGGGGATATGCGCCGCAAGCGCCGTCCAGTCCTGAGAATGCTGCGCGCCGTATTTGGAGCCGACCGACACACGCAGCACAACCGGCATTTTGAGTATGCCCGCGGACATTGCCTGCCACTTGGCCATCTGGTTGAAAATCTCGTCGCCGGCGCAGCCCATAAAGTCGGCATACATAAGCTCGACTATGACGCGGCCGCCGCACATAGCATAGCCGACCGCAGAGCCGACTATCGCCGCCTCCGAGATGGGCGCGTTGAAGAAGCGGTGATAGGGCACAGCCTCCGTCATCTTCTTGTATACGCCAAATGCACCGCCCCAGTCGCGGTTGTCTTCACCGTAGATTATCAGTGTCGGGTCTTCATAGAGCTTGTCTATAATCGGCTCAAATAATCCGTCGCGGATGTTGTAGAGCCTCATTTTGGAAACAGGCTTGCCGTCCTTGTCGACCGACGTGCGAACCTTGTTTTTTATCTCCTTGACACGCGGAACCTCGTCTTTGGGCATGAGCATCTGGGGCTCGCGTGTTGTGTCCATGCTGGGTTTATTCTCATTTGAGAACATCAGTTTTGCTATGGCGTCCGGATCTTTGTCAAGGTCCATGCGCGGCGAAATCTCGTCATTTATCGCCAGCTTCATTACCTCAGTCGTGCGGCGCACTATCGCCTCGTCCATTGCCTCAAACTCGTCAACGGTGGCGATACCGCCGTTCACCAGCTTTTCGCGGAACGCTTTTATCGGGTCGGCATCAATCCACGCATCGATTTCTTCTTGGGTGCGGTAAGTGGACGAGTCCGACGGGCTGTGGCCTGATACGCGATAGGTCACCACGTCGAGCAGCGCCGGGCCTTTGCCTTCGAGCAGCAGCTCTTTCTTGCGCGACACCGCGTCTATAACCGCCAGCGGGTCATAGCCGTTGACGCGCTCGGCATGCATCTGCGTCGGCGTGAAGCCCGCGCCCAGACGCGCCGCATAGCCGAATCCCATGGTTTCGCCCCAGGTCTGGCCGCCCATGCCGTATATGTTGTTGAATATGTTGAAAAGTATGGGAAGTCCGGCGTCCGAATATTTGCCGTCCATACCCCAAAGCTTTGTAAACTGGTCCATAGAGGCGAAGTTCATGGCCTCGAGCACCGAACCGCGGCCGAGCGCGCCGTCGCCGATGTTGGCAATGACAATGCCGGGCTTGTCGTTGCTGCGCTTGTAGAGTGCGCCGCCCAGCGCAATCGGGCCGGAGCCGCCGACGATGGCGTTGTTGGGCATGAGCCCGAACGGGATAAAGAAACAGTGCATCGAGCCGCCCAGTCCGCGGTTGAAGCCGGTCGAACGCGCAAATATCTCGGCAAGCGCACCGTAAAGCAGGAAGTTTTGAGCCAGTGCCTTTACATTATCCGCTGCCGGCATGTACTTTTCGACGACCGAAAGCACCTCTCCGCCAAGGAAGTTTTTCATTATGTTGTAAAGATCGTCTTCACCGAGCTTGTGAATCGCCACAAGCCCCCTTGCGATTATCTCGCCGTGGCTGCGGTGCGAGCCGAACGAAAGATCGTTTATGTCAAGCGGGTATGCCTGTCCGACAGCAGAGGCCTCCTGCCCGATTGAAAGGTGCGCCGGCCCGGGGTTGTTGTACTCAATGCCGTTGTATGCGCCTTTTGTCTTGACTTCGTTGAGCATGTGCTCAAATTCGCGTATCGTGCGCATGTCGTGATAGATGCGCAAAAAGTCGTCTTTTGTGTAAATCTGCTTCTCTTCGTCCAGCGACTTGCTATACTGGCAGACGGGGATATCGCTGAATTTTATAATATCCGGTTTAAACGCCTGCTCCGGAAATATCGGTTGACTTTTAGGCATTGTAATTATCTCCTGTTAATATTATTTTCTGCTGTTATGATACCGGGGCGCTATATCATAAACATAGCATCGCGGATAACCTCGCAGACCGTCGGATGCGGGAACACGAGCTTTTGCACCTGCTCGACACGCATCTCGCGGTCAACCATCATCGCCGCGCCGTATATAATCTCGGAGGCATAGCTGCCTATCATGTGCACTCCTATCACGCGGCGGTGATCTGTGTCGACAATAAGTTTAACAATGCCGTCCCCGCCCTCGTTTTCGGCGACATAACGGCCGCTGTATTTAAGCGTGACCGACTCGACCTTTGCGTCAATCCCCTTCGCTTTGACGCTTTCGCCGGTTTCGCCGACGGAGGCGACTTCGGGGTTTGTGTATATGACCGCCGGGATGGAGCTGTAATTTACCCTGTCCCTGCCGCCACGCATATTGTTTACCGCGACCTCGCCTTCGCGATATGCGGTGTGGGCGAGCATCGATTTACCGTTGACGTCACCTGCCGCCCATACGCCGGAGACACTCGTGCGGCAATATTCATCGGTCACAATTGCGCCGCGCTCGGTGAGCACGCCGATATTCTCAAGTCCGATGCCCTCGGTATTCGGGCGGCGGCCTATTGAGACAAGCACGGCGTCGGCTCCCAACGTCTCGGTTTTGCCGCCGGCCTCATAGCTGACGCTATTTGCGCCAACGGCCGTTACCTTCGCGGACAGAAGGAAGTTAACTCCCTTTTTGACGTAGTTTTTGTATAAAATCTTGGAGATTTCACTGTCGGTTGCGCCGGCAATGTGGTCCAGCATTTCTATAACCGTCACTTTCGAGCCGACGGAATTGAAATACGACGCCATCTCAAGCCCTATAACACCCCCGCCTATGACGACGAGATGCTCGGGGATGCGGCGCAAATCGAGTATCTCGCGGTTTGTCATCGCAAAGCCGGACTCGAGCGCCTCGCGCAGGCCGGGAATCGGGGGCACCGCCGCCGACGAGCCTGTGCATATAAGTAGCTTTTTGCCCGTGTATTCCTTTGCGCCTGCTTTGACGGTAAACCCGTCTTTCGAGCGGCCGAGGATTGTGCCACGCTCAGTTACCACCTCGACGCCTGCCTTTTTGAGCCGCGACGCGACGCCCGTAACGAGCATTTTCACCACGCGCTCTTTGCGGTCGACTACGGCGGCGTGGTCTATGGCGGCGCCGGTGAATTTAACGCCGTACTGTTCGGAATTTTTGGCGTAATCGTATATTTTGGCCGAGTAAAGCAGCGTTTTGGTCGGTATGCAGCCTTCGTTTAGGCAGACACCGCCCAGCGCTCTCTGCTCGATAACAAGGGTTTTCATTCCCGAGTGAGCGGCGCGCTCCGCAGCGTTGTAACCTGCCGGGCCGCCGCCTAAAACTATCAGATCGTACATGTCAGTAACCCTTCTTTACATTATGTAATGTATGGATCGGAGACGCAGGGGCAAACGCCCCGGACCCGATGCCGTTATCTTGCAAGCAGCAGGTCAAAGTTTTCGAGGTTTACGGAGAGGTCACGCAAAAAGCGTGCCGCGGGCGCGCCGTCAAGCGCGCGATGGTCAAACGTAAGCGACAGCCCCATCGCAGGATAAAAGACGTCTTTGCCGTCAACTTCCTTTACGCGGCGGGTAATGTTGCAGACGCCGAGTATACCCGTCTGCGGCGGGTTAATAACCGGCGTGAAGCTCTCTACGCCCAGCGAGCCGAGGTTTGTGACCGTAAACGAGGCGCCCCGCAAAAGGTCGGGCGCAACCGAGCCTCTCTGCGCCGCCGCGATAAGCTCTTTGGCTTTTGCCGAAAGTTCGGCAAGCGTCAGCTTGTCGGCACCGAAAAGTGTCGGGACAAGCAGCCCGCGCTCGGTATCGACGGCGATTCCGAGATTGACGCCCGTAAACTGGCGTATTACGCCCTCTTCTTCAAGATAATGCGCGTTGAGGTCCGGATGCGCGAGGATGGTACGCGACACCGCAAACAAAATCATATCGTTGAGCGTTATGTTGGGCAGGCCCAGCTTTTCCGCGCGTTCCTTGAGCGCCGCGCGCATCTCAAGCAGCTTTGTCGCGTCAAACGAGGCGTTGAGCGTAAGCTGTGCCATGCTGGAAAGCGACGCGTGCATGGCTTTGGCGATTGTGCGGCGCACCGATGTCAGCTTGACGTCGCGATACTCAACCTGCGCTGCGGCCGATGCCACAGGCTGGGCTGCGGCAGGTACGGGAAGCTCGGCCGGCTCGGCGGACGCCGATTTTGTCAAGCCGAGGTCGAGCAGGCGGTTGATATCTCGCTCGATTACGCGGCCGTTTGGGCCGGTCGGTACAACGCGCGAAAGGTCGGCATCGGTTTTCTCGGCCAGCCTGCGTGCGCGCGGGGAGATTTTGAGAGACGACACGTCAACCGATTTTGCCGCGGGCATGCTTTCGGCTGCAGGAGCCTCTGCCGCTGCAGCATCCTGCGCCGGGGCAGCTTTTTCCGCTTCTTCGGATTTTTCTGCTTCTGGTGCCTGAGCGTCGGCAACAAGCGCCGAGATGTCCTCGCCAGGCTCGCCAATTACACAGACGGGCTGCAGAACCGGAACGTCGTCGCCTTCTTCCGCCAATATCTCAAGCAGTGTGCCCTCGACATTCGCGGCTTCTTCAAAGGATGACTTGTCGGTTTCGTAAGTAAACAGAATGTCGCCCACGGCGACCTTGTCACCTTTATTCTTTTTCCATTCGGTTATAATACACGACTCGACGCTCTGTCCCTGCCGCGGCATTATAACAACTGTAGCCATATTGATTTCCCCCAAACAGTTATTTTAACAGTGTTTGCTTTTGTCACAGACCACTCGGTCTTAAGGCTCCTTATGTCGCAATTTTAATATCCACACCGGCGGCTTCGCACTGGCGGGTTATATCCTCCGGCAGCGGAGCGTCGGTGATAATGGTGTCAAGATCCTCAATGCCGCAGAAAGTATAAGGCAGACTTTTATCAAGCTTCGAGGCATCCATGAGCACTATAACGCGCCTTGCCTTTTGCACAATGAGCTTTTTCAGCTCGCATTCAGAGTAGTTGCCGCTGGTAAGGCCGTTTTTGCTCGAAAAGCCGGACGGCACAATAAAAGCTATGTCTATATTTATAGAATTGAGGAACTCCATCGCGGGCGTGCCCGATATTGAAATGTTGTCGCGGTTAACCATGCCGCCGACCAAATTTATGATAGGTAGTGACTTATTCAAAAGCTCAAGCGCAATGTTCGGGCCGGTGGTGGTAATGGTCAGCCGCTCGTCGGGGAGCAGGTGTGCCATGCGCAGCATTGTCGTGCCCGAATCAAAAAACATCGACCGCCCGGTCTCTATCATCGAAATCGCACAGCGGGCAATCTTGTCTTTTGCGGCGGTGTTTTCGTTTAGGCGCTGTGTGAAGCTGTCTTCCATCGATGTGGTGAGAAACTTCATCGAGCGCGCACCTCCGCGCACCTTAATTGCCTCGCCCTGTTTTTCAAAATACTCAATATCGCGCCGCAAGGTCATGCTGGACACGTCGGGAAAGGCTTTTTCAAGCTCGCGCAGCGAAACAAACGGTTTTGTCTGCAAAAGTTCTCTAATTGCTGCCCTTCTTAACGTATTCATATCGACTGCTCCCGCCGCGATAAAATCACAGGCGGGTTTTCCTTTCTACTACTTGTTTGTGTGCTTGTTTGTGAGGCATCTATTAAAATCTTAAAGCACAAAGTGTTAATTTTCACATTAGTGCTGTCATTATATCACGCAGGCTAACATGTGTCAATGCGGTTCACAATTTATTAACCAAAAATAAAAACCGGAGCAAAACGCTCCGGTTATACGGTTGCCTTGCTATTTTAACGCAGGGTTATACATTCCCCAGCAGCATGTCGCCGACCTTGTAGATGTCGCCGGCACCCATTGTTATGACAGTGTCGCCCGGCTCAAGATTTTCGCGCAAAAACTGCGCGATTTCCCCAAATCCCCCCACATACAGCGCGCCCCGAGTGCGCTCGGCAAGCTGACCGGAGGACACTCCCCATATGTTTTCCTCGCGCGCGGCATAGATATCGGCAAATATCACCCTGTCGTCCGGGCGCAAAGCCTCAAACGCCGCGCAAAATTCATCGAAAAGCCCGGCTGTCCGCGAGTAGGTGTGAGGCTGGTACACTATCCACAACCTGCCGTCGGCAACTTTGAGTGCCGCATCGATAGAGGCGCGTATCTCGGTCGGGTGGTGGGCGTAATCGTCGTAAAGCTCGGCTCCGCAGGCGAGGGTGTCGCGATACTCGAACCGGCGTTTCGCGCCTTTGAAAGTGGCAAGCGCCGCCGCTATTTTATCGGCGCCGATGCCGTGTGCCAGCGCAACAGCCGAGGCTGCGAGCGCATTGTATATGTTGTGCCTGCCGGGCGCGGCAAGGGCCACTCTAACAATTTCGCTGCCCCGCTCGCAAAGCGTAAAGCGCGCCGCGCCGCGCTCGAATGTAATGTCTTCTGCCGTATATATTGCATCCGGCGACTCGAGTCCGTAGGTTATCAGCTCGCCAGTATACTTTTTTGTCGCTCGGCGGACATTTTCGCTGTCAATATTGACAACGGCGCGCTCCGCATACGACAAAAATCGCGTAAACGAGCGCACAATATGCTCTATGCCCGTAAAGTAGTCTATATGGTCAAGCTCGATGTTAAGCGCCACCGCGGTCGTGGGACAAAACGACAAAAACGAGTCCGTATACTCGTCTGCCTCGAATATGAAATACTCGTCGCCCCCGAGCCGGTACGCGCTACCAAGCTCAATGCTCTCGGCGCCGCTGACGATCGTCGGGTTTGTGCCCGCTTCTATGAAGATATGCGAGACCATCGAGGTGCAGGTGCTTTTGCCATGCATGCCGCCGACACCGATGCGGTATTTGTATTCTGACATAAGCGCACCGAGAAACTCGGCACGGCGCACGAGCGGAATACCCTGCCGCTCGGCATCGATCCACTCTTCGTTGTCGGGATGGATTGCCGAGGTATAAACCGCAAGCTCGGCTCCGTAAAACTCACCGGTATGCTCGAACCGCACCTTTATCCCGCGCTCGATGAGCTTGTCGGTTATGGCGGTCGGCGTGCGGTCATATCCGCTGACAATCGCGCCCCGGTCGGCACAGATAAGCGCAAGCGCATGCATGCTTATCCCGCCGATGCCGATAAAAAATATACGGCTCCCGGATGAAATGTATGCGAGAATTTCGCTGTCGGTCATCTCGGTCATTTTCTTGCTTCTCCAATCAATCGTTAATCCAATAAAACACTTGTATTTTTAGACAATTTAATTGCATTATTTATGGCATTTGTATAAAATATGGCACAATTATTTACTTTTTATTGAATTGCTCTTCACAATATTATACTATAATTTCCTTAATCGCGCAAAACAAATCATATGGAGGCAACAAAAATGCAAATTACCGACGTTAAAGTGCGTAAGATTTTCGACGACGATAGCCCCATGAAAGCAATCGTTTCGGTTACGCTCGACAACCAGCTTGCACTGCATGACATTAAGGTTATCCACGCGCGGGAAAAAATGTTCATAGTCATGCCCAGCAGGAAAAATCCTGACAATACCTATCGCGATATTGTCCATCCGCTCAACTCGGCCTTCCGCACCGAGCTTGAACAGGCGATTTTCGCTGCATACCACATGGAACTCGAGCAAAGAAGGCTCGCACAGCAGGCTGCCCCTCAACAGACCGTCGAAGTTCCCGAAGAAAACAGCACAGCCTCCTCGGATATCTCCGACACCATCGCCAACTGACCTCCGGTACAGGGGTGCTCGCAGCCATCTCATCGCAACCGGGCACCGTGCCTCGTTTCAGCACATAAACATAAAAGGACATATCGGCTTTATAGTTCGTAACATTTTGGTCGGCAAAATCGCGGCGCTCGCCTCCGATGTGATAACCGGCGGCGGCACATACGACACCGAAGCGCTTTTGGAGCGCTCGATGCAGCCCTGACATACGGAGAGGTTCACCTTATTATGGACGGAGCGGCACTTGTTCGCGGGTTGAAACTTCACTTCAACACCACGTTCGAGTGCCTTCTCCCAATTATGTCTTTTTCTCACCGACGGACGGCGTGTTCCTTGACGACGCCGCCCAAGGGATGCGTATGCCGTCGCGCAGCACATCTATGAAGATTGTGCGGATGTCATGTCACAGACAACAATTACATGTATGTAAAATTTCCCATTGACACTTTAATTATACGCAATGCACAGGTGCGTCGCGCCCCGAATATCCCGCCAGCCGGCATATTTTTGCGCATTTTGCCCCAATGTAAGCGAAAACGCTTATCGTTGACCGGGTCTACACGAAGCGGCTGAAGCGCATTGCCGACAAGGCAAAGCCGACTACATCCACCGCACCGGCGATATAAGTGTCGACATGGAAGGTGATTTTATTACAAAAAACACTACTTAAGCCCGGCTATAACCGCTCCGCCCATATCCTCGAGTGGGCCGGTCCCAAGCGAAACCAGCCTGACCCCGTGTGAGCGGGCAAACGACTGAAGCTGCTCATAATGCTTGTAAGCGGTTATATCGCCGAAAAACCCGCAGGTATCTTCACCGAGCATAACTCCACTTCCCCCTATAAAGCCGTCGCAGCGCACCGCGTCGCCGACCGGCTTTATTTTTTTGCCCTTTTCATCAAATCCGGAGGGAGCCGCAGCCCGCAAAATTATACCGCCCGGCGGGAGCATCAGCACGCTTGCGCCCTGCGACAGCAGCGCTTTTTCAAGCCCTCGGTCGGCCGTCACCGCAGCGCGCTCGCCGAGCGCGAGCACCGAGCAGCGCGCATAGCCCTGTTTCACGCCTACATGCTTGTTATATGCTGCTTTCACCGTTTTCGACACGCTGTCCAGCCGCCCGTAAAGCACATCGCGCAGCGCCAGCGCGTTCAGCAGCACATCCTGCGGGTATTCGGCGCCCACCGGTTCGTCGGTCAGCGCAAATCGCAGGCCTGTCCGGTCAAACAACTCGCGGTTTTCGCGGTAGTAGTTTTCATGCATCAGCAGCCTGCCGTCGGGCAGCGGGAACAGCAGCGAGTCGGGATGGCAGCATACATACGGCCCAAGTGCCCCAAAAGAAGGCAAGCGTATCACGATGTAACCGAGCAAAGCCAAAGCAAACTCGATTTCATCGGATACGCCCTGATGAACAAATATATATGATTTCATCATTTTTCCTACGCCGGAACGTGTATTTCCGATCGCAGCTTTGCCTTCCGCATATCTCCGTCAAACGGCTCTTGTAACCTTGCCGGATCTCAGGCAACGGCTGCATACCTTAACCGTTTTGTTTGTGCCGTTCATATTGGCGCGCACTTTGCGGATGTTCGGCTTCCAGGTTCTTGATGTCTTGCGGTTGGAGTGGGACACTTTGTTGCCAAACGAGGTTCCCTTTCCGCAAATTTCACACTTTGCCATATTCACTACCCTCCGTTCCCGGTGTATAAAATCACAGATTCAATCAACCATCGCATTATATCATACAAACCGCTCTATTGCAAGAGGTTTTAATAATAATTTTCAACGTCGACAAATTTCAATATATTTTCTGTTGACAAATCAGTTATAATATGGTATCACTGTCAATACTATGTACGCGGAATAAAAATTTTAAACACTAATTGACGGAGGTAAAGCAATAATGCCGCGTGGAAGAAAACCAAAAAACGCAGTCCGAGCAGTTGAAGAAATCGATGCCGATATTGCGTCGGTCACCGCTCAAATTGCGGAGCTGAGAAAGAGGCTCTCCGCACTGAAAAAGGAGCGCGTGAATGCACTCGCCGCAAAAGAACAGCAGCAGCTGCAGCTGCTTGGCGAAAAGATACGCGAAAGTGGAAAAACCATCGAGGAATGGCTGAAAGAAATCGGTTAATCGCTGCAGTGAGCGGTGCGCCTGTGGCGTGCTGCTCGCTTTTATGCACAACATAATAAGTATGTGTCGCGAAAGCCTTTTAAATGTATCTCTTGTTTATGCTATAAAAAGCTGCCAATAGCGTTAATAGCTCGCAGGTTTTGTTATCAAAATTCTCACTATTGAGGAGCATTGGCGACAGTTATCGTTTTCTTAATTTGTCTTATACTTTGCACAAATATAAACAACTATTAGCCGAAAAAACCGCAGTGCCCGGTGCGCTGCGGTTTTTTTATGTGCGGATAAAAATCAGCGGGACTTTAACCTCAGCCTCGATCAGACCGGCATGCGCTGCGCGCATCTGCTCCTCCGTGCGCTCACGCACCTCAATGGCTACGTTGCCGGTCACCGCGGCTATATAGTCGCCGATGAAGCCAGCTGTGCGCAGATGGGGAGTGCCGGTGCCGAAAAGACCGAGCCGCCTCGCTCTCTCACGCGAAAAGAGCATAAAGCAGTCGCCGAAAGCTAGTCGGGATAGCAAATTCTCATTTTATTTTTATGTTGCAATATAAACTTTTTTATTTACAGGCTCGCGGGTTTAACCAAGCGCGATGTCGAGGACCATCATGAGTGTAAATCCCAGCGCTACACCGATGGTTGCAATATTGCTGTGCTCATCCGTCTGTGCCTGGGGGATAAGCTCCTCGACAACGACGTAAATCATCGCGCCGGCCGCAAACGCAAGAATGTAGGGCAAAAGCGGAGTTATAACAGAGGTAAGCGCAATGGTCAACACAGCGGCAACGGGCTCGACGACGCCCGATATAAAGCCGTATCTGAAGGCTTTGCCTTTTGAAATGCCGCTGCCCACGAGGGGCATGGAAATTATGGCGCCCTCCGGGAAGTTTTGCAGCGCAATACCCACTGACAGCACTATCGCGCTCGCAGCAGTTATTTCGACATTGCCGCTGAGCATGCCCGCAAACACTACACCGACTGCCATGCCCTCCGGTATATTATGTAGTGTCACGGCGAGCACAAGCATCAGCGAGCGGCTTATATTCTCCGATTTCACGCCCTCGGGCTCGTCGGTATCCAAATGCAGGTGAGGGATAAGCGAATCAAGCACGAGCAGAAACAGCATGCCCGACAAAAAACCGGTCGCCGCAGGCAGCCATGCCGGAACACCCACCGTCTCTGCCATGTCGATTGACGGAATTAACAGCGACCACACCGATGCGGCAATCATAACGCCCGACGCAAATCCAAGAAGCGCACCGCGCAGGCGTGCGCTCATCTCTTTTTTGAGGAAGAACACCATCCCCGAGCCGAGCGTTGTACCGATAAGCGGGATAAGAAGACTTATTGCGGTTACCGCAATATCGCTCATAACTTTTTCTCTCCGTTCAAAGTTTTTTTACCTGTATTTTACCACTATCGGGACAGCATGTCAATTGCAGCGCCGGACAAAATCCTGCAAACATTCCTCGGCAATAGAACATATCATATTTAATAAAGGAGGTCTGCCAATGGAGCAATTGCAGCAAAGATATCCATTCGAGGTTGTCCACCTCCCCTATCCCATTGACGGGCTGGAGCCGTACATAAGCACAAAATCGCTGGAAATCCACTACAACAGGCTGTATGCCGGCTATGTCGAAAACCTCAACAAGCTGCTTTCGGAGCATCCCGAGCTGCAGGATTTGACGCTCGAGCAGCTCATCAGCCAAGCCTGCCGGCTGCCGCAAAGCGTCGCTATCCCGCTGTCGAGATATGCCGGAGGCGTGTATAACCATATCCTGTATTTTTACGGCATGATGCCTCAATCGCAAACAAAGCCGCTGCAGGGCCAGCTCAAGCGCGATATTTACCATTTCTTCGGCTCGTTTGACCATTTCCGCCGCAATTTTTCGCAGGCAGCGCAGGCAGTTTTCGGCTCGGGCTATACATGGCTTGTGCACGACAAAAAAGAGCTTGAGATCATAAACATGGCGAACCAGGAAAACCCGCTGCTTATCGGCCTTTTCCCTGTCATGTGCATCGACGTTTGGGAGCATGCATATTATCTCACAAACTATAACAAGCGCGCCGAATACATCGGCGACTGGTGGAACCTTGTAAACTGGAATTTTATCGGCAGCCGCTATGCGCATTACGCCTCGCACAACGGCACACGCCGATAACGGAATGTTTACCGCTGCTTTCACGCCGTATCACCGCCGGGCTTTGCACCGGCGTCTGCGGGCAGATAGCACGCCCGTATCGCTATGCATTGCGGAATTTGCGGCTGCAGATGGGACATGCAAATAAAACCCGCCTTTGCTCAAATGAGCGAAGGCGGTTGTCGTTTGCATGCGCATTTTTCATTTATTGCAGCAACTTGAGAATCGGCGATTTTAGGCGACTGCTGCATGTTTTATTGCAGCGCGCGGTCGGGCATTGCGTACTGCTGCGCTTTTCGACTGCGCCATGTCGCGTTCTTTTGCATCAAAATGGCACAGTGCGGCCTGCACTGTGCCTATATATTTCTCGGAGGTGTGGGGGAGTTTTTTCAAAAAGCTCCCCCGCATCACTTAACACAATCTTATACGTTCATCACAACGGGCAGTATCATGGGCTTGCGGTGGGTTTTGGCATAAAGGAACTTCGACAAATCGTCTTTGACCTTGCTCTTGAGCTGCGACCAGTCGGTGATATTGTTTTCAAGACAATCTTCAAGCGCATCGCGCGCTATCACCCTGATCTGCTCTATCAAATCTTCGGACTCGCGCACATACACAAATCCGCGCGAAACAATGTCCGGCCCCGAGATAAGCTGCAAATCGTCGGTATCGACCGTCGCAACCACTACAATAAGCCCGTCCTGCGACAGGTGCTTGCGGTCGCGCAGCACAATGTTGCCCACATCGCCCACGCCGTAACCGTCGACCAGCACTCTGCCGGACGGCACGGAGCCGTTGAACCGCGCGTTTTCCCCGTCAAGCTCAAGCACCCTGCCAATATCCGGCACGAAAATGCGCCTGTCCTCAATCCCCATAAGCTGTGCAATTTCCTTGTTGCGGATGAGGTGCCGGTACTCGCCGTGTACGGGCATAAAAAACTTCGGCTTGGTCAGCGCGATCATCAGCTTCAGCTCTTCTTGGCATGCGTGACCCGAAACATGAACCTCGACCGCCGGGTCGCGGTAAACCGACGCGCCGCACTTCAAAATCGCGTTTATAATGCGTCCGACCAGCTTTTCGTTGCCGGGTATCGCATGCGCGCTTATAACCACAAGGTCTTTCGGCCCCAGCTCAACCTTGTCGTGGCTGGATATCGCCATTCGGTACAGCGCGGACATAGGCTCGCCCTGTGAACCGGTCGACACTATGGTAATACGCTCGGGCGGGTAGCGTTTGATCTCGCTGATGTCGATAATCGTCCCATCCGGCACCCGCATATAACCGAGCTCGACAGCCGCGCTCACCACGTTGAGCATCGAGCGTCCGGTAATCGCTACCTTGCGCCCATAAGCATGGCTCATATCAATTATCTGTTGCACGCGATGCACGTTCGATGAGAACGTCGTTATTATAATGCGCTTGTCGCTGTTGCGCAGAAAGATGTTGTCCAGCGACTGGCCTACCATGCGCTCGGACGGCGTGTAGCCCGGACGCTCCGAGTTGGTCGACTCGAGCATGAGCAGCAGCACTCCCTGCTTACCCAGCTCGCCCAGCCGCGTTATATCCATTATTTCGCCGTCTATCGGGGTGAGATCGAGTTTAAAGTCCCCCGAGTAAAGCACCACTCCGACAGGCGTGGTTATGGCAAGACAACAGGCGTCGGCTATCGAGTGGTTGACGTGGATAAACTCGACGGTAAAACAACCGAGCTTGATTTTGTCGCCGGCCTTAACATTGTGGAGCTTGGGCTTCTCCTTATAGACATGCTCTGCGAGCTTGTTTTTCAGAATTCCGATAGTGAGCCGCGTTCCGTATACCGGCGGTTTTATCTGCTGCAGCACATAGGGTAACGCACCGATATGGTCTTCGTGTCCGTGTGTGAGAACTATGCCGCGAATTTTTTCCTTGTTTTTTTCAAGATACGATATATCGGGAATTACGAGATCAACACCGAGCATGTCGTCGTCGGGAAATCCCAGCCCGCAGTCGACGACAATGATGTCGTTTTCGTATTCAAGCACGGTTATGTTCTTGCCTACCTCGTTAAGCCCGCCAAGCACAATAACCTTTAGCTTTGAATTCGATGATGTGTTTCCGTTATTTTGTTTTTTTGCCATTAAAAATCCTTTCTGTTCGTTCTGAATTTAAAATCCTTTCCGATCAATATTTTTTGTAAACGAGCGGTTTTTACGCACCAAAATAAAACCTGATCCAACACCCAAATTTGGATCCGGCTTAATCGACAATATTTAATTTATAACACAATCAGAGCAAAGACGCGCCCCGCGGTCGCAAAGGCGTCCGGCGCCGCGGCACCATCGCGTCTCAATAACATGTCAAAACCAACACGCACAAAATCGCTGAAATTATTATACCACGTCCGGGGCTGCGATACAAGCAGTATATTATGAATACAGTGTTAATCATTTTCACGCCTTTGACACGGCCCGCCTGTTTTGTGAATAATAAACACTTCTTTCGCGCAAAATATCCGATGCAGGTATATTCAGGCCGAAAAAGGTTATATTAGGCCGAAAGGAGATTATAATGCCAAAAAAAGTTGACAGAAATAAAAAAAATCACCGCACCAAAGAGGACAGTCTCGCACTTCCTTATGAGACGGCGAGAGCATACAGCGCGACCGGCGACGAAGCCAATCCTCTTGGCGGTTATACCGGCACGCCGGGCACCGAAAAAGCCCGGCAAAACAGAGCCGAGGCCGAGCGCAGGGGCGGAGGTGCCACAAATCAGGTTGACGCAAACCGAAACGCCGGCAACGCCACAAATCGAGCAGAGGCAAACCGTAATATCGGCAACGCCACAAATGAAGCCGACGCAAGCCGTAGGAACGGCGATACCTCGAATGAAGCCGATGCAAGCCGTAGGAATGGCGACACATCAAATCAGGGCGACACATGTTGCGAAAACGGTGACACCCCAAATCAGGGCGAGGCATATCGCAACAGTGGCGATCCCTCAAATCGGAGTGAGGAAAATCGCAGCGAGGGAAGCAATTTAGGCCAGGCTCAGAATATCAGCCTGCCGCCGCATCGTTCGCCGCAGGGGGATATCCATCTGCCCGGGTTCGGCACCACCTTTCCCATCGACGAGCGACCGCAGCCGGGCATACCGGACGGCAAAACCTATCTTAACGTAAAAAACACCGACGCCGAGGCGCCGGTTGAGGATGCCGGCATGCCATTATAACCGGCCATACCCGACAGCAATTCGGGGGACCGCTCGGCGATCCCCCGTAAAACTTGACGGCTTCATAAAAACAATACAATCGCTATGCATATCAGCGCCGCGGTGATTACGCCCGCGACATACCAGCGAAGCAGCATGTAAAGCTCGGGGGCGCCGGAGCGGCGACGCGGTTTCGTGTCCCTTCTCTCGGAGACAATCATATTTTCGGCAATGATACGCGCGGCCTCTCCGACCATATCCTGTTCGGATATCGACGGCGAGCGCACGGCGCTGTCTTTCAGTATAAAATATGCCTCGTCGAACAGGTTCGACCCGGTGTTTTTCATAACAATGATGCGTTTCTGGCAGCCTTTCATTACCATAAACATGCTCTCCTGCTAAATTATTTCGCTTATATTATTCCATCCAGAGCGCCGCCGTATTCACGGCGGCTGATTTATAAATCGGAGGAATTTTGCACGATGAATTTATCCGAGCAAGGAGCCGGCGAAAAGACCGGCGTGCGTGCGGTTATAATGGCCGGCGGGTCGGGTACGCGGCTTCGCCCGCTGACCGACACGTTGCCAAAACCGCTTGTTCCCGTAGCCGGTAAACCCGTAATTTTCCGTATACTTGAGCTGCTCGCCCGCCATGGCATAACGGAGGCGGCGGTGACAACCGGCTATCTCGCCGAAAAGCTGGAAGAGGCTTGCGGCGAGCAGTACGCGGGCGTCAGACTTACCTATTTTAGGGAGGAAAAGCCGCTCGGAACGGCCGGCGGTGTCAAAAACACCCAGCCGTTCCTTGAAGGCGGCGCCGACGAGTTCATAGTCATCAGCGGAGACGCCGCGTGTGAGATCGACCTTGTGGCCGCTCTCAACTTTCACAGAGTCAAGGATGCCGACGCGACGATTGTCACGGTCAGCGTGCCTTCGCCGCTCGAGTACGGCGTGGTTACGATGGCCGAGGACGGGCGGATTACCGGCTTTGTCGAAAAGCCGTCGCTTTCGCAGGCTTATTCCGATGCCGCAAATACCGGCATATATGTGCTGTCCCGCAGGGTGCTCGACCTTGTCCCGCCGGGCGAAGCACGCGACTTCGGGCGCGAAGTTTTCCCGCAGATGCTCGCGTCCGGCATGAGGCTTTACAGCTATATCGACAGCGGATATTGGTGCGACATCGGCGACCTTGACGCCTACTACAACTGCAGCATGAGATATGCCGAGCTTGAGGGCAAGCTGTCGCGCGACGGCAACATTGTGGGCAAGAACTGCTCGCTCGGCGGCTCTACGGTGCGCCGCAGCATAATCTTCGACGGCGTTTCGGTGTCAAGCGGAGCGTATATCGAAGGCTCGATTATTTGCGGCTCGGTAACCATCGGCCGCGGCGTACACATTGCGCCCGGCTGCGTTATCGGCGAAGGCTGTGTGATTGGCGACCGAGCTTCGCTTGGCCCGCAGGTAAAGCTGTCCGCCGGCAAAACGGTAACCGCCGGACAAAACGTCACCGACGGCCAGCCGGTATTTTCGTCCGGCGGCGCTGAGCTGCTCGCCGAGGGCGGGATACAGATTGAAAAGTCGGCATGTGAACCCGGGCTTTTCCTGCGGCTCGGGGCAGCGGCGTCGGCCGCAACCGGTTCAGTTGTGCGCGCTGCGCCGACTGCGGGCAAGCCCGTCGGCATAATGCGGGCCGCGGGCAGCCCTGCCCTCGCGCGCTATGCAAGCCTGCTTGCCATCGGCGCGACCGAGCAAGGCAGCGACGTTTACGATTTCGGCACGGGCTTTCGCGCGCTGGCATCGTTTGCAGCCGAACGGTATGCGGTACCGTTGGTGTTGTTCATTGAGGAGCAGCCGGACGGCGGCGTGTTTATCTCGCTTTTCGACGCTACCGGACTTTGTCCGCCGCGCACCTGTGAGCGCGCGTTTATTGCGGCGCTCGCCGGACAAAACCGCAAGCCCGAGCTGCCTGACTCGGTCGCGCGCGTGATACCTGTTTCGGGTGTGCATGAGCTGTACCGCGCGGCGCTTGCAGGGCAGCTTGAGCCTTGCCCGGGCAAAAAGCCGTTTGAGGGACTGGAGGTGCGGCTTGAGACGCCCGACGGCGAAAAATGCGCGGACGTAGAGGCCATAGCTTTGCTTGCCGATGTTTTACGTGCCGCGGGCGCGTCGGTTGCCTGCACCGGTGAGGAGCATCCGGCAGCCGAGGAGTTTTTAAGGCTGACTATTTCGCCCGACGGGATGTCGGTTTCGGCGTTCGAGCGCACCGCGCTTTACACCTGCGAGCTTGACCCGTGGCATATCATGGCGCTAATACTCTACGCCGAGCTTGAGGACAAGACTTCGCAGGCGTCGGCGCGCAGGACAGTGCAAAATGTAGTTGCACTGCCCTGTTCGGCGCCGCGGGTGCTTGATAGTCTTGCCGCTTCGCAGGGCGTCACTCCGCTGCGGTACTCGTCTCAGCCGTCGGACGACAGCGAACACGGGGCGCGCGTTGTTGCAGGGCGCCAGCGCTATCAGTTTGACGCGCTGTTTGCCGCCGTGAAACTTTGCCGTATTGCGGCGAAAACGGGACTGAAAGCAATAAGTGACAAAATACCGCACTTCTGCCTCGTTTCGGGCGATTTTGACACAGATTTTGCCAACAAAACGCTTGTTATGCGTAAGTTCGGCGTGCCGGCAGGCGACGGAGTTTGCATGGAGTATAACACTGCGGGCGCGACCGGAGGCAAGGCTAAAGAGGGTGCGACGTCAGGTTATTCGTCGCCGTCCCGCTGTCTCTTATACACATCT
>DGDL01000039.1:0-44258 GCA_002385415.1 Clostridiales bacterium UBA3953
GCCCTTTTTTGCACTGTCTTATATATATGCGGCAAGGTTTTACCGTATTAGCGCGGCTTTAAATGTCCGGCATCGGCTTTTGAGTTTTAGCCGCTGCGCAGGCGCAATCATTACCTGTAAATGGCAACTAACTATATTTGTATTCGTTTATTCGCACAATAAATTTATTTCATTTTTGTGCGAAGTGCAGAATTGCTGAAACTTTCAATTTTCGGTGTCAAAAAACATTGAAATTCACTCTCCGATATGTTGTGATTCGATTATACGCAAAAACGGTAACAAAAAGTCATAATAAAGATTATTTGTTGTTTGTTTGAGATACTGCTGACAGCAGTACTTGCGTTTTCCGCATTTGAATATGACAGCGGCTGCATGCTCGCGCTCGCACAGAAACCCGCGCTGAAGTGTCCGTATTTGAAAGAGCCTGTAACAGATGCGCCAGCGGAGCCAACCGCTCCCGTGACTGTCGGCTTTGCGTCTGTCTGTGAGACAGCAGACTGTGCTGCCGCGACTATACCCTAAAAAGAAATAAGCCTCATTAGCCCATATATTTGGAGGGGCATCCCAATTGCCGGGATGCCTCTTTTCCTTACAACGCATAAAAACAGCTGCTGGCGACCGCGGCAGTCTTTTCCCGCCATTGCCCGAGCCCCGCGCGCCGACAATAATACATTTTACGAGCAGTGCTTTCGACCGGATTTTGCGCATATAAATGTTATAATCGGAGACGGGACACGCCGGGAAGGGAGTGATTGAAGGCGGAGCGCATCATATACGGTGACATACTGTTTTTGATTAACTTCTCAATGGATTTTCTCACGCTGTGCCTGACAGGCAAAATCCTGCGCCGCGCATCAAAGCTCTCGGCGCTGACGCTTGCATCATGTTTTGGCGCGGTATACGGTGTCGCGTCGGTGTTCCTTCAGGGCGACCCGATTATAGGGCTGCTGATCGGCGCCGCAGTCTCTGCGCTGATGTGCTATACCGCATTTGGACGGCCGCTGCTGCTGACGACGGCTGTGTTCAATCTAACAGGACTGCTGCTCGGCGGCACGGTGACTGCGGCTTATCTCTGGCTCGGCAGCCTGCGCAGCTCCGCGGCCAGCCGTCTGAACTTCGATACGCTACCAACCCGCATACCTTTCGGCTGGACGGCGGCTGTTGCGGCGGCGTTCGGCATCGCGGCGGTGGCGACGGCGCGCGCCGCGGCAAGGCGCAGGATAGCGCCCGAAATTGCGGTCGAGGCCGAATACGGCGGCAAAACAATCAGCTTTTCCGCGCTGACCGACAGCGGCAACCTGCTGCGCGAGCCGCTCGGCGGTTCGGCGGTGATAGTGACGTCGTACGCGACGCTCGAGCCGCTTTTGCCGGACGGGCTGCGCAGGCTGTTCGCGACCGGCGACACCTCGCTCATAGCGGAGCTACCGCCCGAGGAAATGCGCAGAGTGAGGCTTATCCCCGCTCGTGGCGCTTCGGGCAGCGAGCTGTTCATCGGGTTTGTGCCCGACCGCGTGAAGGCCGGCAGGCACGACCGGGCTGATGCCTGCCTTGCGGTGCCGGCGGGCGGAGAGGCTTATCGCAAGTTCGGAGGCGCCGAGGGCGTCGCGCCCGCGCTGTTCGGTTAATTGAAGTGAGTTATTGGGTATCGGTATAAAATTACTGCGGAGGTTGCAATGAATATCTTTAAAATGCTGCTTGACCGCGCGCTGAAGCTGCTGCTCTCGCGCGGAGGGGAGATTTACTACATAAACGGGCCGGACACGCTGCCGCCGCCGCTGTCGCAGGAGGAGGAGGCCGAGCTGCTCGCGCGCATAGAGGTCGACCCGTCGGTGCGCAGCACGCTTGTGGAGCATAACCTGCGGCTTGTGGTTTATATAGCGCGTAAATTTGAAAATACCGGTATAGGCATCGAGGATTTGATCTCTATCGGCACGATAGGGCTTATCAAAGCTATCAACACTTTCAAACCCGACAAGAACATAAAGCTTGCGACCTACGCCTCGCGCTGTATCGAGAACGAAATTTTGATGTATATTCGCAAAGCGTCCAACCAGCGCAGCGAGCTTTCGATCGACGAACCGCTGAACACCGACTGGGACGGGAACAAACTGCTGCTCTCCGATGTTATAGGTATTGATGCCGACTCGGTGTCGCGCGGAATCGAAGACGACGAGGAGCGCAGGACGGTGTCGGCAGCCGTTGCGCGGCTCGACGAGCGTGACCGGCGGATAATAATGCTGAGGTTCGGGATAGGCGGGGGGCGCGAGCGCACACAAAAGGAGGTGGCAGACATACTCGGTATCTCACAGTCGTATATCTCGCGGCTGGAGAAGAAAATTATTGCCGAGCTCAAGCAGGCTATAGGAGTTTCTATTTAATAATATTTGAGGGGGAGCTTTTTACAAAAAGCTCCCCCTCGCCACCTCAAAATATTAATTTGGTCAACTTGTCAAGTTGTCCAGAATAACCCATCAATTTGAAAGATACATTGGTCACCGGCATAAAAACCCATGAAAAAGTGCCGGGTCAAAGCGAAAAACAAGCCAAAACGCGGAAAATCCGCCGCCTGCCATATTCGGCTGGGCGACGGATCTCCGCCTTGACTTACCCTTTGCCTTATCCCATCCACCGTAAGTTACGCTTGTCAACGGGCATAACTTCGCGCATCCGTTATAGCTTGTTTTTCTCTACTTCCGAATGCGTCCACATATCTGTGGCGTGGTCTTTCTGTTCCGAGTTGATTCCTTTGGGTCTTCTCGGCGAAACGGGGATGTTTTTGATTGCTCGCAAAGCATCCTCGTCAAACTCATCGAGAGGTTCCGATATTGTCAACCCGGTTGCGTCCGTGGCCGATACTGCGCCCGAAGCAAAAAAGTCGTTTACTTCGTCATTATACGGAGGAAACTCCGGCGCGTATTCCACTCTATCCGACCAATCGTCGGTTCCGAGCGGAAATGGCCTTTTTTTCTTGGACATTTTACTATACCGTCATCCTTTCGTGCGATGACTACGCACGGACATAAGCGATTTCTTTTTATATCGCTTTGTCCGCTTTTAGTATGAGCGCGGGCGCGATTATTATGCGCGATTTGCGAAACAATAAAATAAAAACAGATTTGTGTTTTTATGGAACAGCGGATTATTACAAAAAATAATAAAATAGTCGGTATTTTGTGCGGGCGGAGGTTTGATATAATAGTGTTACGATATATAAAATGATAAAAAAGGCAGAGGTAAGACAACATGTACATGCGTGATTGGGCAAAGAGCATACGCAAGGCGGGCAAAACTATGCCTATACTGTCTTTTCCGAGCGTAAGCCTGCTCGGTATTACCGTAAGCGAGCTGATCAGCGACCCGAAGCTACAGGCCAAGGGCATGAAGGCGGTTGCCGACCGCGTGCCGTCTGCGGCATCGGTGAGCATGATGGACCTTTCGGTTGAGGCAGAGGCGTTTGGCTCGCAGGTTAAGGTATCGGACATCGAGGTGCCTACGGTGGTCGGCGCTGTTGTGACAAGCGAAGAGGAAGCGGACGCGCTCGAGGTGCCCGAGGTCGGCGCCGGGCGCACAGGGCTTTATATTGAGGCTATCTCCAACGTCTGCAAGATGGTGGATGACCGGCCGGTATTCGCCGGTGTGATCGGTCCGTTCTCCCTTGCCGGCCGGCTGCTGGACGTGACCGAGGCGCTCGTGTACTGCTATACAGAGCCCGACATGGTGCACACAGTCATGAGGAAAGTGACCGACTTTTTGCATAAGTATATCGACGCATACAAGCAGGTCGGCGCCAGCGGTGTTGTCATGGCGGAGCCGCTGACGGGCATACTTTCGCCGCAGCTTGCCGTGGAGTTCTCGGAGCCTTATGTCAGGGAGCTTGTAGAGGCGGCACAGACCGACGATTTTATTGTTATATACCACAACTGCGGCAACAACACGATTCAAATGATAGACTCGATTCTGCGCGTGGGCGCGGCGGCATATCATTTTGGCAACTCAATTAAGATGGCTGATATGATGGAGAAAATCCCGTCCGATATTGTTGCGATGGGGAACATCGACCCGGCTGGGCAGTTCCGTAACGGAACGCCCGAGTCAATTCGCGCCGCGACGCTCGAGCTGATGGAGGAGCTGTATCCCAAATACGAGAATTTTGTGATCTCGTCGGGATGCGACATCCCGCCGGCCAGCCCGTGGGAGAATATCGACGCCTATTTCGCCGCGGTCGCAGAGTATCACGAAAAATACGGGATGTAAAGTAAATGTGCGGGGGTGTTTTCAATCCCCCCATGCAACCGAAAACCGGGCACGGTATGGCTTGTACCGTGCCTTTTGTTTTTGCCCGCCGGCACCGCGAGCTGACATGGAAGGTTGTGCTGTGCGGTTTGCAGGGGAGTTATAACAAAAGTTCCCGCAGCTTGAGTTAGGTTTCGCTATATCAGAAGCGGCTGCAGGGCGTCTGATGTCGCCGGATTCCCGCGAGCCGGCATTACAGTTGCCATAGCCTGAAAAATTCGCCTGAAAAAAATGCGGGGGACTTTTCGAAAAGTCCCCCGCAGATATTCGGATATATTTTATTCAGTCTCAGCCCAAATTACAGCTCTACAATCTTGTTGTTATTGTTGGCTTTGTAGGAGAATTCGAGCAGCTCGGTCAGAGCTATAGCGTCATCGATGCCGAGCCCCTCGGGTGCGCCGGTGCCGTTAACGCAGGCGTCCACAAACTGGACTATCGGTGCAGGACGGCTCTGCGGCATGTTAGGCTTCACATAGCCGCGTACATAGGGCGCAAGCTTGGAGGAAATAAACTTAATGTCGTCGTTCTGGCAAACGAGCGAACCCTCGGTACCGTATATTTCGAGCATGGACGGCGTGTTGTAGACGATAAAGGAGGTTTCGGCAACACCGATGATACCGTTTTCAAACTCGATTGTGGCGACCGCGTTTTCGTCAACGGGCGTGCCCAGCGGCGAGTTGAATATCGCGGTGACACGCTTCGGCCTGCCGCACAGGTATGCGAGTGTGTACATCGGATGGCAGCCAAGGTCCATCATCGCGCCGCCGGCCGCGTCCTTTTCCTCAAACCAATATTCGGGCAGCCAGCCTGCCGACACGCCGCTGTGACCGTTGCGCACGCGCACATAGTTGACGCGCCCGAAAGCGCCGTCGGCGATCATCTTGCGCGCAAACTGGACAGCGCCAGTGCCGCGCTGGGGCAGCGAAATAACAAAGGTAACGCCGGATTTTTCAATTTCAGCCTTGATTTCCTCGCACTCTGCCACGGTGGGTGCAAGCGCCTTTTCGGTGAAGATATGCTTGCCGGCACGAGCAGCGGCGATGATAACATCTTTGTGCTGGGTCGTCGGCGCGTCGCAAACTACGGCGTCAACGTCGGAGCGGGCAAGCAGCTTTTCAAGATCGGGTTCGAAATCAGCTCCGAGCCTGCCGGCCCATTCGGAACCGCGCTCGACATCGTCGTCCCACACTGCCGTTATTTTGACCTTGCCGGTATTTATAAGGTCATTTGCATAGCCTTCGGCATGAACATGCCATTTGCTCAGCATCGCAACATTCAACATTTTATAAGCTCCTCCTGAAGCGGAAAATATAAGTCAGCTGCATTATAACACATAATACATGATTCGTCAAACATATTATTTAAAAAATATCAATAAAAAAATTTTCACTTGCAGGTATTGCATTCGGAGCCGGACTGTGGTATAATCAATCGGTATTGTAAAAGATAAATCGAAAGGAGCCAGCGAAATGAAGGAAGGAATCCATCCGCCGTATGACGAAGCCGTTATACGCTGCGCATGCGGAGAAGAGGTCAAGACCCGCTCCACAAGAAGCGGCGTTATTCGCGTGGATATCTGCTCGAACTGTCATCCCTTCTTCACAGGCAAGCAGAAGTTCGTCGACACCGGCGGACGTGTCGATAAATTCAAAAAGCGTCTGGAGTCTGCAAGAAAGCGCTAAACAGCGCCGCGGACCCGGGCGCACGACCGCACAGCGGCGTCGTGCGAATCCGAGTAAAATCGGACTCAACTGTAAACCGGCCCGCCAAGGCAGGACGAGTGCGAGTACACGCTTGTCTTGCCTTTTTGGTTTTCGGGCATAAAACCTCGCACAGTCAAAGGAAAAAAAGATGAAAGTTATCGGACTTACCGGCGGCAGCGGCTCCGGCAAAGGATATGTATCAAAGCTGTTTGAGACCGCGGGTGTGCCGGTGCTCGACACCGACCGGGTGTCGCGACAGGTCACCTCGCCCGGCTCGCAGTGCCTGGCAGAGCTTGTCCGGCGGTTCGGCAGCGGCATACTTTTGCCCGACGGCTCGCTCGACAGGCGCGGACTCGCGGCGCTGGCATTTGCCGACCCCGAGTCGACAGCGGCGCTCAACGCGATAACGCACCGCCATATACTTGCATACGCCCGCGACTGGCTCGGGCGGCGGCGTGCGGAAGGGTACGCGGCCGCGATAATCGACGCGCCGCTGCTGTACGAGAGCGGGTTCGACGCCGAATGTGACGCCGTGGTCGCCGTCGTCGCCGACCGCGAGCTGCGGATAGCGCGCATACTCGCCCGCGACGCCATCACGCGCGAGCAGGCCGAGCTGCGGCTGTCGCGCCAGCACGACGACGAGTTTTTTCGCGCGCACGCAGATTTCGTCATCGAAAACAATTACGGCGAACACAATCCGGACGGCGGAGCACTCGAGCGCAGGGTGCGTGAGATTCTCCGCGCGCTCGGCATACCGGAGGCGGAAAGATGAGCCGCGCGCTAAAGCGCTATATAGTCGTTTTGGCGCTGCTGCTTGCCGCGCTGCTTTCGGCTATCGCTTATATAATGGTGTCGGGCTATATAGCGCGAAAATTGCACCCCGTTCACTATGCGGAGCTGGTGAGCGAAAGCGCAGCCGAGTTTGGTGTGCCACGCTCGGTTATCTTCGCGGTGATACGGACCGAAAGCTCGTTTAGACCCGACGCGGTGTCACGCGTCGGCGCGACGGGGCTGATGCAGCTCATGCCGGACACATTCAACTGGCTGCTGTCCAAGACCGGCGAAAGCTATACGCTGGAGGATTTGTGGGACCCGGCGGTCAATATCCGATACGGCACGATGCTGCTTGCGGTGCTGTATGAAGAATTTGGACAATGGAACACCGCTTATGCCGCTTACAATGCAGGGCTTAACCGCGTGCGGTTGTGGCTGGCCGATCCCGACGTATCGCAAGACGGCGAGCTTGTGGCTATCCCGTATCCCGAAACCGAAAATTATGTTAAGAAAGTCGTTAAAGCAGCCGCGGAATACCGGAGGCTTTACGATATCGAGTGACGGAGGGTATCATGGGCGGTCGTTCGATGCGCAAAATAGATGTGGGCGGGCTGACTCTGCTGCTGACGGCGGCGCGCAGCAAGCTGGTTGGGCTTGATTTTGCTGCTGCATGCGCAGATTTGCCGGCAGCAGGCTCGTGCGATGTCGGCGCAGGCGATTCGGCGGTGCTTGATGAGGCCGAGCGGCAGCTGCGCGAGTATTTTGCAGGCGTGCGGCGCGTGTTCCGGCTGCCTATTGAGCTTTCGGGCACTCCGTTTCGGCTTGCGGTGTGGGAAGCACTGCTGCGTATACCCTATGGCGAGGTGAAAACCTACGGCGAGATAGCGCACGAGGTTGGGCGGCCGCGTGCGGCGCGGGCTGTGGGCGGGGCGTGCCATGCAAATCCGATAGCGATTATAGTGCCGTGCCACCGGGTGGTGGGCGCTGGCGGCGCGCTGACGGGGTTTGGCGGCGGGCTGGACGTGAAAGAGAGGCTGCTCGCACTTGAGCGTGCAGAAAAACAGTGAAGCAAAGCCGGGTATGCCCCGGTTTTTTTGTTTTTGTGGCAATCTTCGGCGCATCCCCTGCGGCACAGTGGCCACAGCCGATGATGTTGACACAAGCACGTGTCGATGTTATAATGCAAAAATACGCACATTATCGCACAAGCCGTTTTAATTATGGATATAACATTAAGTGGCAAGCACTTCTGCGTTATCCGGTGTATATGCTAAAAATGCGCAGAGGGCGCTGCGATAAATGCGGTAAATGCACAATCTTTTGGAGAGTTATACATATTTACGATGAGCAGTATAATCGAGAAATTCGAGCCGGGTAAAGCTGTTGTGACCGGGCTTTCGGATTTCGACATAACGCAGGTTTTCGACTGCGGACAGTGTTTCAGATTTGACCCCGACCCCGAGGGGGGGATTTCGGGCATAGCGTTCGGCAGACGAGTGAGATTTGAGCAGCCGCAGGCCGATACGCTCGTGATACATGGCGCGAGCCGCGACGATTACGAGAGGATATGGAAGCGCTATCTCGCGCTTGACGAAGATTACGGCGCGATAAAGGCGGATATTGCCGAGAAATTCACGCCGTTTGACAAGGCGGGGATAATCTGCGCGGCAATGGAGCGGGGCGGCGGGATACGCGTGCTCAGGCAGGAGCCGTGGGAGACGCTTTGCTCGTTCATTGTGTCGCAAAACAACAATATGCCGCGAATAAAAAAGATAATCGCCGCGCTGTCGGAGGCGTACGGCGAAAAGTTTGAGTGCAAAACCGAGGCGGGCGAGCGAATCGTTTGCAGCGCGTTCCCGACGCCGGAGGCGCTTGCCGAGGCAGGCGAGCAGGCAATATATGCGCTGCGGACGGGGTTTAGAGCAAAGTACATATTTGACGCTGCGCGGCGGGTTGCGGAGGGCGAGATCGACCTTGAGGCTGTTGCCAAGCTGCCGACCAGCGAAGCGGCGGCCGAGCTGATGAAGATTAAGGGTGTGGGAATAAAGGTCGCAAGCTGTGTGCTGCTGTTCGGGTTCGGGCGGACAGAGGTGTTCCCGGTCGACGTGTGGGTAAGGCGCGTGCTTGAAAAGTATTACCCGGACAGCCTCGACATCTCCGCGCTCGGGCGTTACGCCGGCATCGCACAGCAGTATCTGTTTTACTACGAGCGCTATACCGCCGGCGGAACGAGATAGTTACCGGCAGGGGAGACGATTGTGGGGGAGCTTTTTGAAAAAAAGCTCCCCCACACCCGCGAAAAAATCATTTATGTCGCTTTCTTTTGGGCGGTGCACCTGCAGCGCTCACTGTTTACTGCGCCGCGCCCTCCACTATCACGCCGTTGTGATAAGCTGCGATAGCGCCCGTCAGCATAGTTGCAAGCTTGTCGCGGTATTCTTTAGTCTCAAGCAATGCTGCCTCCTCATAATTTGAGAGAAACCCGCATTCGACGGTGACTGCGGGCGCAACGGCGCGGTGCATGAGGAAAATGGCGCTGGTCGCGGGCTTTATCTGGCGCGTGTTGTCGGGCTGGACCAGCGCAACGTTTGTCGAGCGTATGTACTCGGCAAGCGCTTTGCTGCGCTCGCAGTTTTTCGAGTACCAGACCTGAAGACCCTTGTAGCGCGGGTCGGAAAATTTGTTCATGTGTATGCTGACGAGCGGCGCGTCGGGGTTGGCAAGCGCGATGTTGAGCCGAGCCTTCAGGTCGGACATCTTGCGCGAGCCTTTTGGCGCCTCGCCGCCGACAGCCTCGTCGGTAGTTCGCGTTTCGATGACTTCGAAACCGACGGCACGCAAAAGCTCGGCGAGCGTGAGCGAAATCTCAAGATTGAGCGTTTTCTCGGGCGTGCCGGTGACGCTTACCGCGCCGCCGTCGCGGCCTCCGTGGCCGGCGTCGACAATAATCCGCATCGTGCCGCCGGCGAACATGCCGGGCGACATGCCGGCGGCTTCGGCGTCGCGTTCGGTGCTGCGCGCACCGCCGAATTGGTTGCCGATATGTCCGATAGCGATTGCCGCCAGCGTCAAAATCAGGGACACCGCGGCGAGTTTGAGTATGAAAAATACCGCATCGCGGGTTTTTTCTTGTTCGGTTTTGGCTGTCATATATGCCGGTCTCCGTTGTGGTTATCATCAAAGAATAATATTCGCGAGCATGTTAAAATATTCGCGGTGCACCGCGCCCACTGAACCCGCCTGCCGCCCGCGCCAAAGACGCGGAATATGTATAGGGGCACGAGTGACACAGCACAATCTGTCTTAATAGCGCATAGTGAAACGCACAGCAAACGCAGACTAATTTTTGCGGTGTACTTAGGCATGACGCTGTGGCAACGGCGCGGTATAAGTTAGAGATTAGTACACAGCACGACAAGAAACCGGTGCAAAAGCTTTTGGAAGGTGAACTGCCCAAAAAGTTTCCCTCAAATCCCCGTCCCTCTGCAGCCAATTGAGGGCTGCAAGCGAGTGGCTTTTTCCAAAACGAATCCGCATCCCGCTTCCCGCGGACAGACCTGCCAAAATACTTGCGCGAGTGGCTGTGCTGTGCTATAATATTTCACAACGAAAACGTTCGGAGGTCTAATTTTGGAACGAGAGAAATATCCGCTTCGGCTCGACCCGACCCGCAAACAGATAATCTGGGGCGGCCGCAGACTTATAGAAAACTACGGCATACCGTTTGACGGAGAAAACCTTGCCGAGGCTTGGGTGCTTTCGGTACACCCCGAGGGCAACAACACAATAATAAACGGCCCACACGCCGGCATCACGCTCGGCGACTATCTCGGCATCGACGCCAACACCACCGACTTTGGGATAATGATAAAACTCATCGACGCCGCCGACAGGCTGTCCATACAGGTACACCCGGTCAAAACCGAGTTGTGGTATGTAATGGACGCCGAACCGGGCGCAACCCTCGTCTACGGGCTGAAAGACAAGTTCGACGAGCAGCAGTTCCGCGCCGCGCTCGCCGACGGCACAGTCCAGGAGCTGCTAAACTACGTCCCCGTCAAGCCCGGCGACGTGTTTTTCATCCCGCAGGGGCTGGTACACGCCATCGGCGCAGGAATCCTCATCGCTGAAATACAGCAAAACTCCAATGTCACCTACCGCGTGTACGACTATAACCGCCGCCAAAAGGACGGCAGCCTCCGCCAGCTCCACGTCGACGAGGCTATGGGCGTCATACGCGACTTTTCACACGAGCAGATAGAGGCGCTGCGCTTCAGCACGCACTGCAAGCGCGACGAAAGCCTGCTTGCCTCGTGTGAGCTGTTTAGGGTAAACAGATACAAGCTTGACGGCACGCTCGAGTATCGCGGCGAACCGGGCGAATTTGCAAACGTGCTGTGCCTTTCCGGCGACGCCACGCTTACCGCATACGGCAAAACCGAGCAGCTCGCCGCGGGCTACAGCTACTTTGTGCCGGCGGATTTCGGCACGCTCGAAATTTCGGGCAGGGCAGAGGTAATAGTCACCGCATCAAAATAAGTATAATATAGTACAGCCAAATACAGGTCGCCGAGAGCGCGGAAAGGAACGTGTGATATGAAACGTCAAATCGCAACCCTTATAGCGACAGCCATGCTGCTTGTTTCTCTGGTTTCCTGTTCCGACAACACCGCCAGCACCGCCAAAACGCAGGATACAACCGTAACCGAATCCGAAACCCGCCCGTATCTCGACATGCTGGGCGAGTATAATTTCGACGGCGAAGACTTCGTCGTGCTGTGCCGCAAAGACACCGAGTTCGAGGTTGCGGTCGACGAGCTGACCGGCGACCTTGTCGAGGACGAGATTTACAAACGCAACGCCGAGATAAGCGAACGCTTCAACGTGAAAATCGTCACCCACGCGATCGACGGCCTTTGGCCTTCCCGCGACTCGTTTATGAAAACCGTCATAGACGAAGTTTCGGCGGGCGGCGGCTCGTTCGACCTCATTATGGGCTACCAGGCCTATATGTGCGGCACCGGGCTTGCCGACTACCTGCTAAATATCCACGATCTGCCGGCAATCGACCTCGGCGCAAGATACTATTACCACGACATCATCGACCAGATCACGATAAACGGCAAACTCCTGTATCTGGTCGGCGACTACACGCTCACGGTCTGGAAACACCTGTTTGTCTACTTTTTCAACAAACAGCTCGCGACCGACTATAACCTGCCCGACCTCTATCAGCTTGTACGCGACGGCGTCTGGACGATAGACAGGCTCATCGAGCTGTCGGCCGACGTATATGCCGACGTCAACGGCAACGGCAAAGAGGACGACGGCGACCTGTACGGGCTTGCTACCGACTTCGGCAATATCGCCGACGCCTATTATTCGGCGTTTGAGATACCCATAACAGTGCCCGACCCCGACGGTCTGCCCGCCATCAACACCGATATATCGAAGTTCGACAGCGTCGTTGCCAAACTGTCGAATTTCATCCACAACTCGCCGGGCGTCCACTCGTTTAAGATGATATCAACGATGACCGAAAATCCGCTCACCGACATGTTCATCGCCGGCCGCGCGCTGTTTTACCCCGACATGCTCGATTATGCGGTGGTGTTCCGTGGGCTGGAGACCGACTTTGGTATAATACCGTACCCCAAATGGGACGAGACGCAAAAACTCTACCGGTCGCAGTCGTGGAACGGTTACAATTTCATGACCGTTCCCAAAGACGCGCGCAATCTCGAGAAGACCGGCGTCATGATAGAAGCGCTCAACGCAGCGAGCCTGAAAACCGTCGTGCCTACCTATTTCGACACGGCGCTGAAAGTCAAATTCACGCGCGATGACGAGTCGGGCGAGATGCTCGAGATTATCCGCGAGGGTATAAGCTACCAGTTCGGATATTTCTTCCAGGTGCCGCTGTATGCCGGTTGCGAGGCATACCGCATACGCGACCTGGTGGAGAAGACTAAACCGGCGGTGGCCTCGACTTTCAGATCGGTCGAGAAAAAACTGAATGCCAACCTTGATGCCATTCTCCAGGTTTATACCGGTGATGCACAGTAACGGCGGTTTGCCGGGCTGCGGTCGGCAGATTTGGAGTAAAATAAAAAAAGGATATGAAATACTGTGAAAAATGCAGCGTTTCGGTGCGCGGGGACAGGGAACTGTGCCCGCTGTGCCAGAGCAGACTGACGGGTGAGGGCGAGCCAGAGCCGTTCCCGGCGGTCAGCTCTGTATATCGCCAGTTCGAGCGGCTGTTCAAGTGGCTGCTTTTCGCCACGGTTTCGGCTGCGATTATTTGCGTGGCAATAAATTTGATGCTGCCCGATACCGGTGCCTGGTCACTGTTTGCGCTGCTCGGACTCGGCTGTTTTTGGATTATAATGTACCTGTCAATCAAGCGCAAGTCGGGCATCGCGCGGTATATAGCCAACCAAGCCGCGGTTGTCGCCGTGGGAAGCGTGGTGTGGGACTATGTGACCGGCTGGCGCGGCTGGTCGCTCGATTACGCCATGCCGATAGCGTTCACTGCGGCTATGCTCGCGATAACCGTGGTATCGCGCGTGCTGCGCAGCGATGCAGGCGACTATATAACCTCGCTTGTGCTCATCGGGCTCGGCGGGCTTATCCCGCTTGTCTTCTATTTCACGGGTGTGCTGCTCATAGTCATACCGTCAATAATCTGCGTTGCATGCAGCCTCATACTGTTTGTCGGTCTGCTTGTGTTCAAGGGCAGCGAGATGAAGTATGAGCTGTCGAAACGTTTCCATGTATAAGGATAAGGAATATAATGGATATAACCGAGTTTAAGTCAAAACTGGCCGACGCGGTCGCCGACATGCGTCGGCTCACGCTTTCGCGGCCGTCAGCGACGGCGCGGGACACGTTTGGCGTGTCTGCGGCAGTCAGGCGCGCCGAGGGCAGGCTGTTTGCCGGCTCCAGCGGGAACCCGATGCTTCAGCTTGCGGTGTATACGATGGACGGTAAGGTGCGGCATATCAACATGCCCGCGGGCGATGCAGCGGACAGGCTGGCTGGGCTGCTGCTTGCCGATTTCGCGCAGCTCAACATCTCGTCGGCGCGAGGAGAGTTTGAGGCAAAGCGCGCCAAAGACGGCTCGCCGGTGATAACGCGCAAGCTGCCGCGAAAAAAAGGCGGCGAGCAAGCTCCTGCCGAGCCTATCGGCACGCATAACCGCGAGAAAAACCTTATTTTGAGCGAGGGCGAACACGGCGCGTTTTTGGCCGCGCTCGGGCTGGCAGACCATGCGGGCAGGGTAAAAAGCAAGATGCGCCCCAAATACCGGCAGATCAACAGGTTCCTTGAGTATCTGGCCGACATTGCCGACAGGCTGCCGGCCGACGGCGAGATATATGCGCTTGACCTGTGCTGCGGTAAAAGCTATTTAACTTTTGCGGCGTACTATTACATCACCGCGGTGCGCGGACGCAGGCTGAAAATGGTGGGGGTAGACATAAAGCCCGACGTTATAGAGTATTGCCGGGAGACGGCTGCGGCGCTGGGCTGGAACGGGCTCGAGTATATCTGTGGCGACATCGAGGCGTTTGTGCCGGAGCGCACGCCTGACATTGTGCTGTCGCTGCATGCGTGCGATACGGCTACCGATATAGTGCTTGCGAAGGCGGCGCAGGCGGGCGCGCGCGTGATACTTTCGACGCCGTGCTGCCAGCATGAGCTGTATAACCTGATGGAACCGCCGCCGGCCGGGCTGCAGGCGCTGTGCTCGCAGCCGCTTATCAGGCACAAGCTGACGGATGCGTTTACCGATGCGCTGCGAGTGCTGTATCTTGAAGCATGCGGCTACAGTGTCAATGCGGTGGAGCTGGTCGACCCGGAAGAAACGCCGAAAAACACGTTGATCCGCGCGGTAAAGGTGCGTGGGCGCAACCCCGAGGCGCGTCGCCGCTTTGAGCAGTCGTGCGAGTACCTTGGCGCGCGACCGTCAAAGCTGACATTTGATTGGTAGCGGTGCATCTATTAAGTCGTCGCAGCGGAACGCTATATAGTGGGGTAGCTTTTTGAAAAAAGCTACCCCGCATCCGTAAAATATGCAATGCACCGAGCCACAGCACCGGAAGGAGCGCATAAACCGCAAAAAGCTTCTTGCAGCTCGACACACATCCAAAATATTGTAAATATATAGTAAAACTAAACAAACATATATCCAAACATTAGCAAACTATTGACATATTAACAAAGTGGTGTTAAGATATGGGAAAAGACCATATCGGAGTAGTGGATGTGCCTGAAGTATTATACGCTGAGATCCTGGCTTTCGGTATTATTGTACTGCTTTTGATTCTTTTTTCGATGAAACGGAACATGACCGTTCTGCTCGGCGAAAAGCTGTTTACCGCGCTGATTGTCGCGCACATCGCGGTGCTTGTTATTGACGGGCTGGCAAATATACCGCTCGGCTCCCCCCACCCTTACATGCAGCCGCTGCTTTACGCGACGAACACTGCGTATTATTTCAACATCGATGTTGTAATTTTTTTGTGGCTTGTATTTACCGATTACCGCATTTCCGCCGACGTTGCGGGGCTAAAGAAGCGAATGGCGCTGTATATATTGCCCTGCGCAGGGATATTGCTGCTGCTGATTGTCAACATATTAACCGGTTGGGTCTTCAGTATCGATAAGTCCAGCCAATTTGTGCGCGGTATCCTTTATGTGCCTTTCACGGCTGCCATATGGCTGACCGTCTTGATACCGTCGGTTATGGCGCTGCAGAGAGCGTCGCGCGCGTCGCTGAGCATTTTGCGCCGCGACTATTTAGTCGACGCGTTTTATTTAGTGCTCCCGTTGCTCGGCTGCATAATACAGACCATATTTGATTTATACCCGCTTGTGTGGATAATGTCGGTGTGCACTCTTTTGCTCAACTTCCTCGAGCTGCAGGGCAGACAGATTTCGATAGACGCGCTGACAGGCGTCAACAACAGGCGTGCATTTAACCGCTATATAGAATCGTTCATAGAGAACGCGGGCAGAAAGTCGTCGCTGGTCTTGTTTTTAATCGACATCAACAACTTCAAGGAAATAAACGATACCTTTGGACACATGGCAGGCGACGAGGCGCTGGTCGCGTTTGCCAAAATCCTCAGAACAGTTTGCGGGCGCAGAAACTGTTTCCTCGCGCGCTATGGCGGCGACGAGTTTGCGATTATATGCACCGACGCGACCGAGGCGCAGCTTGATGCCTTTGTGGCCGACATCGAGCGCGAGGTCGAGGTCGAAAACGCCACGTCCGACCGTCCATACAAGCTGTCGTGCAGTATCGGGCGCGCGACCTGCACCGAATTCGACGCATCACAGATCGAACGCCTGATAATCAATGCCGACAAGAACATGTATAAAAAGAAAAACGAGTATAAAAACGCAGATAACGCCCGGTTTGAAGCAGTTTCCGGGCGATAAAAAAACGGGTGCACAGGGCAAAATCATAAGCCCATGCGTACCCGCTTTTATTGTTTTATGTCTGTGCATCGCTGCCGGCGTATGCTGCTGTTTTATCGGCTTGAGTTTGACGCCGCTCGCGGCCGATATGCCGGCTTACCGAGCCGCACATAATTTATTGACGCGTGTTTGCGTGCCGGCTAAAGTTGCTAAGCGGCATTCGGCGCAATCCGCTTGTGTTGCCCCTCCATATTGGCACCTTTCCGCCGCGCTTTATGAATGGACGGTGTGGGTGAAAAGATAGTCGCGCCAGCGCTCGCAATACAATTTCTTCATGTGCACGCCGTCTATACCCGCATCTTCGGGCAGCGCGCCGTTTTCGTCGACGACCGCCTCGGGAGTGTTGATATAAAACACCTTCTCCTCGGCGCACATCTCCGCAATAAGCCGATTGAACAGCGCTATACGCTCATTATTGTAAATTTCATCGGTGTCCGACTTGGACTTCGAGACGGGGATGATAAGCTGAACATATATGTGCGCGTCGGGGTTGTGTTTGCGGATAAGCCCGATAAGCTGGCGATAGTAGCCAATGAACGCCTGTACGTTCGGCCAGCCCAGCTCGTTGATGCCCAGCATAATGTATATTTTGCCGAACACAGGCCCGTACTCGATGGCCTGCGCGACGGTCAGCGTTCCGTCTTCGCCGGTCTTGGCGTCGGACGGCACGTCAAACCCGTCGGGCGGGATGAAATGGTCGGTGAATGTGGTGCTCGCCAAAAGGCCCTTTGCAGAGTAAAACGTGGCGTTGTTGAGCCCGGCAAACATGCGGAACCCCTCGGTGCGCGAATCGCCGATGAAAAGCGCGTCGTCATAAAACGATTTGTCGACCGGCGGCGACTCGGGCACCGGTTTTGTATAGTCATAGTCGGGCGGCACCGGTATAAAATGTCCGTCCGGACTGTCAGACGGCTCGGCACCTGTGTCACCTGTCACGTCGTCAGGGTCGGGCTCGGACGGCGTTTCAGCTGGGCGAGGGGACTCGGGCACAGATGTTTCGTGCGCCGAAGTTTCCGCGGCTTCGTCCGGCGATTTGGGGGTCTGGTGTTTGCCCAGCACCAGCATCAGTGAGGCAATAACGGAAAGTGATACTACAAGTGTAATTGAAACAGATGCGGCGGCAGTCAAAGCGATTTTGCGGCGTCTGTCTTTGCGTTTTTCAAGTATAAATTGTCTGATTTTGTCGTTTACTGGCATTTATGTATATGTAAAGCCGTGATTGCGGCGGATTAGTTTTATTGTAGTTATAGTATAGATATAGTATAAGCCATATTTTGCTTTTTTGCAACGGGGATTTATACAAATTTATATATAATTGCAGGTTTTATTGGTGCAAATGGTTGCAGGGGTGCCAGCACATAGGCGCATCTAATGCATGGTGCAAACTTTGCGGTGACAGCCCAAAAAGAAAACCGCACAGATGATTTGTGCGGACGAGGGGGAGCTTTTTCCGAAAAGCTCCCCCTCAAAATCGCATTTTTCGCTCTCGTTTATGCCGGCCTCACCCGCGGTATGTAAGCCCGATAGGGGCAAGGTGGCTTGTGTCCCCCACCGAGAAGATTTTGGTTTGGGCAAAGCCGCCGCCTATATCCGTAAACAAAATCGTCGAGACCGATGTCGGCATCACCCGGAACATCTGCCACGCCAACGGCGGCGATATATGCGCAAGCCGCGACAGCAGCAGGATACACAATCCCATGTGACAGAACAGCGCAATATTCGCGTTGCGGTCGGCATCTTGGTCCACCTCATAGATTATCCCCCGCCGCCGGTACCCGTTTTCGGCGAGCAGCTCGTCGAGGCCCCGGTAAACCTTGTCCACACCCTCGCCCACGCGCCCCTTCTTATACATCTCATGCTCGCGCCAGCGCACAGGGTCGCTCAACTCGGTTTGATGGATCATAAAATACCGCGGGTCAATGTCCCAACAGCAGCTCGGTCGGTCGGATTCGGCCAGCCCATGCGATGCCAGCGGCTGAGTCACACCGTATGGAAACTCCTGCATCCAGTCCCGTATCTCACACGCAAGCCCCGTCGCTTCTAAAAACGGTGCCGCGGTCGCCCTCGCACGCCCCAGCGGCGAGCAGTACACACGCGTGATATTCTCGCCGAGCAGCCGCTCGCACAGCAGCGCCGCTTCCCGCCGCCCGCGCTCGGTCAAAGAATCAATCGAATAGTCAGGATCGCCGTGCCTGATGATAAACAGCTTCATTTCTCACTGTCCTTTTTCGAGTAGTAGTAGTTACCCGGCATTATAACATACCTGTCTCCGGGGGTCAACGCCCGCAGTTGACAAAATATCCGCCGATAGGCTATAATTGTATCACTATTTCAAGCAGCGGAGGCGGTTTTGTGGCAGAACGCAACTGGACGCGCGAGCAGATTGAGGCCATCACCTGCAGCGCAAATGACATACTTGTCTCGGCGGGCGCCGGCTCGGGCAAAACCGCGGTGCTCACCGAACGCATCATCCGCCGGCTGTGCGACGAGTCTAACCCCGTCGACATCACGCGCATGCTAATAGTCACGTTCACCAACGCCGCGACCGAGGAGCTTCGGGACAGGGTCGCCGTCGCACTGCGCGCCCGGCTCGCCGCCGAGCCGGAGAACAGGCGGCTCCGCAGACAGCTTATGCTGCTCCCATCGGCTCACATCTACACCATCTCGTCGTTCTGCCTTGGCATTGTCCGCGCAAACCTCTCTGCTCTTGGACTGCCTGCCGGCCTGCGTGTCTGTGACGAGCCCGAGTCCGAACTGCTCGCCGCCGAGGTGATGGAACAGGTCATCGACGGTTTTTACGAGGGCATTTTCGACTGTCCCGTCGATTTCGGCGAATTTTGCGATGCCTTTGTCTCCGACCGCGACGACAGGCTCGCCGTACTGCTGCTTGACCTTTACAAAAAGCTGCGCGAGTATATAGCCGGCGTAGAGCTGCTTTTGAATAATGCCGAAACCCTCCGCGCCGCAGCTGAGGGCGACACCGACTTTATGACCACGCCTTGGGGCCGCTCGATAGCAAGCGAGCTGCGTACCCAGCTCGGCTACTACATCGCCGTGCTCGGGCGCGCGCTCGACATGTTTGCAGCCGACGAAAAACTCACCAATGCCTACTACAATCAGTTCGCAAATGACCTCAAGTTTGCAAAACAGCTCGATTTGATGCTTGCCGGCGGTGCCGATTATGCCACGCTGCGTGAGCATGTCGGCGGTTACCAAAACCAGCGGCTGGGCTCGCTGCGCAACTATGAGAAAACGCCGGAACTCGAGCTGTACAGGAAAGTCCGCAGCGACTTTGCCTCCAGCACCGGATTTGTTAGGAAAATATACGCAAAGTATTTTTCGATAGAGCCAGAGCTGCTACGTGGTGTACTTTCCGACTGCGCCCGCCAGTGCGAGACATTCTACGCGGTGCTCTCGGTGTTCGAACAGCGCTTTTTAGCCGAAAAGCGCCGCCGCGCGATTGTTGATTTCAATGACCTCGAACGCTTTGCATATCGACTGCTTTGCACCGACGACGGCAGCATCTCAGATACGGCAGCCGCCGTTGCGGCCGAGTATGACGAGCTTTACATAGACGAGTATCAGGACACAAACGAGCTGGAGGACAAAATTTTCGCCGCGCTCGCAAAGGCAAGCGCAACCGGCCAACCGTCCGACCGAACCCGGTTTATGGTCGGCGACGTCAAGCAGAGCATCTATGGCTTTCGCGGTGCCGAACCCTCGCTTTTTGCCTCCTACCGCAGCGACCCGGCTGTAAAAACCCTCTTTTTACGCACAAATTTCCGCTGTGACCGCGCGATTATTGACTTTGCCAACCGCATTTCGGAGCATATATTCACCGGAACGGGCAGCGAGGTCGAATTCGGCGAGGGGGACAAGCTGCATTTCGGCAAACCCTCGGGTTCAAAAGACTATCCTGTCCGCGTCCTCATTTTCGACAGCGCAAAGGATGACGAGGAAACGGGCGAAAAGGAAACCCACACCGACGACGACGACGAGGGTATCGAGATAGGCGAGCCGATAGAGATGCTCGCCGAGCAAAAAGAATACGGCGAGCCCGAGTTTGTCGCCGACGAGATAGCAAGGCTGATTGAGTCGGGCGAATACAAGCCCGGCGATATTGCGATACTGCTCCGCAGCACCGAAAGCCGCGCCGTAGTGTACGAGCGTGCACTGCGCGCCCGCGGCATCGGCTCGGTCGGCGGTGCCGCCGACTTTTTCGAGCGGCCGGAGGTGTCGGCCATGATGTGTATATTGTGCAGTGTAAACAACCCGTCGCGCGATATCTACCTCGCCGGCGCGCTGCGCAGCCCGTTTTTCGGCTTTGAGCTGGACGACCTTGTCCGCATCCGCCGCTTTATGCCGCCGCCCGGCGACGAGCTGCCGTTCTATTTCGGTGGCGACGCAGAGGACGGCTTCGGCGACGGCGACACTCCGGATATCGGCGTGCCGGGTGAGGATACTGTAGCGGACTGGGAGGGTAAAGCGGGCAGCACCGCTGCAGTCGGAGACGCCGAAACCGGCATGTATTCGGCCGGCACGATTGAAAGCGACCCGGAGGGCGGGGCAGAACTTCGCGAAGGCACGGGTGCCGACGAAAACGGGGGCGGGACCCCTCCCGACGCCAAAGCCGCTTCTCTTTACGAGGCGCTCGTGCATTATACCAAGACCACAGGATTTGAAAAGGGCAGGCGTTTCCTCGAAAAACTGGCGCTTTACCGCAAATATGCCGAGGCCAACCCCGCCGACCGCGTAGTGCGCTTTATCTACCGCGACATCGGCGCTCATGCCTTCGCTGCGGGCGGCGGCGACCCCGCAGAGGTAACGGCGCGGCGTCGCAACCTCATGCGGCTTTATGAGCTTGCGCGCACGTTTGAGCACGGTCAGTTCCGCGGGCTCGGCAGCTTTATAGAATATATTGAGGGGCTGCTCGAAAGCGGCCGCATGCAAACCCCGCCGCCCAATGCGACCGAGCCGGGCGTGAAAATCATGAGCATCCACAAATCGAAGGGGCTTGAGTTTCCGGTCGTCTTTCTTTGCGACTGCGCCCGCAGATTTAATATAAAAGATACACAGAAACCGGTCCTGTTCGACTCGAAGCTGGGCGCATCTGCAAAACTGGGTGACGCCTCGGGCTTCGGCAGCATAGACACGCCGGTTCGCACCGCAACGGCGCTTCGCATCACGCGCCGCATCAGGCATGAGGAAATGCGTGCGCTATATGTCGCCATAACGCGCGCAAAAGAGCGGCTGTATGTCACCGCGACGCTAAACGAACCCGCAAAACTGCTGGACAAAGCCGAGATAGCCGCAAAACACCTGCCCGCAGACGCGCGCGCCGCCGAGGTCATGGGCGCATCAAACTTCATTAGCTGGATAGCCGGCGCGCTGGGCGGCAGAGACAACGACTATACAAAACTTGAGATTTTCGACGCATCCGCCGACTTACCCGAGCGGCACGCTGTCGGGCAAGCGAAGCCGGCAGCCGCTCCGGACGGTGATGCAGACAACGTACAGGAGCAGATGACTTCCGACGGCAGCGATGCAACCGAAACAGCGGAGCGGCATTTGCCCGGGACAGCCGGACTTGCGGACGTGCCTTTGACCGCCGAACCTGCATTTGACGGGCAGGTGCCGTATGCTCAAGACGAGTCCGCAATCGCGCCTTTATCAGGCGAAGCCGAAAGCAGGCCGACCGCAGCCGGCTCCTCCATTGACGGTCAGGTGCCGCCCGATGACGGCAAGGTTGAAAAATACAAGGCGATTTTCGAGCGTCGGCTGTCGTTTTCCTATCGCTGGAAACCGCTTGAAAAGCTGCCGGCAAAGCTGTCGGTCTCTGACCTTTACCCCTCGATACTCGACGAGGGCGAGGGCGACGGTACGCTCGACCTCTCGGATACATCCGCGCTCTACGAGCTTGCACCCGAGCTGGCGGACATCGCGGTGGGCGGGGAAGCCGGCGGACAGCCCGCGGGCAGCAAATTCGGACCGCCGCGTTTCCTATCGGACGACCCCGAGCCGGTCGCTGCCGCCGAGCGCGGCACTGCGACGCACATATTCATGCAGTTCTGCGACTTCGATTACGTCGAGGGGTACGGAGTGGAGGCCGAGCTTGAGCGGCTGGTTGCGGGCCGCTTTATGACGGCGACGCACGCGGAGCTTGTGGACGTGAGGGAGATTGAGCGGTTTTTCCGCAGCCCGCTTTATGCCGACATGCGCGCGGCGAAATCGCTGTACCGCGAGGTGCGGTTCAACGTGCGGCTACCCGCGTCCGAGTTCACACAGGACGAAAACCTGCAAAAACTGCTTGCCGGCGAGCTTGTGCTCGTGCAGGGCGTCATTGACTGCTACTATGAAACAAAGGATGGCAGGCTGAGGCTTGTCGACTATAAAACCGACTACATACCGCGCGAGCTGCGCACCGATATACGCAAGGCGGAGCAGCTATTAGTAAATCGCCATGCGCGTCAGCTCGGCTACTATGCCCGGGCAATCGAAAAGCTGACCGGGCGGCAGGTCGAGCGCAGCATTATATACTCGTTTGCGCTCGGCAAACCTATATACATTAACTGAAACGGAGAATACCATGCCCATAGAAACCGCATTTGTGCCCGCCGATATACTGCTTCCGAAGGCTGGGTTTGAAAAATGGTCGTGCGTCGCGTGCGACCAGTACACCTCCGAGCCGGAATACTGGCAGGCAGTGGAGGAACTCGTCGGCGACGCGCCGTCGGCGTACAGGCTTATTTTGCCGGAGGCGTTTCTCGATTCGTCCGACGTCGAGGCGCGCATCGGCTCAATTTGCAAGACAATGCAAAATTACATCGACGACGGCGTTTTCGCCGAATACAAAGACGCCTATGTCTATGTCGAGCGGACTATGCCGGGCGGAGGCGTGCGCCGCGGGCTGGTCGGCTGTCTCGACCTTGAAGAATACGACTATACCGCCGAATCGCGCTCGCTTGTGCGCGCGACCGAGGGCACTGTGCTGTCGCGCATTCCGCCGCGCGTGCGGATACGCGAAAATGCGCCGCTTGAGCTGCCGCACATCATGGTGCTGATAAACGACCCCGGCCGCACGGTTATCGAGCCGCTTGAGAGCCGGCGTGGCGAAACGCTATACGATTTCGAGCTTATGATGGGAGGCGGGCATCTGCGAGGCTGGCTCGTCGACCGGTCGGCATACGGCGATATATCCCGCGCGATATCGGCGCTGGCAAAAGGCGAGTGCCCGCTTGTTTTCGCGATGGGCGACGGCAACCACTCACTTGCGACGGCAAAAGCCTGCTATGAGGCTGAAAAAGCGCAGACGGGTCGCTCCGACCTGCCCTCGCGCTATGCGCTTGTGGAGCTTGTCAACATCCACGACGAGGCGCTGGTGTTTGAGCCTATCTACCGCGTGATATTCGGCGTCGACCCGAAAGAGGTGGAGACGGCGCTGCGAGACACTTTCAGTTTTGCGGGCGAGGCGAACGTAGAGTTTGTCACGCAGGCAGGCGGAGGCAGCTTTTATGCGCCCGGGCTTGTGTGCGGCACTGTGCAGGAGTTTATCGACGGCTACATTGCCACCCGTCCCGACGCGACGGTCGATTATATCCATGGCGAGGACGTTGTGCGACGGCTGTGCGCCGAGCGTGCGGACACCGTCGGGTTCATATTCGACGGGATAGGGAAAAGCGAGCTGTTCGAGTATGTCGAGTCGCGTGGGCCGCTGCCGCGCAAGACCTTTTCAATGGGCGAGGCGGCCGGCAAGCGCTATTATACAGAGGCGAGACGGATAAAGCTATAATTTGCGATTTGCGGGGGAGCTTTTCCAAAAAGCTCCCCCGCGTTTATATCCCCGGCGTCCACAGAACGCATAGAACACCCTGTTCTCGCGTCGCAAAAGCACAAAAAAAACCGCCGGCCCGGGCGCGATACCCGAAACAGGCGGCTTAAATACTGGTGTTTAGAGTTTAGATATTGGTTCTTACGACTTCGCCGGTGCGATCGGACTCGAAGCACGCTTCCATAATCTTCATGACGCGGCGCATCTGGTCATGTGTGATAAGCTGCGGCTCGACACCGTCGATTGCCTTGCACAGGTTGCGATAGAAGTCGTGAACGTCGGACGGCGGAAGGGGGCGCTCATAAGTCGTGATAGTCTTTTCGTCGCGCGGTGCCATGGTCTTGGTGATACCCGACGCAGCCTTGATGGGGGTCACGTCGCTTTCAGCCCACTGGTTGCACGAGACTATCTTGATAGGCTTACCCCAATCCTCAATCAATGCCGTTCCGTTGATGCCCTGTATGTAGAAACGGGGCAGGGAAATAAAGTTGGAGGTGCCAACCTCAACATAGTAGTTGAGGCCGGACTCAAATTTCATGACGACGCGGCAGCCGTCGTCAACTTCCTTGTTGGTGATGTTGTCAAAACGAGCGTAGACAGCGACAACCGGATCGTCCGGGAACGCAAACAGCGCCTGGTCAATAAGATGCACACCCCAGTCGAGCAGCATCCCGCCGCCATGTTCTTTCTTGGCGCGCCAGTCGCCGGGTATCCCGCGCGAGCCGTGTACGCGAGACTCGACGTTGAAGATTTCACCCAGCTCGTCCTTTTCCTTCAGCTCTTTAACCGCAAGAATCTCGTTGTCCCAGCGGCGGTTCTGGTGGACGGTGAAGATTCTGTTGTTTCTGTTCGCCGCATCGATCATCTTATCGAGCAGAGCCGATGACAGCGTGACGGGTTTCTCGCTAACAACATGCTTGCCTGCATCGAGCGCCGCGACCGCAATCGGACAGTGCACCTCGTTGGGCGTCGCTATTGTGACAATCTCGACATTCGGGTCGGCGAGCAGCTCTTCAAACGAATCGTATGCATGTATGCCGCGCGAGCGTGCGAGTTCGTTGCGCTCCGGTTTGATGTCGTATACACCGACAAGGTTGAGGACATCGCTGTTGCGGGCATGATCGGCGTGCCAGCCGCCCATCCCGCCATAACCGACGATAGCAATATTCTTTTTCATCGCTTTAGCCGTAACGTGCGCTTTCGCTTCGGCGCACGTCCTTTCATCACAGGTGTTATTTATTTTTCGAGCCTGCCGGCATGCGCCGGCAGGCTTTTGATTCGCTATATTTTATGTGGATTACAGCGTCCAAGACAAGATTTTTACGCCCACGCAATGCTCGAGGGCTTGGGTTCGGACATGATAGCCTCGCGCAGGAATGCGACAGCCTTGGAAAGGCCTTCGTCAATACTCATCAGGCTGTCCTCGTGCTCAATGGACATAACCTTGTCATATCCGACAAGGCGCAGGTTGCTGACGATGTCGCGCCAGTACTGCATATCGTTGCCATAGCCGACCGCACGGAACACCCAGCCGCGGTTGATCTCGTCCGAATAGTGCTTGGTGTCGAGCACGCCGTCGGTGCGCGAGTTATACGGGTCAATCTTCGTGTCTTTGGCATGGAAGTGATAGATGGCGTCGCCCAGTTTGCGAATTGCGAGCACCGGGTCGATGCCCTGCCAAATCAGGTGCGAGGGATCAAGGTTTGCGCCGATGGTCGGGCCGGCCGCCTCGCGCAGCTTCAGGCAGGTTTCGGGGTTATACACACAGAACCCGGGATGCATTTCGAGCGCGATTTTGGTCACGCCGTGCGCATTTGCAAACTCGACCGCTTCTTTCCAGTAGGGAATAAGCACTTCGTTCCACTGCCAGTCAAGAATCTTCAAAAAGTCATCCGGCCACGGGCAGGTAACCCAGTTTGGGTACTTGGAGTCTTCGCTGTCGCCGGGGCAGCCCGAGAAGGTGATAACGGTGTCAATGCCCAGTTTTTCGGCAAGCAGCACGCAGCGCCGGAAATCGTCGTCATAAGACTTTGCTATCTCTTTATCGGGATGTACGGGGTTGCCGTGCACGGAAAGCGCACTTATCTCCATTCCGTACTTTTCGATGGTCGCGACGAACTTGTTGAACTCGTCGCGGTCGGCAAGCAATACCTCGGGATCGCAGTGCGATTTGCCGGGAAAGCCGCCGGCAGGAATCTCGACCGCTTCCACACCGAGCGCTTTCAGCTTGGCAAGCGCTTCGTCGAGCGAAAGGCTGCCGTAGAGCGCGGTAAATACGCCGAGTTTCATAATTAAACCTCCCATAAGCGGTTATTTTTATGGTTATACGGGAGAGAGGGGAAATATGCCAAATGTTCAAGCGGGGCGAACTACCACGCCGCCATGGGTAGACGACGGAGTAGTCGCCCCGTATAACAAGCAGCGCTCTTCCGTATGTATCCGTGCAGATGCCGGGCGAGCCGCCTTGCTCCTGCACTTTTTAGCTGTGCTCTGGGCAGCAGTTTGTCCGCGCAACAGATTTATTGCGCGCTAAACTGCCCGCGCCAAAGCGGATATAGTTTAGTCGAAATAGACCGGAGCGCCGGTTTCGGCAGATTTGTAGATGCCTTCGAGAATCTGCGTTACGCAGAATGCCTGTTCAGGTGTGACGACGGTGGGCTTGTCGTTGATGATGGAGTCAAGCCACAGGCGTGCTTCGCGTACACCGGGATCCTCGTCGCCGGAGCCTTCATAGTATGCTGCGCCGCCAGCCTGGAGGTTGGGACGATATACATACTGTCTGCCGAAACGTACGCCGTTGATGCGAACGCCGTCGTTCATGTCGCCGCCGGCGAGCGTGCCGCAAACGGTGGTAACCGCCTCACGCACGTCGAGCGTGTTGAGCGCCCAAGCCGACTCGAGGAAGATGGTTGCGCCATTTTCCATTACTACGAAACCGAACGCGCTGTCCTCGACGGTGAACTGGTCGGGATCCCAGCAGCCCCAAGCGTTGCCCTGCATATCGGGTTCGTTCTTGTTGAGCTTATGATAGGTGGTGCCGACACAGTATTTGGGCTTGTAGTTGTCCATGATCCACAACGTCAGGTCGAGAGCATGGGTGCCGATGTCGATGAGGGGGCCGCCGCCCTGCTCATACTCGTTGAGGAACACGCCCCAGGTCGGAACTGCGCGGCGACGGATAGCCGTCGCTTTTGCATAATAGATATCACCGAACGTGCCGGATTCCGCCTCGGTTTTCATATAGAGCGAGTCGGGACGATGGCGGTTCTGATAACCGATGGTCAGCTTCTTGCCGGTGCGCTTTGCGGCGTCGACCATCTTTTTCGCTTCCTCGGAGTTGATGGCCATGGGCTTTTCGCACATGACGTGCTTGCCGGCCTCGAGCGCATCCACAGTGATAACGCTGTGCATGCGGTTGGGAGTCAGAACGTGGACAACTTCGATGGACTTGTCCTCAAGCAGCTTTTTGTAATCGGTGTAAACTTGGGAATCGGGAGTGCCATATCTTGCCTTAGCGGCTTCAGCGCGCTCGGGAATGATGTCGCAGAAAGCGACCATTTCGGCGTTTTTCTGCTTGCTGAGCGCGGGCATGTGCTTGCCGTTAGCGATACCTCCGCAGCCGATGATACCGATTCTTAACTTTTCCATGTGAAACGAACCTCCGATATGTTAAAAAAATAATTTTCGGTTGCAAAATTAGGTTTCTAATCACAATCCCTGAACATTATATTTAAATTTATCATGGTTGTCAAGAGTAATGGCGAATATGTTAACGTGTTGTTTGTAAAATATTTATTGCCAATGCGTGCCCGGGATGTTATAATATACGCAACGCGGGCGGCAGCCTGCGCAGCGAATTGTGGATTTGTTATATTTGAGAAATATAAAATTAGAAATCGCTGGATATTTAAAAATATGAAGTCTTACATAAAATAACAGAAATGCCTTTTAGAAAAAAACGATTTTGGCTGCCGATTGTTTTGGCTTCGGCGGTCGCCATAGTGCTTGTTGCCGCGGCACTGGCCGCGACGCCCGGCGAGCGCGTGGCGCTGGCAATCCCAAATGTCGACCCGGGACTGCTTGCGGCAAATCTGACAGAGATACTTGACAGGTTCGGAAACCCGGACGCATGGGAGCCGACGGACGAGGCTGTGTCGGTCGCATCGGTTGAGGCGCCCGACATATTGCCGTACAGCCCGCTTGAGGGGGACAGATGCCTGCGGGTCACCGCGCCGGCGGGCAGGAGCAGGGTATCGGTCGTTCGCGAGTACGGCTACCCGCTCAACTTCACGTCGGCAAAATGGCTGGTTTTCGGCGTATGCCTGCCGGACGAGCCGGGCAGATACTTCACCGCATCGGTGACGGTGACCTGGCACGACGGGACAAGCTACACCGCAAGTGTTCCGATAAGCGGCGTCACGTGGAGCGCGGCGCTCTTTAAAATCGGAGACTATTTGCCCGAGACCGGCAGCGCGCTCGTTTCGGCAATCGAGCTTTCGCTTGTCGCAGCCGACACGCTGGGCTTTACAGCATATATCGACGCGCTGGGCACCTCAAATCAGGACGGGTTTTACACCGCGATGACCTGCCTCACCGATAAATGGTATGCCGAGGGGGGCGCGCTCCAGCTGCCGGCTGACGGCACGCTGACGCTTGTCGCGGAAGACACCGACCCATTTATCGAGACGCAGTCGCTGCGATATAACTCGTTTGCCGATACCGATGCTTTGCGCATCAGGCTTTCCAACGGCGCGGGCTGCAAGTCGGTAACATTGTACTACACGACCTATGAAAGCCCCGAATTTTCGCCGGAGCGCAGCCGTACCGTCGAGATACAGGCCGCGTCCGCGCCCCAGACGATTTATCTGCCGGTCACAGCCGACTATGTAGGGCAAATCCGGCTGGTGTTCAACGGCGAGCTGCGTGGGGATATAAAAATCCTTTCGATAATGCCGGTATCGACATACGTTTCGCGCGATGCGGGGCTGGCCGCCGTCACGTCGTGCAAAATCACGCCGGCGGAGACCATACGCATCGAGGGCACGCTCAGCGAAACGGGGCTGAAGCGGCTGCGCGGCACGACGCTCGAGCTGTACGAGCTTGAGTGCTGGCAGAGCGCCGACCCGTCGACCATTTCCACGCTCGAACCGGTCGAGAGCGTCAGCGCGACCCACTCGTTTGCATTCGAGTTTTCGCTGTACCGGCAGGACGGCAGCTCGCGCATCAACTCCAAATTTGCACTTGTGGCCATTCGCGACGGCGTGCCGATTTTGCTTGACGGCTACAAATATATAACAAACCCCGAAATACTTGCAAAAGTTGAGACCGAGCCATCGCGCCCGACCTTGATCCGCGGCGCTTCGCCCGCGGTGGGCGAACCCTACGGCGGTACGGCGCAGACGGTCATAGAGGTTTCGCTGCCCGAGATTATGTCGCTGACGGGCACCGGCTCGACATTCGTGTCCGACGGCGTCGTTTATGCCGCCGAGTCGGACTATGTCGAATACCTTGACGAGACTATCAGAAAAAATACGGAAAACGGAGTTCGCGTCTATCTGCGCTTGACCACGCGCTATACCGGCTCGGCGGCGGTGGGCCGCGTGTTCAACTATCCCGGCTCGTCGGGCTCGGCGGTATATGCCGCCTTCAACACCGCGACGGTGTCGGGCGTGGGCTATCTGCGCGCGGCATGCGAGTTTCTGGCCGGTCGCTACAGTGCCGGCGATTACTCAAACGGCAGGGTTTACGGGTATATTATCGGCTGCTCGGTCGAAACGGCCTATAAATATTACAATCTCGGCGCGGCCTCGCTTTCAAATTTCACCGTCGCGTATGGGAATGCATTGCGGATAGCGTATAACGCAATTCGCTCGGTGGCCGGCGCGGGGCCGGAGGTCTATGCCGCGTTCGGTTCGAGATGGGATATTGAGCTGACGGCCGGGGCACGTTATATATACGACAGCCGCTCGCTTATCGACTCGCTTCACAACATGTTCAGCGAGGAGGGCGACATCGGCTGGCAGCCTTCTTTTGACCCGTTTCCTGATGAGGACGACTATTATGCCTTTGCAGACAGGGCGGCGGGCGCCGACTATACCGCCGACCGCATTACAATCGCGAACATCGACCTTTTGTGCAGCTATTTCATGCGCCAGCAGCTGCATTACGGCGGCGCGCCGCGACCGATTCTGCTTTGCGAACGGCCGGCGCACATCGCGCGCACCTACAGGGACGCCGCGAAAGCGACGGCTGACTATATCTATGCGGTGTACAAGCTGTCCGGCCCGAGCTATTCAATTGTTTGCGGCTTTATAATCACACACGCGCAGGTGATTGACCCACTGGTGCTTGAAGAAATAGACACGCAGCACTCGGCGGCGATAGCCGAGCCGTATAAAGCCGTTATCGGAATAGGCGAGTGGCGCGAGCTTATCCCCGCGTTTGACGAGGCGCAGGCGACAAAGCGCGTCGTGACCGAGACGGAGATATCCGACACGCCGCAGAGCGGGGCGGGGAAATACACGCTGTTCAGCTTTGCCGACGGTACGGCGGGCTGGGTAGGCACGCTCGAGTGCGAGGCAATATCGGGCGGCAACAGTTTCAGTGGGCGCGAGGGGCTGCTCCGCGTCAAGCTGTCGCCCGGCACGGGGCGGGGCGGTATCTATACCGATTTTGAATACAGGCTGGACCTTTCCATCGCGCCGGCGCTGGGATTCGAGCTGCAGCTTGCGGCGATGCCGGACGGTGTCGACGCAGCGGAGCTGACGCTGCTGCTCACCGACGGCACGAACGTGGCGCGCGCGACCGGGCTTGTGTACCCGGGCAGGTGGAACACCGTCTATGCCGATTTCTCGGGTTTTGCGGGGCTGCGCAGCTCCACAAGGCTCGTTATGACACTGCGCGGCGTGGTGCAGGGCGAGGATGGCGGGGCTGTTTACACCGACATCGGTGAGCCGGTTATAATAATAAGCGAGATAAACGCGTATTCGGACCGGCACAGCGATGCCGAGCTGAAAAAGCTGTTCGACGACGCGCGTGACGCGGCGCTCGCGCAAAGCGGACGCAGGATAAACACACAGCTTGTGTGGATTGCCTCGGGCGTGATAATAGTTGCGACAAGCTTGTGGGTGGTATATATCATGGCCCGCCTGCGCCGCCGGGACGGATGAGCGGCAAAAGCAGGGGCAGAGGAAAAAGCCAACATATTCCTCGCCAAAAAGCCGCAGAAGCTACTTCAACGCACGCCCCAAACGGTAAATTTGCCGTATTGCGTGATATAGCACTTGAAAAAACATGGAAAATATATAAAATTATAACGGAAGCGAGCAAATTTAAATGAGCGAAATCAAAGACATCAAACTTGCACCTTCGGGACACGATAAAATCGCATGGGTTAAAAGCTACATGCCTGTGCTTAATCTTATAAATGAAGAGTTTTCGCGCACAAAGCCGTTTGCCGGCATGAAAATCGCCATGTCGATACACCTTGAGGCAAAAACCGCCTATCTGGCGCAGACGCTGCGCGCGGGTGGCGCCGAGGTGTATGTGACGGGCTGCAACCCGCTGTCGACGCAGGACGACGTGGCCGCCGCGCTTGTCGAGGACGGATTTGAGGTCAACGCCTGGCGCGGTGTCAGCGACGAGGAGTATGAGCGCCATCTGCGTAAAACGCTGGCATGCGTGCCCGACCTGCTGATAGACGATGGCGGCGACCTTATCAGCCTTCTGCACGGCGACTGCCGGGAGTATGGCAAAAGCCTTATCGGCGGCTGCGAGGAGACGACGACGGGCGTAAACCGCCTGTATGCACGTCAGAAGGCAGGGGAGCTTGAGTACACGATGATAAACGTCAACGACGCCGACTGCAAGCACCTGTTCGACAACCGCTACGGAACCGGGCAGTCGACGCTCGACGGCATCATGAACACGACCAACCTGATGATAGCGGGCCGCAAAGTGGTCGTCGCCGGCTACGGATGGTGCGGCAAAGGCTTTGCAATGCGTGCGCGCGGCATGGGCGGCATAGTTATCGTAACCGAAATCAACCCCGTACGCGCTATCGAGGCTATCATGGACGGTTTCGAAGTGATGACCATGGACGAAGCGGCGCGGGTAGGCGACCTGTTTGTTACGCTGACGGGCTGCTGCGACGTTATCCGGCGCGAGCACTTTGAGGTTATGAAAGACGGCGTGCTGCTTGCAAACGCAGGCCATTTCGACGTGGAAATTGACAAAAATGCGCTGTCCGAGATGGCGGTCGAGGTATGGCAGCGCAAGCCCGACATCACAGGCTATCGCTTGCCGGACGGGCGCGTGCTCAACCTGCTCGCCGAGGGCAGACTCGTCAACCTTGCGGCAGGCAACGGCCATCCGGCAGAGATAATGGACATGAGTTTTGCGCTTCAGGCCAAGTCGCTCGAGTATCTGGCAAAGACTGCGGGCACGCTCGAGCGCAAAGTGTATCCAGTGCCGGCTGAAATAGACGCCGAGGTCGCGCGGCTGAAGCTGGCCTCGCTCGGCGCGAAGATAGACAAGCTGTCGCCCGAGCAGGAGGCGTATCTGTACGGCTGCTGAGTAAAATATATCGGAACTTTTTAAAACTCCACGGTAACTCGAGCGGCGGCTTGAGAGGGCGCAGGGCAATGCGGCGGTGATGCTTTTCGCGCCATAAGCCGCCTTGTAGTGGAGCAGGGAAGTGAGCATTAGCCACTTTCGCGAACCAAATGTGCCGTACCGGTTGCCCCGGGGAATCATCCCCCATCGGAGAAGTATCGAGAGGGGTCTCCCCTCCGGCATGATTGAAGTAGGTATCGACCCGCAACAAAACAATGCTGAAAAGCGTGAGACACGGAAAAGCCCCGGGCAAAGAAGTTGTTCGGGAAGTTACCCCATATTTGTAGTGCCTAAAGCGATGACCTCTAACGGCAAAGCCGTAATACCATATATTTGGAGGGCAAAGTCATGGAACTTGACAAGCTGACAGTTGTAAAGCCGGCGCCGACGCCGGGCGATACCGAGTGGTTTGTCCGCGACCGGTTCGGAATGTTCATTCACTGGGGACTATATGCGCTACCGGCCCGTCACGAATGGGTAAAGAACCACGAGCGCATGTCAAACGAGCAGTACGAGAAATACTTCCGCCACTTTGACCCCGACCTTTACGACCCCGAGCTGTGGGCGAAGGCGGCGGCAGACGCGGGCATGAAGTATTTTGTGGTCACGACAAAGCACCATGAGGGGTTCTGCCTGTGGGATTCGGATCTCACCGACTACAAGGTGACCAACACGCCGTACGGCCGCGACTTGCTCGGCCCGATGGTGGATGCGTTCCGCAATCGCGGCCTGAGGGTCGGGTTCTACCACTCGCTGCTCGACTGGCATCATCCCGACTATACGGTTGACGAGTGCCATCCGATGCGCGACAATCCCGAGTATGCCGCCAAGGACAAGGAGCGCGACTTTGCACGCTATCGCGAGTATCTGTACGGTCAGACGCGCGAGCTTTTGACGCGGTTTGGCAAGATCGACATACTGTGGTACGACTTTTCGGTCGGTCCGAGCCAGCGCTATCCGGGCAAAGGCAAAGATGAGTGGCACAGCGAGGAGCTTATCAAGCTGGTGCGCGAGCTGCAGCCCGGCATCCTGATAAACGACAGGCTGCAGATTGACCAGGATATCAAAACGCCCGAGCAGTATATGCCACGCGAGTGGGTCAAAGTAAACGGCGTGCCGGTGGTCTGGGAGGGCTGCCACACCTTCTCTGGCTCGTGGGGCTATCACCGCGACGAGGAAAGCTGGAAGTCGCCTGAGCAGCTTATCATCATGCTTATCGATTCGGTCTCAAAGGGCGGCAACCTGCTGCTCAACGTCGGACCGACGGGCCGCGGCGAGTTTGACGAGCGCGCACTCAACAGTCTGTATGAAATCGGAAAATGGATGCGCCGTCACAGCCGCGCGATTTACGGCTGCACGCAGGCTCCGCTCGAGTTTAAGGCGCCGGAGTGCTGCAAGCTGACATATAATCCCGAAAAGCAGCGGCTTTACATACATGTGCTGTCGTGGCAGTTCAACAAGATTTACCTCGAGGGCGAGCTTGTCCGCCACGTGGACTATGTGCAGCTGCTCTCCGACGCGTCCGAGATTCGCTTCTCGCGTCAGGGCGAGGATACGGTCGAGCTCAATATCCCGCTCAAAAAGCCGCTCGGCTGCATTGTGCCTGTGCTTGAGGTGTTCTTGAAGTAACGGTTGGGCCAGCGGAATTGTGGGGAACTTTCTGGATAAAGTTGCCTACACCCCTCTAAAACCAAGGGCTGTGCACAATTTTTAATTTGTGTCGGCCCTTTTTCTATAAGTTATTCTCAACCGGCGCCACCCTATGGAAACGAGCGGCTTGAGGGAGTACACGGTTGCAATGTGAGAGCTAAACGCTTGTGTGCGGTGTTGAACCGAAAAACATCAACATGTCACAGCAGAGACTATATAAGGATAGTATCATGTAATAGCCCGATGCAAAACGTGGCAACATATAAACTGCACACCGCAGACGCACTACCCGCCCAATAAAAACAACCGGACGGCAAAACCGTCCGGTTTCTATTCACAACAGTATCTGCACCTTTTCACCGTCACTGCTTTCGACACTGACAAGCTCAAGTTTACCGTGTCTGCGCTTTGCACGGCGAATCGCGCGGAACAGTTTTGTAAGCTGCGAGGCGCTGAGTTTGATTTCCCAGCTTTCATTGTCCGCATGCTTTTTGATAACTGTCGCGCTTACCAGCGCTATTATCCGGTTAAATACTATCCAGTTCGGGACAGCAATGTTAATAGTGTTTTCTCCTGGTGACTCAACAATGATACGCATAACAGCAGCATTGCTTCGACCGGAAGGGGGGATAAACTTAATTCCGGCCGTAGCTCCTCCATTCCCTGCAAGCTTATAAAATCAGTCTACCACGATTTCGACGGTGTCGCCGTCACTGCTTTCGACTTCGACAAGCTTACCGATAAGCCCGCGCTCGACAAGCGCCATTATCTGCTCCATATCAATGTTTTTCAGCACGTCGTTGCCCGAGACGTCTAAGTTCATGCCCATTTCAATCGCCACTTTGATAAGCGGTATAGGCAGGTTGACACGCACCTTGTCGCCGTGGCTTGAGTTGACGTTTATGCGCAGCACCATATCGTCGGGATTTTTCCGCCGCTCCTCGGGCAGTAGCACCGTTTCCTTCCTCGGTTCGTTTGACAGAAGTTCGTCGCATGTTGTGCCCAAAAGGTTTGCGATTTTGGGCAGCAGCATTATGTCCGGGCAGGAAATGTCGTTTTCCCATTTAGACACCGCCTGCGGAGTGACGCCGAGTTTTTCGGACAATTCGTCCTGGGTCATTCCGTTGTTTTTGCGAAGCTCCGCTATTTTGCTTCCGAGTGTATGTGCCATGATATACTCACTCTCCCACCTATTTGGTTTGTGTTCTTATTATACTCGTGTCACACCGCATAAGGAATATAGCGGTAGTTGCAGCATCTCAACCTAACGTTGAAAACGGTGACAACTGTCGGTTGTATTCTACCATGGGGCGTGAGTTTTGTAAACGGGTATGCTCTCGACTGTGGCGGTCAGGTTCTTTAGAGCTGATTAATCGTCGCATGCCGGATGTTTGCCGCACAATGTTATGCAGCACAATAGCACAATCTTACGGCGCTGCATAAGCTGAAAATTAGAGTACATACATAAAAACATCATAAAGATTTGTGATGGGGTGTGAGGTAGCATTTTAAAAAAGATACCCCAATAATCGCATTCCCCAGCATTATGGCACGGCACTATGCCTCCGCCTGTGGCACATTGCCCCACAACATCACCGCATGGGGGTCGTGAGCGGCAAACCGATGCTTGGCCAAGGCGAAATCGCGCGCTTTACCCGGCCGGTTCGCATAGCAGTATACACAGCCCGCCGGGCAGGTGTCGTACGCCCCGATGTCTACACTCACGCAGCAGCCGCAGAGGGAGCGCTGGTTACGGTCGGGCCGGACGCAAAGCGACCTGCCGGTGATCCGCTCAATCCGCGCACGGTCTATACATGCCGCACGCTCGATCCCGCAGTCCGACAAATCCAGGCTCTCGCAGCACGCGACCGCTCGCAGCCCGAAAGAGCGCGCAGCCTCGCCAATATAAGACGCAAGCTCAAACATTTCGCTTTCGCTCGGTGGCCGGAAACAAGCCGTTTTCAGCTTTGCATACATGTCAACAAAGCTCACCGTCACCGTATCGGTGTACGGCGCAAGCATATCGCACAGCCGGGCAAACTCGGTGCGGTGATAGTCGAGTCCGATAAAGTCGCTCAACACTATCGGGTCATAGCGCCACACCACCCGCTCGCGCCCGAGCCGCTCGGACAGCTCGGCAAAAGTCCGCGCAATCTCGCGCTTGTCGCGCATGCCGGGCTCAAGCTTTCGCCCATACGGCGTCAGTGTGAACTGAAAATAGTAGCAGTACCCGCGCGAGTCGAGCAAATCCAGCCGCGGCAGGAAATTTGCCGGGTCTTTCGTCCAGAACACAAAACAGTCCACATCCTCGGGCAAAAGGCTTACCTTGCGCACCTGAGCCGCGTTCATCGGGTTGCGTGCAAGCGCATACCCGGCGCGCAGCCGGTTTTCAAACCACTCGCCGTACCAGCGCGGCAGGTCGGTGCGGCGGGACGCGGAAACTATCATGCGATTTTCCTCCTAAAAAGATCGCCCGAAACCAAACCCGATAGGTTGTTGCAAAATTTATACTCCCACCGGGGGGCGAAGAAGTACCGAGCGAAATAAACACGTGAGGCGAAATTATCCCCGCCCCTATTGTGCGGGCGAGGGCGGCGTCAAAAAGTTTCATATAAGTTATGCCAAAGGCCCCCGCGAGTAAATGCTCCTTCGTGTCAACGCGGGAACCAGCCAAGCTCAATTCGAACCTCGCCACGCTCGACGTAGCAGCAGCGGTCAAATCCGATAAACTCAAAGCCCTGTGCAAGGTAAAAAGAGATCGCCGGCGCGTTGCATGACTGCGTTTCAACCATCAGGCAGCGGTAGCCGCGCTCGACTGCAAGCCGTTTGGCAAGATCCATCAAAGCCGAGCCGTATCCGCGCCGCCGGTATGGGGCATCGACCCACATTTCGGTCACGCGCATGCGGTTTGACCATTTTTCGGGGCACACCTCGATTATTGCCGCCGGCATATCAGCGCCATCGGGAAACAGTCCGTAGGCCTCCGCGCCCTCCCACCAGTCGGCGTAAAGGGCGTCATCTTCGCTTCCGACGCGGCAAACCGAAAACGGCTCGCACGACTCGTATGTAAAAGCAGCCGAAAAATGACCCCGCTCGGATCGAACGACAGCATTGTAGCGTCCTTCGGAGGTGTACGACATTTCAAGTAGATGCCCTTTCCATTTTTCGCGCGGCAAAAGTTTTATCTCATGATTACTCATGCTCGAACTCCAGCTCAACGTATGCGATATTTTCTCTGTTGTGCGTGTAAGTTACATGCAGCCTGTCCCCGTCGGCAATTATGGCGGGGTAGGAGAACTCGCCGTCGGCAGTTTCAAGGTCGCAAAGCCGCTCCCAGCTATCGCCCGCATCGGCGGAATATAGCAGTGACAGCGGCGTGCGCTTGCCCCAGTTCTGGCCGACGGGATTGCAGCACAGCACCACCGCACCCGAGCGCACAAGCACGCAGTCCAGCCCGCTGTTGTTGTTCGGCACCGAGGTCGGCTGCGCCGGCTCCCAAGTACGGCCATAGTCAGACGACGCCGTCCGATATACATAGCCGAACGCCGAGCGTGCGAGCATGTAGACCCGCCCGGGCGAGCCCGGGTCTTCCCATGCCGAGGGCTGAATAAGCCCGTCGGAGTCGGGCTCAAGCTCGTCTTTCAGCCGTACAAGCCGCCCGCCCACATAAAACGCAATTGGCTCGGACAGCCGCCACTCGGTTTCGCCTGCCGGCAAAATGTCGGCATAGATTTGCCAGCGCCGCTGGCTGTCCTCAACCGAGTTTGGCGCAAGCAGGTCGCCGTTTGACAGGCGCACCGGCTTGTTTTTCACCGGACCGCGCGGGAAACTGTCGCCCGGCACAAGCTCGGTCGGCACAGACCAGTGCATTCCGTCGGTGCTGCGGGCAGCTACGGTATGCCATGTCCGGGGCGACGTGCCTTTTTTGTAGAACAGCGTAAGCTCGGCACCGTCAGAGTAGAGCACAGGGTTCCAATGCGCGACGCCGTCGTCGGGGGTGACCGAGACGGGCTGCGACCAGCCGGGCTCTGTGCGAAATGACGTCCAGATTCGCACGTCGGTTTTGCCCTCGCCGCTACCACCGAACCATGCCGCGTGGAGGCAACCGTTGTGCAGCGCTATCGTCGATGCGTGCACAGAGCAAAACGGCACTTGGCCCGGCTCGAAAACAAACTCGCGCCTGATTATTTTGATTTTCATGCGCCTTTCACCTCGACAGATGTTTTTACTAATTATACCGCCAAAAAAATAGCTGTCAAGCAAAAACTCTTGTTGACGTGCCGGCTTGCGAATGATATAATTTTCTCATAAAATGGGAGAAAGGAGGAAATGCGCTGTTTGAAAGTAATTATAGTTTACTACACGTTCGGCGGTGAGACCCGCAAGGAAGCAAAGCGGCTTGCGGCCGAGCTTGGAGTGGGCACGACGCTTTACGAGGTCAGGGAAAAAAAAGAGCGCAGCGTGCTCGGCTCGCTTTTTAAAGGGTGCTATCAGGCCATGCGCCGCAAGTCATCTGACATAAGGACTGTCAGCGTGAATCTCGGCGACTACGACCGCATCATAATCGGCGCCCCAATCTGGGCGGAGCATCCCGCGCCCGCGTTTAATGCCATCGTAGATCACCTGCCCGCCGGTAAGGAGGTCGAGCTGTATTTCTGCTCGGGCAGCAGCGGCTCGGAAACAAGCAAGCAGGGCACGATAGAAATGATTGAGAAAAAAGGCTGCAAGGTCGTCTCATATCGCGATGTGCTTACCGGCAAAGGACTTGTGAAAGAGAAGCGGACATTTTAATTTTCAACCATTTATTAGACGGATAAATTGGATTCAACCGCTGTTTGAAAAACATCAAAACCGCGCCGCTTGCGCTCAACCTGCCCTTGTGATATACTGCGGGCAGAGCCGAAAATAAGGGAGAACTCGTGAGATGAGCGCAGACATCGGTAGGATTATAGCAGAGCTGCGCAAAGCGCGCGGCGCAACGCAGGAAGAGCTTGGCTCGAGAGATGTACTGCAGGCGCTGGTTTTGCTTTATGGACGGGAGAGAGCGGCGTTTACCGGCGAGCTGTTTGTGAAAAGGCCGGGGGTCCCGGCCGAGCGCGCGGAGCAGATTATCGCACTGTTTGAAAGCTGGGGACTCATCGTGCGCGAGGAACTTGAGCTAAACGACGAAAGGCTGAAGATTTATAAACTTAAATGCAACCCGGCACTTGTGCCGTTTCTTGTTTTTGCCGGTAAAGCGGTCAACAGGTTACAGAAATTTTTGGAACGCAAGAAGCAAGCCGTATTTATAGTTTAAAAGCGCAATCGCATCGCGACGGGGGAGTGTATGCTCCTCCTTTTTTGTTCCCGATAGGGCCGCTGCCGAGGGGCACGGCTTGGCCGGCCGCTCTGTATATGAAAGGCAACACCTCACTTGCTCTCGTTTTTTTCGAATTTTTTAATAATCTTTATCCCCACTTGTTGACACTCTGTGTAATTTATGTATAATATAAATAAATATATTCAGACCAGCCGCCGAACGCGGTGAGTTTACAGTAAGTGAGGTATAGTCCTGTGCGCAACAAAATCAAGGCTGCCATCATCTTCGTGCTCGTCACTGTGGCGATACTCGTGCTTGCCTCTTGCTCCGACCCGGCGGACTCGGGCGATGCCGGCCCGGCATCCGAAACCGCGGCCGAAGAAACTACGCTCGACGAGCTCGAGTCGCGGGCCGCAATCCCCGACGACCTGCCCGAAGAGGACTTTGGGGGCTATCTTTTCCGGATAGCGACCCGCTCGGACGAGTATTCCATTTGCGACCATCTCGGCGACCTGTATGCCGAACAGCTTACCGGTGATGTTATCAGCGACGCCGTATTTAACCGCAACAGAAAGGTCGAAGAACGCTTCAACTTCAAAATCAAGCCGATTGTCATCGATTCGAAAGACGAAGCCAACCCGACCAACGTGTTCAAGCGCAGCGTGCTCGCGGGCGACGACGAGTACGACATGATAATCGACCACATGATTCACATGGGAATGGCGGGACTTTCCCATGTGTTCTATAACTGGTATGACGTCCCTCACATCAATTTCGAAAAGCCGTGGTGGGTGGACGATGCCACGACCAAACTTACCATCGACGGCAAGTCGTTTTTTGCCATCGGCGACCTGTCGTATAACTCGATTGACTATACATATTGTATGTTCTTCAACAAGCGGCTTTTGACTGACTATGGAATCGAGCAGCCGTATAAGACAGTGCGGGATCGCGGCTGGACGATTGACTATTTAATTTCTATAACCAAAGACGTCTATCAGGATCTCAACAGCAACCAGCAGGTAGACGAGGAAGACGACCTGTTCGGTTTTGTTTCAAACGGGTACAGCGCGACGGTCACATATACCTGGGCCTTTGACAACCCTGTCACTTTGCCGGATGATGAGGGCTATCCGCAGCTTGTGCTCAACAACGAGAAAACGCCTGCCATACTCGAAAAGCTCAACTCATTTTTCAACGATTACACCGGCGTGAGCGTGCTGCTTCCCGGCGCGACAAAGAGCGGCAAGAGCTGGGTCGACTATGTGCCCGACATGTTCACCGACGGCAGGGCGATGATAATAACGGGCATGTTCGTGTATACCAGACTGCATTTTCGCGATTTTGAGGACGATTACGGTATTTTGCCATATCCGCTGTGGGACGAAAAGCAAAAGGAATACTACACAATGCTTGACGGCCATGGGCCGCTGATGGGTATACCGGTTACGGTACAGGACACAAAGCGCACAGGCATTATAGTTGAGGCGCTGTCGGCGGAAGGCTATAAACTTGTCACGCCGGCGTATTATGACGTCGCGCTGAAAACCAAGTTCACGCGTGACGAGGAGTCGGCGGAGATGATAGATCTGGTGCTCGCGGGCCGCACGTTCGATTTCGGCTATATGTACGACGGCTGGAACGGCATGGCGTTCTATCTGCAGACAATGCTCACGCAGAGGAACACCAACTTCGCTTCGTTCTACCGGTCGAACGAAAAGAGGGTGCTCAATTACTACAGCCAGGTTATCGAGGCGTATCAGGAATATCAGCAGTGATCACTGTTAGGGGCGCGGTTTTGCCGTCGCCCCTTTGTTTATAATTTTCTGCATGTAAAAACACAAATCGCGTTGACCGGCGCGATACTCCGACCCTTCACTTATGAATTGTTGCCGGTAAACTTGCGCTTGCATCAGCGGGGCAACCCACTGTTTACCGCATGGGCTGCCGCAACTGTTCCTGTGTGCTCCGATGTGGAGTGGCGGCCGATCACCGTGTACATTTTGCAAAAATCCCCAACAGAGGTTTACCTCTGCGCCGAGGCATGCTATATTTGATATATATGGATGTCTATTTTTGCCGATTTCCGCCTACAGAGGGCGACGGCGCTTCCACAAATACGCTTTGAGGTGATGGTTATGAAACTCGGTATCGCAATTCAGCTTTCGCACACCTCGCCTGAGGAATGGGCACAAAAACACAGGGCGCACGGGCTATCCGCCGTGGTTTTCCCGCTCGATTACACGGCTGATCAAAAGCTCATCGACGCTTATGCGCAGGCAGCGCGCGAGTACGGGCTGGTCATTGCAGAGGTAGGCGCTTGGTGCAACCCTATCGCAGCCGATCCTGCTTTGCGCGCGAAAAATATAAACTTTTGCCTGCGTCAGCTTGAGCTCGCCGACTATGTCGGAGCGCTCTGCTGCGTCAATATCGCGGGCGCGGCGGGCGAGGTTTGGGACGGCGGCTACAAGGAAAATTACGCGCCCGAGACCTACGAGGCAATTGTCGAGAGCGTGCGCGCCATCATTGACGCCGTAAAGCCGAAACGTGCCAAATACGCGCTTGAGACCATGCCGTGGATGTACCCCGACAGCCCGGAAAGCTATCTGCGGCTAATCGCCGACATCGACCGGCCGCAGCTTGGCGTGCATCTCGATGTCGTGAATCTGATTAACTGCCCCGAAAGGTATTTCAACAACGCAGAGCTTACCCGCCGCTGCTTTGAGCTGCTTGGCGACCGGGTGCTGTCCTGCCATCTCAAAGACACAGTACTGCGCGGCAGACTGACGATTTCGATTGAGGAGACGTTCCCGGGAACGGGCGGTTTTGATATAGCCGCTTTTGTCGCCGAAGCCGATAACGTCAACCCCGAGCTGCCCGTTATCATCGAGCACCTTGCCTCCGAGGAGGAGTATATACGCGCGGTTCGGTATGTGCAGGAGCTGGCGAACACATAATCTCGTTCCTATATAAAAAAACAACCGCATGCACGGCAAAACTTGCCTGCATGCGGATTTTATCGTTTTGGTTTCAGCACAACCCCGCCTCGCAGATGTGTTTTTTGATAGCCTCGAAGCTCTCGAAGCTGAGCACATGCTCGATTCGGCAGGCGTCCTCGACGGCGATTTGCTCGTCCACGCCGAGGTGGACAAGCCATTTCGAGATAAGCGTGTGACGCTCGTACATTTTCGTGGCGATTTCCTTGCCTTTGTCGGTAAGCGTTATGGACCCGTCGGGGTCAACTTTTATATAACCGTTCTCACGAAGATTTTTCATTGCTATGCTTACACTGGGTTTTGAAAATTCCAGCTCCGCCGCGATGTCGATAGAACGCACCGACCCGTTGCGTTTGGTCAGTATATAGATGGTTTCAAGATAGTTTTCGGCCGATTCTTTTATCTTCAATATCGCTTTCCCTCCTCGCGGCGCGGTTGTATCTGTTCCTTTATATTATGATACCACATTCTGCGGCGAAATGCAAATAAATTGTCGGTTTGTATCGCCGCGGCATGGCTGCACTTGTGTCAAAAAAAGAAGAGGCGCGGCATTTCCGCGCCTCTTCGCTTATGTCTTAATGGTCGTATTCCAGATAAGACTCGATAACCCGATCGTAATATCTTGTAGCTACCTTTTCGTTGGCTCTGTAGTACGACGCGAAATTGGTATTTTTCGCCGGCAGCAGGTTCTGCAGATAGAACGCCATACCGTTCCAGCCGTCATACATATAGCCGAAATCGAAGGTGCGAGTAGAGAGCACCAGGTCGATCATCTCCGCCGACTCCTCGTCGCGCGTGAACTTGGTCTTAAGCGCAACATCATAATACGCCGGCGTCACAATCTTATATCCCTCTGCCGACATCGCCTCAACAATAATTCCCGTGCGCTTGGTGTCCGTCACCGTCACCGGTATACCGAACAGCGGCCCATGCCCGTCAAGCATGGTGTAGTACTGCGTCTGATTTTCGTCCCACAGCGGGTAGGGAAGGAAACCGTAATCGTCCTGCAGGTCGCGGAACATCATCTTGGCATAAAGGAACATGCCGGTCGCCAGCATAGCCCTGCTTTCGCTGAACATCCAGGGCACAAAGTCCATCCAGTTGCGGCCGTCCTTCATGGTCGCCGTAAGCAGCACGTTCACGCCGACATAGTCGTTATAGAACGAGTTGAGCTTTTCGAGTATCGCCGGTGTTTTCTCGTTGTTGAGCACCAGCTTCGGCAATCCGTCTTGGTCGAACTTGGTTATCGGATTGTCAAACGCCCAGGTGTATGTAACCGTCGCGCTGTACCCGTTGGAAACATAGCCGTACAGGTCCTCGTCGTCTGCCTCCTGGTTGCTGTTGAGGTCCTGATACACGTCTTTGGTTATAGACATCACATAGTCAATCGTCCACTCGTGGTCGCGCACCTTCTGATACGGCAGCGGTAAGGTGTGATCGTTCCAAATCCGCTTGTTGAAATACATGCAGTATGTATAGTCGAGCGAGTTATACGACAGGTCGCCCAGCGCAAAGAACGACTTGCCGTCGATTGTCAGCTTGGTCGTCGCATCGGAAACCCACCACGGCTTGTCGAAGTTGACATGCGGCACGTCATACCAGTTGTAAAACACATGGTT
>DGDL01000039.1:44454-48078 GCA_002385415.1 Clostridiales bacterium UBA3953
TTGTAAAACACATGGTTAAGCGAAGCCATGCCCATAAAAATCATGTGGTCGACAATCATGTCATACTCGTCGTCGCCGGCCATAACGCTGCGCTTAAACGTGCTGGTCGGCAGGCTCTCGTCCATAGAGTCAACAACAATCGGCTTGATTTTGAAGTTGAACCGCTCCTCAACCGTTCTGTTGCGGTTGAAAACTGCGTCATTTATAACTTCGCCGGTGAGCTGTTCGGCGTAAAGGTCTGCAATATGGTCGCAAATCGAATACGCATCCGAGCGGGTGAGGATCCTGAAAAGGTATCCCTCAAAGTCTTCTTCGGGAAGGTCGTCCGGAATTGCGGCTCTCGACTCAAGCTCGTCGAGCGTGGTCTCTGCCGCAGCAGTATCGCCAGAGGTGTCGGGTCCTGTCGCCCCGGGCTCATCCGAGCATGAGGCAAACGCGATCGCTGCGACAGCAACAATCGCTGCAAGTAGTACTGCCTTGAGTTTCATGTGCACAATTTAACCTCGCTTAAAATATACTACCGCAATAAAGCGGGAAAACTTATAATAAACTTATAATATTATACACCAAATGTTGTATAAGTCAATAAATACAAGAGATATTTTAGACAAAACGAGCAAAAAAAGCCGCTCTTGTCGAGCGGCTGCTGTTAAAATCAATCATTTTTCACTTTTTTGTAGAAAGCTGCGGCGACGGCACCGAGCGCAGCGTACACAGCGGCGATATAAAGTCCGACACCGAGCCGGTCGTCGGGGGTCAGCGCACCGGCGGCAAGCGCACCCGCCAGCGCGACCACATACTGCGAAAGCAGCGCCGAGACAGACGCAAGCAGCGTGTTTTCGGGGACTGTCATGCACAGCTCGCTGATGCAGAGCGGGGTGACGGCTCCGATTACGATGCCGGCAAGGAACACCGCAGCAACAGTAGCATAGGCACTGTTGGCAAAAACGCCCAGAGCGGTGAAAAGCGCCGCCGCACAGTGACCTGCGACCAGATATGTACGCAGATTGATTTTCAGGCTCGGTACGGTGAAGCGGGAGATCACCGTGCCGGCCCAAAACGCCGACAGCGCAACCGCGCCGAGCACATGCGAGCCGAAGCTGGCGCCGATATACTGCGCAGTTCGGAACGTTATAACGTTGAAATAGGCGCCGTTTAGCCCGCATACAAGCAGCAGCGGCACCGCGCCCGAACGCAGGAATGCAGAAAGCCCGGCGGCCTTTGGCCGTTCGGGGTATTTAAGCGTGCCGGGCAGATTGCGTTTGACGGCGCGATAGCCGAATATGTTCACTACAAAAAGTGCTGCCGCGATGCCGGCCAAAAGCAGCGCGGCGGTCGAGGCTCCGCCTATTTTGCCCGAGCGTTCGGCAAAGCTTGCGGCGGCACGGATAAGCGGCGGACCGAGTATGCCGCCAATGCCGTAAAATGCATGGAGCATGCCCATGTTGCGCGCTACGGCGTCGGATGCACTGACGTCGGCGATAAGGCTCGAACCGATAGCGTCGATGAACCCGAACGACATGCCGAGCAGAGCATAGAGTGACAGGAACAGCGGAAAACCGGGCATCGTTCCAATGAGCCCGAGCGACAGGCTCATAACGCCGACGGCGGCGACATAAAGCGCGTTTTTGGTCACTCGAACGAGCCCGGTGAGCAGCACGCAAAGCGAGGCGGCCATGCCGAGGCTTGCTGCCGCGCTGATGAAGCTTTGCGGAAGCGCACCTATGCCGTAGTGGTCTGCAAAATCGGCAAGCAGCGTGCCCTGTGTAGTGTTGCCGAGCGAGAACAGCAGCGTCACAGCGAACGCGCATGCCATATAAAATCGTCTTGTTTTGTCAGTCATAAAATCCACCGGATGAAAGTAGTACTAAATAGAAACGTAGTCGGCAAACATGCAAAATAACAAAACCCGCGCCGGGGCGGGCAGCCGTCAGCTTGCGTTGCCTTCCAGTACGAGTACATACTCGCCGCGCGGCGGGCGCCGTTCGAAATACTCGATGGCGCCGTCGACGTCGGTGCGTACGACTTCTTCGCTGGGTTTGGTCAGGTCGCGGCAGACGGCTATCTTGCGGTTGCCGAGAGTTTCGGAGATGTCGCAAAGTGTATCTTTGAGCCTGTGCGGCGACTCGTATATGACGAGCAGTCTGGAGTCGGATGCGATGCTTTTCAGCCGCGCAATCCGCTGTTCGCGGGTCTCGCCGAGCTCGCCCTCAAACGAGAAGCGGGATGCGGGCATGCCGGATAGCATGATGGCGGTGATAGCGGCACAGGCACCCGGTACCGCAGTGACGGGGATGTTTTGCTCGGCGCAGAGCCGGACAAGCTCCTCGCCGGGGTCGGAGACGGTGGGAGTGCCCGCGTCGGTGACGAGCGCGCAAGACTCGCCGGCCAAAAGCCGGGCGGTTATCTCGGGTCCGCGCGCGTGGGCGTTGTCCTCGTTGTAGCTTATCATGGGTTTGGTGATTCCAAAATGGCAAAGCAGCCGTCCGGTCACGCGTATGTCGAAAGCGGCGACAAAGTCGACGCCGCACAGCACGCCGAGCGCACGGGCTGTTATGTCGGCAATATTGCCGAGCGGCGTGGCGACAATGTAAAGCGTGCCAGACTCGGGCTTGAGTTTTTCATTTTCGAACAGTTCATAAAGGGTGTTTTGCATTTTTTCGTTTCTCTCGTTGGTTGTATAATTTATTTTTATATAAAGGTGGTTATCTCTTTTGAAAAGTACCCACATCTCTCAAAAAACTTGCGTTAATGCGCCTTGCGCGAGACGGGGTGTAGTAACAACTATGAGGCGCAAAAGCGAAAGGACGGCGGTCGCTGTATGAAGGTAATGCCAGTGATGACATTATGCAGTTGGCAGACCTGCCGGTTTAGCACATACCGGCTCGGCTACACCTGGCGGCGCATCTATTTGCCGCCGGCACACTGCATGCCGGCGCTGCGATACGCCTCATCCATCACGCGCTGTATATGCGCTGCATCGCGGAAAGAAGGCATGCAATCTCGCCCCTCGGCGACCGCCGACAAAAACGCATAGTAGCTGCCGACATGACCGCGCAGCCAACCGACCGGCGCCTTCACGCTGGGGAACACGCCGCCCGGCGCCGGCGTGCGTCCCACGCACTCGATACGCGTAAATCCGCGCTCGCCGCCCAGATCTCCGCCCTCGCGGCGCCCGTCGTAGAAATACAGCCAATTTGGCTCCATAAGGTCAAACCGCAGCGCTCCGTGCTCGCCGAATACTTCGAGCACAAGGTCGTCATTTGTGCCGACGGCTATCTTGCTCGCCTCAACAGTGCCGACCGCGCCGCATTCAAGCTCGGCGATGATATAAAACGCCTCGTCGGCGTTGGTCTGCCACTCACAGCCGTCCATGCCGCGGCGGACGGGATAGGCTATCTGCCCGCGCCCGACCACCGAACGGTACTCGCCGCAAAGGTAATAGACAAGGTCAAGCGCGTGCGAGCCGAGGTCAAACAGCACCCCGCCGCCGCAGATGTCGCGGTTCTGCTTCCAGCCCGCGTTTTTGTCCGGGTCGGTCGCGCTCGAGTGGCGATAGCAGCAGCGGAACGACAAAATCCTGCCCAGCCGGCCCTCGTCGACAAGCTGTTTGGCGCGCTGCAT
>DGDL01000038.1 GCA_002385415.1 Clostridiales bacterium UBA3953
TCTGCAAGGGCGAGGGCTGGATCGAAATCCTCGGCTCGGGTGTGGTACATCCAAATGTCTTGCGTGCCGGCGGCATAGACGCCGACGTCTACAGCGGTTTCGCTTTCGGCATGGGTATCGAGCGCATAGCGATGATCCGCTACGGTATCGACGACATGCGCCTGCTGTACGAAAACGACGTGCGGTTCCTCGCGCAGTTCTGATATAAAACTGTAATTTACTCAAACGCTTTGCGGGTGCTTGCCTTCATGCATCCGCCTGACATCACGGCAGCCCCGCAATCACATAAACGCAAAGGAAAGGTAAGATATATATGATTTTATCGCTTGAATGGCTGTCAGAGCATGTGGACATAGGCGACATATCCGTCAAAGAGTTCTGCGATGCGATGACAATGACCGGCTCGAAAGTAGAGGGCTGGGAGGAGCTCGGCTCCGATATTAAAAACGTCGTTGCGGGACGGGTGCTTTCGCTTGAGCGGCACCCCGACTCCGACCATCTTTGGATTTGCTCGGTCGATATAGGCGAAAGCGAGCCTCGTCAAATAGTCACCGGCGCACAGAACCTGTTTGTCGGCGTGATAGTGCCGGTTGCGGCCGCGCCCGCCGAGCTTCCGGGCGGTGTAAAAATCAAAAAGACAAAGCTGCGCGGCGTCGAATCGAACGGCATGCTCTGCTCAATCTCCGAGCTGGAGCTGACCGACCGCGATATGCCCGGCGCCAGTAACGACGGCATATTTATTCTCCCGGACGCGGGAATCGAAGGTGTCAGCCCGGGCGACGATATTGTAGCCGCGCTGCGTATGCGCGACGTCGCTGTCGAGTTTGAGATCACGCCCAACCGTCCCGACTGCCTATCGGTTATGGGGCTTGCGCGCGAGGCTGCGGCAACGCTCGGCAAAAAACCGCACCGTCATACCCCGGTTGTACGCGGCTCGGACGGCAGCACCAGCGATTATATCTCGGTTTCAATCGAGGCGCCCGCACTGTGCTACCGCTATACCGCCCGCGTGGTGAAAAATGTAAAAATCGGTCCCTCTCCGCTTTGGATGCGCATGAGATTGCGCGCGTCCGGCGTGCGCCCCATCAACAACATAGTCGATATAACTAACTATGTTATGCTCGAGTACGGTCAGCCCATGCATGCCTTTGACTACTCCTGTCTTGAAGGCAAGAAAATCATAGTGCGCGAGGCAAGCGAAGGCGAGACTTTCACAACGCTTGACGGCGCCGACCACACGCTCTCGAAAGGCATGCTCGTTATCGCCGACGAGACGCGAGCCGTTGCGCTTGCCGGCATCATGGGCGGCGAAAACAGTGAGATTACCGAAAACACGCAAACCGTCGTGTTTGAAAGCGCCACCTTTGAAAGCAGTCAGGTAAGGCATACATCCCGCGCACTCGGCATGCGCACCGAAAGCTCGAGCCGATTTGAAAAGGGGCTTGACCCCGAAAACACCCTGCCCGCCATCCAGCGCGCATGCGAACTTGTCGAGCTGCTCGGTGCGGGCGAGGTGGTCGGAGGCGCAAGCGACTATGTCGACGTTTATCCGGGCAAAAAAGCGCGCGTTACCCTGCCGCTTAACGTCACACGCATAAATCAGCTGCTCGGACTGTCGCTCGACGCCGAGGAAATGGCGGACATACTGCGCTCGCTCGAGTTTGAAGTGCGTGCCGCGGGCGACATATACGAGGTCGGCGTCCCCTCGTGGCGCAGCGACATCGAGTGTGTAAACGACATCGCCGAAGAAGTGCTGCGGATATACGGCTATGATAAAATCGAAGCAACAATGTTTACCTCGGAGGTCAGCGTTGGCAGCATGTCCGAGCGCATGGCCTGCCGCGAACAAATCAACGACCTGCTCGTAAAACTGGGGCTGTACGAAACATGCACTTTCTCGTTTGTGTCGCCAAAACTCTTTGACAAGGCGCGAGTGCCGGCGGATTCGCCCCTCCGCGATACGGTTACGCTGCGCAATCCGCTCGGCGAGGATACCTCTGTCATGCGCACACAGCTTTTGCCGTCGGTACTCGAGGCGCTGGCACATAACTACAGCCACCGTATAGCCGAATGCGCATTGTTTGAAAATGCGCCCGTTTATATCAAGCGCGGCGATGGTCTGCCCGACGAGCCTGTTCGCATAGCGATTGCGATGTACGGGCCCGACGTCGACTTCTACAGTATCAAGGGCATTTGCGAGGCGCTGTTTGGCTGTCTCGGGATACGCGGCGTAAGATATGTGGCGACCTCTGACATACCGATGTATCATCCCGGCCGCTGCGCAACCGTCAAATGCGGCGACGTCACGCTGGGCGTGCTGGGCGAGCTACATCCGGAAACGCTCGAAAACTTCGAGTTTGACATACCGGTTTGCGGCGCCGAGCTTGATTTCGAAGCGCTGTTTGAGCTGCGCTCGACCGAGCGCCACTACACGCCGCTGCCGAAGTTCCCCGCGGTGACGCGTGACCTTGCATTTGTCTGCGGCGAGGCGGTGGAGTCGCAGTCGATAGTCGACGTGCTCACCGAGACATGCGGCACACTGCTTGAGGATGTGAGACTGTTCGACGTTTATCGCTCGGAGCAGCTTGGCGAGGGCAAAAAGAGCCTTGCGTTCGCGCTGACGCTGCGCGCAGCCGACCGCACGCTATCCGACGCCGAGGTCGACGAGGTTTTGGCCCGCGCGGTCGAGGCAGTGCGCGAGCGGCTCGGCATTGAGATGCGCATGTAATCGCTGCCGGCATAATATTAACCCCGGTGTGCGGCACAATGCCGCATTCCGGGGTTTTCGTTTTTATAGGTGCGTGTGAAGCAGTTAAATCAGCCGCACAGTGTGCGTGCGCACGACTGTCTCGCCGGGGGCGGCTACTATGATGCCGGGCTTTTCGAGTATGCGGCCGGTCGAATCAATATAGTCGGGGATGCCACACCATGGCTCAATACAGATGTAAGGCGCGCCGCATTTCTGCCATATCAAAAGGTACGGGAACCCATCAAACCGCACAGCCACGCCGCGGCCGGTCGATTTGTTGCGAAGCGTTACCGCGCGGGACTTTATGTCGGTGAACACGAGCGCGTCTATCTCAAAATATTTCGGGTGGAGTTCGAGCGTGTCGCCTTCATGAATCGGAGTGGTCTCGTGACCGAGCAGGTTGCCGTGCAGCACGTTTGCCCCCAGCTGCTCGGGCTGCTCAAAAACCAGTTCGTATGCGGCGATGCCCTCGGGACAAACATACGCCTCGTGTGCGCCCACCGAAAACGGCATGGGGACATCGTTTTTGTTTGTCACTATGTAGTCGGTCACCAGCGTGTCGCCGACCAGCGCGAATCGGGCGCGGAACTCGAAGGCAAACGGATAGCTCTCGCGCGTTTTCTCGTCGTCACGCAGAACAAAAACCGCAAAATCACGTCCGGCAGACTCGACGGTGAATTTCTTGCTGCGCGCAAATCCGTGTTTGGCCAATGTATAGCGCTTGCCATCGTATTCATATTCGTCGTCTGCGAGCCCGCCGCAGATAGGGAACAAAATCGGCGCGCGCCCGTTCCAGTATTCGGGCCTGCCGTCCCAAAGATACTCGACGTCGCCCTTTTGCAGGCTTTGAAGCTCCGCGCCGAGCTCTGCGATTTCGGCTTTTATGATACCGTTTGACAGATGTACCATATTAAATTCCTCTCATTTTATATTATATTTGTGTGACATGACGGAGAAAATTCAATTTCCGGTCAACCGGTGGCACCGGAGGATGTCAATGCGAGCGTATTTTCGGAAAGTCTGTTTCCCTTTCATAAAACACAACATAAAAAGCAGGGCTATGCGTGCTGAAATGCTACCTTTTTTTTATTTTAGACTTTTGTAACCCTTTTGTCAATTATAGCCGGCAAAAAATCAGGCTGCAGACCACGGCAAAAGGCAAATCGCTCTTGGATTGAGTGTTTCGTTTTGACATCATGGCGCACTTTGCTAATTTTTCCGGTAACTTTACAATATTTTCGGGTTCTGCTCTTGACAAACCCTCTGCATTGTGCTATAATATGACGCACGCGGGCAGAAAAAAGCCTGCTATCGGGGTGTGGCTCAGTTAGGTAGAGCGCTTGGTTCGGGACCAAGAGGCCGCAGGGTCAAATCCTGTCATCCCGACCACGGCTAATAAGTGAAAGCCCCATTTCTCCAAAAACGGAGAAAAGGGGCGTTTCTTTTGTTCAAGTTAATAATGGAAATACCCGCCGC
>DGDL01000050.1 GCA_002385415.1 Clostridiales bacterium UBA3953
AGGGTTGTAGGTTCGAGTCCTACTTGGGGAGCCAAAAAAGAGGAGTCCAAATTCCGGACTCCTCTTTTTCATTTGCATTTCAGCAGAAAAGTACAACAACAAGCGTGCCGCGTTTGACTTCTATAACCACATTTTCGGAGCGCGCCTCGTTGCTGACACCAAGCGGAAAGTCGGGCTGCAGAGTCTCGTTTGTAAGAGTGTATTTGGTACCGGAAATTGTGACATCTTCAGCTGTACCGCCTTGTGCAAAAACAGAAATTGTCGCTCCGATACGGGCAACAAGATCAATGCGGCTGTCTGTAATCGCGGTGATCAAATATCCTTTGCCGTAAAGCCGGCCGGTGGCGCCTCTGTGAGATAAATAAACAAGTGTTTGGATGTTTGCGAGCAGGTGATCTACACGTTTACCACCGGTGCCGCCGTAAAGCTCAAAAAAGGTAAACCCGCGTTTCAGCCCTTCTTTAACAGCGAGCATCATGTCGGTGTCGTCTTTTTCTATTGGGAATCGGAGTATTTCGGTTCCTTTTTTTATGCAATAATACTCGATATCGCGGTCAAGCGAGTCAAAATCACCAAGAATAATATCGGGAACAAGTCCGTGTCTGATAATATTTTGAAGGCCGGCGTCTGCCGCGATCAGAATATCGTCATGTGAGGGATTTTCATGCAGTCCAAAAAAATCGCCGGCACCGACAATAATGCACCGGCCAATTCTCTTGCTGGCATCAGCCGTGAAATCGGTCATAAACTGAAAGCTCCTATTTAATCGTAGATATGCATAAAAAAGTAAAGTATAAATAGTATATCATACGGTGCTTAAAAATCAAGAAAAATCGGGCATCTGGAGCTTATTAAGTGCTTACGCTTATACCAGGGCATACTGTTTTATCTCCCTTGTCGAAGAAGAAAAATAACATCTGCTGCTCTTTACCATGTTTGCTTTATACTCGGCTTTTGCGATTTATCTAAATATTCCTTGACTTAACAATCCGAGCATGCTATACTTCTTTTAAAGACGCAGGGGAGGGCACCCATCACAAAAAACGGCGCGTCAAAAAGCGCAACGGCAAGGGGGAGACACCCATAACAAAAAACGGTGATGCCGCAAAATGCATAAGAGTCGTGGACGAAAGCGGCAATCCGCTTGCGCCGACCTACCCGAAAAGGGCTCGCGGACTGGTCAAAGCCGGACGGGCCCGATATGCTCCGGGAGACGAAAATACAATAATATTAAGTGCCCCGAGAAGAACGGGTCCGCCGGTAACAGACTACAATAATTTACCGGAGGATAATAAGGTGGATACAGCCTTTACTTATAAAGCAGACGCACAAAACATCGAAGCTGCCGGCACGGCTGAAATTCAGCAGTACACAGCCGACAGGCAGTACAAAGAAAAGATGCTCGCCTATATAATGAACAAGATCGACGAGCTGGCGAGATACCCCGAGTACATAGATAATGCGGTCGCAAAGCTCGGAACAATGCAGGTAAACGAGTGTCCAAACGGCGGGACGGGCGACGCGGCAAGAGCTAACGCGATCGGCAACAGCATCGCGGCGCGCGAGGAAACAAACCGCGCGCTGATCGAGTTCCTCAAACAGATTTATAACGACGTCAAGCCCGTAAACGAGCAGGTATTCATATCAACTCCGCAGGAAAGCGCGAGGCTGATGGTTTATCAGATGCTATGCGATTTATTGTTAAAGACGGACAAAAGTGACGCTGAGTATGAACTTATGAGCAGGGCTCTTGACTCTCTGGACAACTGGAAGAGGAAATAACACAATATCTATGGGCGGCCTGGTAAAACGGGCCGCCTTGTGATATAATAACATCGTAGCGGCGAAAAATGACACAAGTTTACCTGCCGTTTCATATACAGATAGCGGGTGCAGCAGCATAAAATATCAATATGGGAGGGGCAAAAATGTCAAACGAAGAAATCAAACGTGAAATTAAGAAAATCGCGCCCTCGCTACAGCCCGATGTGCTCCGGCGCGCGGCAGAGGGGCTGGCAAGACATGAGATAGACATATCAAACCTTGTCAAGCTGGCAGAATGTCTCGAAAACAAAGAAATTGTGACAACCCTCGAGGAAACCGACTATGAAAGGTTGAGCGGGGACGTGCTTGAGATGTTCTTGCCGTTCCTTTCCCCCGAGTCGATGTATAAAGTCTTTGAAAAGATAATCGAGGGTGAGCTTGACTACCAGTTCCTTGCGGTGATGCTGCCGTACTCGGAGTATTTGATCGAGCATGTCGAATGCGCGGTTGTATACGGTGTGCTCGACGAGGGTGCGCTCGAGATTATCCGAAAATATCAGGAGCAGAAAGATGCTCTGCGTGCGGCTGAAAAGTGAAGCTGGAAATGTAACGCGGGGTGTGCGCTGCAGAACGCCAAGAGCAAAGCAATTAAAAAAAGCGGCTTTTATGGCCGCTTTTTTATTGATAAGTAAGATAAGTAAGTTATACCGTTAGTCCTTTTTGGGTGCGTCGACGGGGCATACATCTGCGCATGCGCCACATTCAATGCACTCATCGGGATCGATTACGTACTTACCGTCTTTTTCGGTGATGCAGTTGACCGGGCACTCTTCTGCGCATGCCCCGCAAGCAATGCAATCGTCTGTAATTTTGTATGCCATTCTTTAAACCTCCGGCTAAATACTACAAGTTATTATAACATGCTTGGGGAGAAAAATCAATCTACAAAATATTATAATACTGTTATAATATTTCTGACGTCATATGTCTAAAATTTCCTCGGCTTTGCCGACCATATCGTTAAGCGGTTCGACGGCTGCTTTTCTATCATCAGGGAAAGAATCTTCGCTTGTTTGAAGGTCATCGTCGGAGCCGTCTGACAAAAAGTCACCATTTTCTTCTGCCGGCGCGTCGCCGCTGGCTTCCTCTTCTGCGGACGGGGGAGGCGCAATCTCTTTCAGGTCGGCGCGGTTATAGTAGCGCGGCGACTGGTCAGGATTATCCTGCAGTCGCACCTTTACAAGTCCGGCGAGCGGGCTGATCTCTGTGACAACTCCGATGCCGTCGGGCGTCTCGACAAGTGTATCGACGCGCGGCGTTTTGGCAAGCTCCTCAACATAAGTGTTGTATTCGTAGCGCAAGCAGCACATAAGACGGCCGCAAGTGCCGGATATTTTGGAGCTGTTGAGCGAAAGGTTCTGCTCTTTGGCCATTTTGATGGACACCTGCCCAAACTCGCTGAGGAAGGTGGTGCAGCAGAGCGGCCGACCGCAGATACCGATGCCGCCCAGCATCTTGGCCTCGTCGCGTATGCCAATCTGACGCAGTTCAATGCGCGTGCGGAATATAGACGCAAGGTCGCGTGCCAGCTCGCGGAAGTCGACACGGCCGTCTGCCGAGAAATAGAAGAGCAGTTTAGAGTTGTCGAAAGTATACTCGACATCGACAAGTTTCATGTCAAGCCCATGCTCTTCTATTTTTTGCAGGCAGATGTTAAAGGCGTCGATTTCTTTGGCTTCGTTTGCTTTTTTGCGTTCTTCATCTTTGGGGGTCGCCATGCGCAGCACGTTTTTCAGCGGCGGTACAATCTCGGTCACAGGTACAAATCGGTTTGACATAACAACTGTGCCGAACTCAAGGCCACGCGCCGTTTCGACGATAACATTGTCGTCTTTTTGAAGTGCCAAGCCGTTGGGAGAAAAGAAATAGGTTTTCCCCGAAAGCTTAAAGCGCACGTCCACAATCTCGACCATTTCGACAGGTTCGGCGGGCTGCTCGGGCTGTGGTTTCTCCTCGGGCGGGTCGCCGAACACTATTTGGCCGGTATCGTCGGGGAATTTATATTCGCCGGGCCCGAATTCCGGTTCGGGGTCTGGGCCGGGCTGCGGCTCGGTTTTTCTCAGATAAGGCGACATGAGATAGTCGGGGAACAGTGCCGACGTATCGATGTCGATAACGTTTGGGGGTATGCTTTCGGGGCTTTCGTTTCGATTGGATTTGTTTTGCGAGGAGCGATTTCTGCGCGAGCGGTTTTCGTTTTGTTTTTGACTGTTTGCTCTGCTTCTTGAATTTTTCTCGTGCGTTTTATCGGAGTGATTTGCGTTTTGCCGGCGCTCGGAACGCGACGGTTTTTGCGATTGTTTGCCGTTGCGAGCCCGCTCGCCGTTTGTATGCCGAGAGCCGCCTTCGTAGCGGTTTTTTGCGTTTTTCGACTGATTTTTGCCTGTTTGAGATTCTATTGTATCTTTTTTTGTTTCACGAGTGTCTGCTGCCGACTTGCTGTTTTGGCTGCGGGTGTTTTTATATTTACCGCGGCGGCTTTGCCGCTTTTCGCCGGCCGGTTTGTTGTGCGGGTCGGGTGCGAGTTTTTTATCACCGGTATCTCCGCGAGTGTTTTTATATTCGTCCATTTCGGAATTTTGCCTTTCGTGTACCAAATCTATAATTAAGCGCACATTGCGCGGTTACATGTTCAGCCGCGCGGCAATCGCGGCAAGCGTGAGATATATATTTGCATTCGCCGAGAGATCAAAGCGGGCTTTGTCCGCGTATTCTGCGACGGCAATCAGCTTTTCGGCCGTAATTTTGCCCGCAAGCTCTGCGGCGGCATTTCTGTCCGTGAAAAACAGCGGCGGCGCAGAGGCGTCGCTTTTAAATGCTAAAAGGTCGCGCGCCGCTGCCGCAATAAGTGTTAGAAGCTCTGAAAGCTCGTCGCGGCTATCGGAAAGCGACAAGACATGTGCCGTAAAATCTGCGCGCGCGGTGGCGCCGGACGAAGCATAGAGCCGGAAAAATTTTTCGGCGCGCTCAAACAGTGCCACAGTGCTGCCACTTTTCTTCGAGCCGAGCAGCTCGAGTGCGCGGCCGACGCTGCCGTCGGCGAGCCGTATGCATCGCTCAAAAGCCTCACGGTCAAGCTCGCTTTTGCGAGCAGCGTTTTTGTCGTATTTTATTAAAAGATTGGACAGCTCCGCATCCGTAAATTTCTGCATTTTAATTATTGGCGCTCGCGATCTGACAGTGGGAAGCAGGTTTGCGGAGCTTTCGCATAAAATCAGAAAATATACACCAGACGGCGGTTCCTCAAGCAGCTTGAGGAGCGCGTTTTGCGCCTGTACCGTCATATTATCGGCGTCGGGGATAAGATAAAACTTAACGTCAAGGTCGTTTGGAAGTATATAAATGCTGTCGGCTATGGAACGGACGGCCTCAACTCCGAGCGTTTTGCGGTCGCCTTCGGGTTTGACCGTTATAAAATCGGGGGATATGCCTTCCTTCAGCTTGCGGCAAGCCTCGCATGCAAGGCAGGGGAACGGGTCGCTGCCGCAGGTCGCGGCGAGCGCAAAGGCAAGTGCCGCCGTATGGCGACCCGAGCCGGGCGGTCCCTCGAAAATATATGCGTGACAAAGCGCATTTGACGTGGCTGCCGAAGCGAGGATATGCTTTAGCAGATTGTTTCCCCACAGCATATCGGTGACAGCAGAATTAAATTCGCGTCGTCCGGCCGTCATGTTTTTAGGGTCAGACATGCCTGTAATCTTCTATGTTGAGTACGAAAATTGTTGCTCCGCCGACCGTCACCTCTGCCGGGAACGGGGTCATGGTGGAGCTGCCGTGGCTGAAATCTACGGGAGCGGGCAATACGCGTTTTTTGCTATTTTTACTGATAATGTCGATTACAGCGTCAACGTCACAGTCGGCGACGCCAAGCAGGAAGGTGGTATTGCCGCTCATGAGAAATCCGCCCGTTGACGAAATTTTGGTGACGGGGAAATTCGCCTTTCTCAGCATCGTGCTGACTGTATAGGCATCATCGTTGTTAACTATCGCGAGTATGAGTTTCATTTTTGCCTCCATGCTTGTTATGTATGGCGTCAACTCTCTTGCGCGGTGACAATGGCTGTCATGGCGGGGGCATAGTCCATAAGTGTGGAAATTACATCGCTGTCGAACACTTCACCCGGCACGATAACCGGAATCCCCGGCGGATATGGCGCGGCGGGTGCAGCCGCTGTGCGTCCGTTCGCCTCGGTAACCGGAATGTGCTCCTGCGGGGCGAGCATGGCATCGCGAATCGGCAACGCACGCATCGGCAGCCTGAAAACATACGGTTTTTCAGGTTTAGGAGGTGTGGGAGAAAAATGTCTGCAGGCGTCGAGCAGCAACTCGAAATCACCGGCGGTGTTTCGCACCGAGGTAAGCAGAACAACCGTGCGCCCGTCACAGAACTCGCAGACAATACCCCGCTCTGCAAGAAAATCATAAAGCAGGCGCGCTTTTTTGTCGGAGATACAGAGCCTGAACGGGTCATAGGAGAGCTCAAGCGTGTATCCGAGCGCCAAAAGCTTCTCTCGCGCATCACTTACAAGCGCAAGCAGCCTTGCATGCGCGTGGTCGCCGCGCTCCGCCATTTCACGCAGGCAGGCGCAAGCCGACGAGGATATGAGATAGGACGGGCTGGTTGAGACAAACAGCCGCAGTGCAGAGAGAAGCTCATCTTCTGTAAAGGCAAACCGGGTGTCGCGTGCAGCGTGAAGCAGTGCCGCACCGGTCAGTGCCGGCAGTGTTTTATGAATAGAATCGATGACAAGCGCCGCGCTCTGCCTAAGCGGATGCAGCCGGCCGCCGTCATAAAAAAGCAGGTGCGAGCCGTGGGAATTGTCGACAACAAGCGGCGCGCCAAGAGTTTCGGCCAGCTTTACAAGCGCGGAAATGTCGCGCGCCTGCCCGTAATAATCGGGCGAAGTGACAAATACCGCCGAAAATTTCATGTTTGCGTATTTTTCCGAAAGCTCTCCGATATTGTCACGCGCGAGAGCGCCGGCATTAAACCATACAGGCTCAAGGCCGAGAAGCGCCAATGCGTTTATAACCGAAATATGGGCCTTGCGGTCGCACAGCACGGGGAGCCCGGGCGCCCGCCTTGCACAGCAGGCAAACGCTGCGCATACGGCCGAAGTTGCGCCGCCGGCGGTTATAACTGTGGCTGCTGTTCCGTATAGCGAGCGCAAAAAGTCAAGCTCGGCCCGAAAAATGCCGCCGCCCGAGGGGGAATAGAGATTGTCGGTCAAGTCAAGCTCGGTGACATCAAACGTCAGCGCCGAGTCAAAAGGCAAAAGACCGGCCCCGCGTCCTTTGTGGCCGGGCATGTGAAACCGGGCCTTTGCGCGGGCTGTGTAATCATTTAATGCGCGTGTTACGGAGTCTTTCATACTACCATTATAACAGCAAACGGACATCTTGTAAAGCTAACTTTGTGAATTATTATATTGCCAAACAATTTGAGTTCAAACTATAAAACGCCGCAGAGCACTGCTGCGGCGCAAAAATTTCGGTTTTTCAGCGGCCGGTCGAGCCAAATCCGCCGGTGCCGCGCTCGGTTTCGCCGAGTGCAGCAGCCTCGACAAACATTGCGGTTGCGACGGGGACAAACGCAATTTGCGCTATTCTGTCGCCGTGCGATACGGTGAAAGGCTGCGAGCCGTGGTTTATAAGCGCGACTTTTATTTCGCCGCGATAGTCGCTGTCGACGACCCCGACGCTGTTGGCGAGCGTCACGCCGAATTTGGCGCCATGCCCGCTGCGCCCGAAAATCAGCGCAACGAAATTGTCGGTTTGCGCAATCGGCACTTGGTGCGACTGGTGCGGCAGCTCGGCTTCGTCGGGCTTTTCATGATTCCCATGACATTCGCTGTGAGGCTGAGAGACAACAGGCTCTATCGCAATGCCTGTTGGGACAGAAACTCTCCCGCCGGCGGGAATTGTCACCGAGCCGCCCAAAACCGGCAGCCCGTCAAGCTCGCTTACATCGTCGAGACAGGCGAAAAGGTCGGCAGCGGCGCTGCCGGGTGTTGCATAAAAAGGCACGCGAGCACCGGCGCGAAGTTTGACAAATCTAACTTTTATCATAGACATACACCTTTCGTCAAATAAATCGCGCGCCGCTCCCGGCGACGCGCGACTGGATTTAAAGATTTCGCTCACAAAGTGAGATAAGCGGACACTCGTTGCAGCGCGGCGAGCGCGCGGTGCAGTATTCGCGTCCGAAAAGTACAAGTCTGTGGCAAAAATCCGACTGTTCGGCAGGTTCGATCAGCGCGGACAGACGCCTTTCAATCGCAAACGGCGTTTTGTCTTCCGGTGCGGTGAGACCCAGCCGCTTTGATATGCGCATGCAATGTGTGTCGGTTACAATTGCGGGCTTGCCGTAAATGTCGCCTAAAATCAGGTTGGCAATTTTGCGGCCGACACCGGGGAGTTTCAGCAGCTCCTCAAGTGTGTCGGGCGGGGTGGAGTCGTATTTTTCAACCATCAACGCGCACGACGCGCGGATGTTTTTCGCCTTGGTTTTGTAAAGCCCGCACGACTTTATGATGCGCTCAAGCTCGTTTATATCGCTATTAGCGAGAGCCTCGGGCGTCGGATATTTTTGAAACAATTCTTCCGCAATGATGTTTACTCGCCGGTCGGTGCATTGGGCCGACAGGATAGACATGACAAGCAGCTTCCAAGGCTCGCCTCCATAGGAAAGCGAGCACTCGGCAGCCGGGTACAGCTGTTTCAGTGCCGAGACGATCTCCGCTGCGGACTGTTTATTGTGCATTATAAAGCTGCTTAAGCAGCGCGTTCATATAGCCTCGGCTTTCGGCGGCGATTGCAGTGGCGGAAACCAAATCCTGGTCGGGACCGATAACCTCAAGGCAAACGGGGCCGTCATACCCGGCGTCTACCATTGCTTTGAAGTAGCCGTACAGGTCTATGTCGCCGCGTCCGCAGGTCTGGTCGGCGGGCGCTCCAGGCGACGGGCCGCGTCCGACACAGTCGCGGATGTGGATATGACGGACACGGGATATAACCTCGGGCAGAGCCTCGGCGGGATCTTCGCCGGCGCGCCAGATGTGGCTGGGGTCCATGTCAATGCCGAATGCGGGATTCTGCACACCCTCCATCAGCCGCAGAGTGGTCGGCGTGTTGTATACGGCTGCCCCTACATGCGCTTTGCAGCAGAGCGTGACACCGAACTGTGCGGCGTCCTCGGCAAGTACGTTCATGATTTCTATAGCCTCTTTGAGCGAGTCCTCGTCGTCGGACACACCGCCCGGGCCTATGTTGACTATCGGGATACCTATTTCGGCGCAAGCCTCGAACGCTACCAAGAGTCGTTCGCGATCGCGCGATGCAATTTCGGTGGAAAGGAAGGGAAGCCCGAGCTCTTCGGATATAGCGCGCAGCTCGGCCTTGTCTTCGCGCCAACGCGAGAGGTTGAGATGCTCGCACATGCCGGCAATGCCGGAGATTTCAACCCCGTCATACCCGCAGGTTTTAATTGCTTTGGCTGCCGTGGCAAAATCAACGGTTTTAAACAGAACGCTGTTGACACCAAGTTTAACCATAGGTTTATCCTCCGTTTATATGTTTAGTCAGTTTATATACGAGGGGCCCGTATATCCGTTTTCGGTTAAAAGCTGCTGGGCGAGCGTATCGTTGTCCACCCGCAATACCATGCAGGCGGTGTTTTCCTCGCGGTTGATGAGAGCATGGTACATATATTCAACCGAGAGGTTGTGTTCGGACAGCAGCTTCAGCAGCCGGTGCAGTCCGCCCGGCACGTCGGGAACGTTCACGGCGAGTACACGTGTGACAGAGGCGGCGATTCCTTTCTCGCGCAGGATGCGCTCGGCTTCGTGCGGGTTGTCGACAATTATGCGCAAAAGGCCGAAATTTGTCGTTTCGGCTATAGAGAGCGCGCGGATGTTGATACCGGCATCCGCAATTATGCCGGTTATCTCGGCAAGCCGGCCCCGCCTGTTTTCTACAAAAATTGAAACCTGTTTTATAATCATGGCGCGATCTCCTGTTTATAAAATTAGTCGATTTGTGCGGCGGACGCGGGGGACTGTGCAACTATTTATCCTTACGTTTGTCTATAACTCGTTTGGCTTTGCCTTCGCTGCGCGGGATGGTGAAGGGTTCCACAAGCGTGATTTTTGCCGAAAGGCCGAGCACGCTGTCGACAGCCGCCTTTATTTTGGCTTCGAGCCGCTCAAGCTCGGCGACGCTGTCGGAGAACATGCTCTGCGATACCTCGACCTGGATTTCGAGCATGTCGCGGTTGTTTATCCTGTCGACGATTATGAGATAGTGAGGGTCGACCTCGCCGATTGACAAAAGCACGCTTTCTATCTGCGACGGGAACACATTGACGCCGCGGATAATTATCATGTCGTCGGTGCGTCCCGCTATCTTGTGCATACGGGTAAGCGTGCGGCCGCATGCACAGCGTTCACGCGTTATGGCCGATATGTCGTGTGTGTTATAGCGGATTAGGGGAAGCGCTTCTTTGGTGACGCAGGAGAACACAACCTCGCCGTACTGACCGTCAGACAGCGGGTTGCCGGTTTCGGGGTCGACAATTTCGATGATAAAGTGATCTTCATTTACATGCAGACCGTTTTGACACTCGCAGTCAAACGATACGCCCGGGCCGCAAATCTCGGACAGGCCGTAGATGTCATAGGCTTTGATATGCAGGCGCGATTCAATTTCGCGACGCATGTTGTCGGTCCACGGTTCGGCTCCGAAAATGCCGGCTTTTAGATTCAGCTCCTCGGGTGCGATGCCCTGGTCGCGCAGAGTGTCGGCGATGTAAAGAGCATACGACGGCGTGCAGCAGAGTATCGAGCTGCCGAAATCGCGCAGGATTTGTATCTGCCGCGCCGTGTTGCCCGCCGATGCGGGGATAACGGTTGCGCCTATCAGCTCGCCGGCATAATGAAGTCCAAGTCCGCCGGTGAAAAGCCCATAGCCGTATGAAACATGGATATAGTCGTTTCTTTCGGTGCCGGCGGCAACAAGCGCGCGGGCGGTACATTCGCTCCACAATTCAATATCGCGCTTTGTATAGCCGACCACCGTCGGCCTGCCGGTCGTGCCCGACGATGCATGGATGCGCACAACCTCGTCCATCGGTACGGCGAACATGCCGTAAGGATAGGTGTCGCGCAAATCCTGTTTGTGCGTAAACGGCAGCTTGCCGAGGTCCTCAACACTGCGGATGTCACCGGGTTCTATGCCCGCCTCGTCCATACGCTGTCTGTAAAGCGGAACGTTGTCGTAAACCTGTTTTATCTTTCTCGTCAGCGCCAGCGACTGTATGTAAAACATCTGATCGCGCGAGGCGGTTTCGACCTGCTCGTTATAGTACTTTGTCATGGACTTCAGATCAAATCCTTTATTTTATGTATAAAATAGGGTGCAAGTTCCTGGTATCCGGCGTCGGTCAGATGCAGCCCGTCGGTGAAAAGCGGGCGATAGCCGCCGGCGTTGTCGGAAAAGAATGGCGTGAGATCAAGGGTCGAAAAATAATCGCGCTCTGTCGCCGCTTTTTCGAGTGCGGCATTATAAATTTTTATCTGCGCGCGTTTGGTTTCGTCAAGTCCGGCGATAAAAGGGCAGCCGAACACCGAGAGCGCAACAATTTTAATGTCGGGGAAATCCGCATGTGCCATGTCGGCAAGCGTCACAGTCAGCATTGCGGCGGCTTCGCCCGTCACACCGGAGTTTATATCGTTGACGCCTCCGCGCAAAATAAGCGCTGCAGGCTCATACGCGCGCACAAGCCGGTCGTAATAATATATTTGCTCCTCGCCCACCGAGCCGCCGAAACCGTTGCAGACGACCGTTCCAAGCTCGGCAAGCTGCCGTGCGGCGCGCTCGCGTCCCCAAACGCTGAAAAATGAGCTGCCGTACAGTACAATGCCGCCTTTTATAATAGCTGCCGTCTCAAGGGCAGTAATATCTTTTTCGAGTCGCTTTAAATCCATAACTCTGCCTTTTATGTTGGCCGAGAGTGTATATAGCTGCGCTCTCGGCACAAAATTATATATGTTTAAGTTCAGTTTGCAGTTGCCTCGGCTTCGCCGAGCTCGAACGCCGCGATGTTGGCGTCAATATACCTTGGCGGAACATTTCTGCGCAGCGCGTCCAGCCAAACCTGGCGGTCAAAATCGAAAAGTTTTGAAAGCACTCCTATGAGTACAACGTTTGCGGTTCTGGTGTTGCCCGCCCGCTCGGCAAGCGCGGCGGCGTCGACGTCCAGGACGCTTATGCCCTTCTCCTTGAGCCTGCCGACAATATCGTCGGGATAAGATGCCGTCCCGGCAATAACGGGCATGGGATTTATGCGCTGTGTCGCGGTAATAATTTTTCCGCCCGGTTTCAGATTTGGCAGCCAGCGCGCGGCCTCAAGCTGTTCGAAGGACAGGATAATGTCGGCCTCGCCCTCGCTGACCACAGGCGATGCGACATTTTTGCCGAATCGGACATAAGTCACGACCGAACCGCCGCGCTGGGACATGCCGTGTACCTCGGATACTTTGACGTCAAGCCCCTGCGCAAGAAAAACGTCGCCGATGATGCGGGAGGCAAGCAGCGAGCCCTGTCCCCCGACCCCGACGATCATAATGCTGAAAGTTTCCGTATTATCCATTGAAATCACTCCGAACAGTTGAATTTGAAAAGGCCGACGCGCGGCGTTAAAAAAGCAAAAAGGAAAAGCACAATAACGATTTGCATTTAGCTGTCGGACGCTTATAGCTACAAATTTATATAATAACTCTGCTGCAATTTGAGATTATATTCTGTCGAGTCGCACCGTTTGGGCAGAGGCCCTATATGCGCGGCGCAAAAAGTATATCCCACGCGGTTTGAAAGCCAATAGACCGACAGGCGGGCAAGCAAATATCGTAGCTATCGAACGCCGGCTTCTGCAAACCTGCAAATAAATTTGTTTCCGGGTATATGGGGGATACATCCCCCAGACAAATCCCTGATATAATTAACCGATTGCTCCAAACCGGCAGAGCGCCACGCACAGGCCACAGCCGGTGCAAAGTGCGGTGTCTATCTGCGCTTTGCCGTCCACCATGGAGATGCAGGGACAGGCGATGGCCATACAGGCGCGGCAGCTTTTGCATTTGTCTGTATTCACTGCGACAGGCTCGCCGCGTTTGACGGTTTTAAGCAGCGCACAGGGCTGGCGCACAATGATAACCGAAGGCTCGGGGACGGCAAGCTCCTCGCGCAGCGCAGTTTCGAGCGCCGCTGTATCAGTAGCTGCGACTACGCGGATATGCGACGGCGATACACCGGCGCCCTTGCAGAGCTTTTCGAGCGAAACCGGCGGCACCTCGTCGCCCTTCAATGTTTTGCCGGTCGCAGGATTGTCCTGATGGCCGGTCATACCCGTTATGCTGTTGTCCACAATAACAACGGTTGCGGGCGTGCGGTTGTATGTAATATTGATAAGTCCCGTAATTCCCGAATGCAGGAAAGTCGAGTCGCCAATAACGGCGACGGTGCGCGATGCGCTTTCGGGCCGCGCTTTGAGAAAACCGTGCAAAGACGATATGGACGCGCCCATGCAGAAAGTCGTGTCCATCGCCGACAGCGGCGGCGCGGCGCCCAGTGTGTAGCAGCCAATATCGCCCAGCACCGTCAGCTTGAGCTTTTTGAATGTATAAAACACGCCCCTGTGAGGGCAACCGGGACAAAGCACCGGCGGCCGGCTGGGCAGCTCGTCCGAAAAAACAGTGTACTCTTTGGTTTTGCCGAGCAGTTTCTCGGCGATAAGGCGCTGCGAGAACTCGCCTGTCAGCGGCAAAAGATTTTTGCCGTCGCAGGGGATGCCCAGCGACTTTATATGCGTTTCCAGTACGGGGTCAAGCTCCTCGATTACTACGACGCGCTCGACAGATGCCGCAAAATCGCAAAACAGCTGCTTGGGCAGCGGGTTGGGCATGCCAATGACAAGATAGGATACGCTGTCCCCGAACACCTCGCGCGCGTAGTTGTACGATGTACCGGACGCGACTATGCCAAGTTTGGGCTTCTCGATGCCGGCGGCCGGTATTATGCGGTTGAAAGGGCAGTCCTCTGCATACTCGCGCAGTGCATCAAGCCGCTCCTCCACCGCCACATGACGACTGCGGGCATAGCCCGGCATCATAACGCGTTTTGCGGGCAGTTTTTCATATTGTTTTTTTTCGGCTTCGATGCGCTCGGAAAGCTCTACTGCGCTTTGCGAGTGCGAAATGCGGGTGCTGAGGCGTAAAAGTACCGGCGTGTCAAATTTCTCCGACAGCTCGAACGCCGCTTTTGTAAAGCGGAGACACTCGTCCGAGTCGCAGGGCTCAAGCATCGGCAGCTTTGCGGCTATGGCATAATGGCGCGAGTCCTGCTCGTTTTGCGAGCTGTGCATGCCGGGGTCGTCGGCGACACCGATTACAAGCCCGCCATTCACTCCTATGTAAGCTCCGATAAACAGCGGGTCTGCGGCAACGTTAAGACCGACGTGCTTCATGCCCGCGAAGGCACGCACGCCGGCTGTCGACGCACCTATTGCCGCCTCGAGCACCACCTTTTCGTTCGGTGCCCATTCGGCATATATTTCGGGATATTTTGATGCATATTCTGTAATTTCGGTACTCGGTGTACCGGGATAGCTGGAAACGAAGCTGCAACCGGCTTCATAAAGCCCGCGAGCAACGGCTTCGTTGCCGAGCATAAGTTTTTTCATCAGCGTGGATTCTCCGGTCTATATATTGAATTGGTTGAAATCTTTTTTTGATTTCGCGTTTCCAGGACATTTTATCACAATAAAACATCACTGTCAACACAAACGCGCCTTGGAGCCGGCATATTTATTGTGCCCGACGGTCGCGGCTGTGTTTTCACAATAGAGTTGACATGGGTTTGTGCAGAGTGTATAATCATTACAACTAATTAAGACATTTAAACAAATCCATACAATTCATATAAAGGTTTATCCGGCTTGGCGCATGTTCACAAGGTTGCCGGACACAGGTGGTCTGATGCAAAGAGTTCATATTATAAACCCCGCGGCAGGCAAGCGAAACCCGTTTGAGCTGATACGTGACAAGCTTGCGGGGGAAGAATATTATATAACCCAGTGTGTGGGCGATGCGGAGCGGTTTGTGCGCGAGAGGTGTTTACTTCAGCCCCAAACTCACATTTTCATTTACGGCGGAGACGGGACGCTGAACGAGATAGTCAACGGCATTCTTTCCGCGGGAGCAGGCGGCCAAGCTGTTATATCGATTGTGCCGACGGGAACCGGCAACGATTTTCACCGGCTGTTGCGGCGCGGCGAAAAACGCCGTTTTGACGTGATGAAATACAGCACCGGCGACACGGACAGATATGCGATAAACATTATAAACACCGGGTTTGACTCAACAGTCGTCGAAAAAATGCAAAACTACAAGAGATTGCCGCTGGTCAGCGGTTCGATGGCTTATGTGCTGGGCGTGGGTGACACGCTGCTGCGCAGGATGGGCGAACGCTGGAAGCTCACGATAACGGAGCCTGACGGCACTATGACCGAAGAAGAGGGCGAGTATCTGCTTGCTCTGGTCGCAAACGGCAGATATTATGGCGGCGGGTTTATGGCGGCGCCGGTCGCGCAGACCGATGACGGTTTGCTTGACATTTTGATGGCGAAAAAGGTGTCGCGAACGAGGTTTTTGTCGCTTGTAGCCGAGTATCGCAAGGGCAAGCACATCGACCCCGAAACGCAAAAACCCATAAAAAAGTTTGAAAGCGTGCTCGAATACAGGCGCTGTTCCAAAATCTCGCTTGAGGGGCTGAGCTCGATTTGTGTCGACGGCGAGGTAATGCCTTCTGCGCAGATTGAGGTTTGCGTAAAACCGTCCGCGATTACGGTATTAGCATAAAATCACCGCGCGCCGGCGTAAAACCGGTGCGCGGTTTATAAATAATACTAATTGACTTGATATTTGCCCGGTGATATAATCGATATAATTATAGATATGAAAAAGGAGAGGGAAGGGAATGGTCAATACCAATGAAAGGGAGAAATTTGTGCGCGAAGGGTTGACCTTCGACGACGTACTGCTTATCCCTGCGCGCAGTGAAGTTCTGCCAAGCCAAGTTAAACTCAACACCCGGTTGACAAAAACCGTCAAACTGAATATACCGCTTTTGTCTGCAGCAATGGATACCGTAACCGAAGCGGAGATGGCAATCGCGATGGCGCGCGAAGGCGGCGCGGGTGTTATTCACAAGAACATGCCGATTGAGGAACAGATAGACCAGGTTCTGCGCGTGAAGCGCAGCGAAAGCGGCGTGATCGAAAACCCCTTTTATCTGTCGCCCGACAACTATGTATATGAAGCCGAAGCGCTGATGAGCAAATACAGAATCTCCGGCGTGCCGATTTGCGACGAAGCCGGCAGACTGGTGGGAATCATAACCAACCGCGACATACGCTTTTTGACCGAATATACGATGAAAATAAGCGAGGTTATGACAAAAGACAATCTTGTCACCGCTCCTGTCGGCACAACGCTTGAGCAGGCTAAAGTAATTCTGCGCAAGCATAAAATTGAAAAGCTGCCGCTGGTCGACGAAAACTTTATGCTGCGCGGGCTTATAACAATTAAAGACATCGAAAAGGCAACGCGTTATCCCCACTCGGCCAAAGATGCCAGCGGCAGGCTCATTTGCGGCGCGGCGATAGGCGTGACGGCCGACGTGGTCGAGCGCGCGGCGGGACTGCTTGAGGTTGGTGCGGACTTTCTTTCGATAGACAGCGCACATGGACATTCGGCAAATATAATCGAGTGCATAAAGAAAGTAAAAGCGAGTTTTCCAAACTGCCAGCTTATTGCAGGCAACATAGCAACGGCACGTGCAGCCGAAGAGCTTATCGACGCGGGTGCGGATGCGCTGAAAGTGGGTATCGGCCCCGGCTCGATTTGCACGACACGCGTGGTAGCCGGCATCGGCGTGCCCCAGATTACTGCTATATATGACGTCGCATGCATTGCGGCAAAACACGGAATACCTGTTATCGCCGACGGCGGTATCAAATACAGCGGCGACATAACTAAGGCGATTGCCGCTGGCGCCGACAGCGTTATGATTGGCTCGCTGTTTGCCGGCTGCGAGGAAAGCCCCGGCGAGTCGGAGATATATCAGGGACGCCGCTTCAAAGTGTATCGCGGCATGGGCTCGCTTGCGGCGATGGAGAGAGGCTCCAAGGACCGCTATTTCCAAGAGGGCAGCCGCAAGCTCGTGCCCGAAGGTGTCGAGGGCCGTGTGCCATACAAAGGCCCGCTGCATGAGACGGTGTTCCAGCTCATGGGCGGACTGCGTGCCGGTATGGGCTATTGCGGATGCCGCACGATTGAGGAGCTGCAGCAAAACGGTCAGTTTATACGCATCACTGGCGCGGGTCTGCGCGAGTCGCACCCGCACGATATCAGCATCACCAAAGAGGCGCCCAACTACAGCGTACAGGTCAGCGACTGAATATAATACCCAAAGCGGAGAGTTTTTAGCTCCCCGCTTATTTTTTTGCCCGTATGTTTGGCGTCGTTTGACCGGGGGTACGACGAAGCGCCCGAGTTTCATTTCGCCGTGTCGGCCGGAAACGGCTGCCGGCATCTCCTGCCTGTGGCACGGATATAAACGTAAAAGCGGAGCCGCTGTATGGCTCCGCTTTAATATTGCTTTTTTCCGCATATTAAATCAAACACCTCGGACAGCGCCTCTTCGGGCGTCGGCCGGGCCTGTGTGAAAATCCCGCGCCACACCGCCTTGTAATGGCCGCGCCTGAATTTGTCCTGGATAATCGTTACAATCTCGCCGTTATATTTAAAGTATTCGTTGCCGTTTTTGCTGCGCTTGCGGGAATGGTGAATAAAAGTCTTCCGCCGCGCCTCTCGGGATTTCAGCTCGGCTTCGCGACGCTTTGCGCCCTCAATGTCCCCTTCCATGCGGCCGGCACAAACGCAGCCCGCGCCAATCTGCCGCGGATATTCGGGATGGTTCATGTGGTGGACGTATCTGATAGTCTGCTTGCCGCACATGCCGCAGACTGCGGCAGGCATGCCGAGGTCGCTAATCTCAACGCAAAACCAGCCGGTCTTTGGCACGTTCGGGTCATTCCATAGGTTTGCTGGGGCGTTTTTGCGGGAAGTGTCAGGCTCGGCGGCGCCGCTTGATTCGGGTAAGTGAAACGATGATTGCCACTCTGGTGTGTCGGGTAGCGAAATTTCTATTTCGGGTACCGAGATGTCGGAACCGTCTCCGCTTTCCGGCGCGGCGGCCTCGTCGTCAAACAAGGAAAGCTGCTCCGGCGACTCAGTTTTTTTATTGCTTTTTTCGCGCGGCGGGATGGCGGCTGCGGTATAGTCGACCTGCCCCGCAAAAGGTACTCTCTCGGATGCGGTGCGGACCGATTCGGGTGTTTGGTCGTCAGAAATTGTATTGATATAAGCCGATTTGCTTGGTTTTCGAACATGCTCTTCGTCTTTTTTGATTTCGGACGTCTTTTTTTCGGGATTTTGGTCACGAGCCGTGCCATCAACGATTTTATGCTGCCTGTTTTCGGGAACTGAAGAGGGCGTCGGGCTTTCGCCGGCTTCATGCAGCTTGCTTTCGGAATTTTGGACAGGTGTTGTGCTGTCGGCGGATTCAAGCAAATCCCGCCACATGCCGAAATCATAGTCGGTGGATATGGGGCGCACGGTGCCGCTGTCAAACTGCACTTCATAGATGCCGCGGTGCTCGTCAAGTCCGATAATTTCGCCCTCACCGAAAACCGCATGGCGTACGCGGCTGCCAACGCCGAGCCGCTCTGGTTGCGGTCGCTCGACGTGCGCGGCAAGAGTGCGCATTTGCTCGGCTACTTCCTTTGAAATTGCGCCGATGCGCACAAAGTTATGCTCGCCGATGTCGGCGAAAAAGCGCGAAGGCAGCTTCTTGCGCCCGTTTAGGCCATCGCCCTCGGAGTCGGCGAGATAAAGCCGCTTCATCGCGCGTGTCATTGCCACAAAGCACAGCCGGCGCTCCTCTTCAAGACCTGCCTGTGCCCGTTCCTCTATTGTGCGGCTCGAGGGGAAAATGCCGTCGGTCATGCCGACGACAAAACATACCGGAAACTCAAGTCCTTTTGCGGCATGCACAGTCATCATTTTGACGCGGTCGACGGCGTCGTCAAGATTTTCCTCGCTTGCAAACTCAAGCTGCTTGAGATAAACCGAGAGCGGCATAAACTCGCCCGGGAGATTGTCCTGTATAACCGTTTTGCCGTACTCGCGCTCGCTGTCGACCGTGATTTTCTTGAGCTCGCTGAGGTTGTCAAAGCGCTCCATGTTGCCAGACTCGCGGATATACTGCTCGTATCCCGATTCGACAAGCAGCCGCTGGAGAATCTCCGAGACAGGCATGCTGTCTTTTTTCTCGCGCAGCCCGTAAATCGACTGCGCAAGCTCGCCGGCCTTGGGGCAGGCAAGCTCCGTGTCGGCATATTTTGCAAGTGCCACAAGCAGCGATGTGCCGTCAGCCTCTGCAAGCTCGCGCAGTCGCCGCGCCTTGACACGCCCGAACCCGCGGCGGGGCTTGTTTACAACACGCATCAGCGCCGCGTCGTCGTCGCGCTCGACAAGTTTGAGGTATGCTATTGCGTCGACAATCTCCATGCGCTCGAAAAAGCGCACGCTGCCGAATATTTCGTACGGGATGCCCTCGGCAGTGAAGGCTTTTTCAAGAAATTGCGACAAAAAGCCCGACCGGTATAAAATCGCAATATCGCGCAGCCTGAATCCCTCGCAAAGCAGCTTACGAATCTCTGCGACAACAGCCGCGCCTTCCTCTTCCTCGGTCTTGCAGTGCAGGTGCACAACGTCTGTGCCGGCCTCACCGGTTGTAAAGAGTGTTTTCGGCACGCGGTTGACATTATGCGAGATAAGCTCGTTTGCGGCGGCGAGGATTTTGCCGGTCGAGCGATAGTTTTGCTCGAGCAAAATGGTCTTTGTGCCGGGATGGGTGCGGTCGAAGTCGACAAGGAGGCTCACATCGGCGCCCCGCCATTCGTATATATTCTGGTCGGGGTCGCCGACGACAAAAAGGTTGCGGTTTGCCTGCGCTAAAATGTCAATCAGCTTCATCTCGCGCCTTGAGCTGTCCTGAAACTCGTCGACCTGTATATAAACGAGCCGCTTTTGCCACTCGGCGCATATATCGGGGAACTGCTCGAAAAGCACAAAAACGAAGTTGATAAGATCGCTGAAATCCAGCCCAAAAATTTTCTTCTGATAAAGCAGGTAGCGGTTTATAATTTTCTCGTCGAGTGTTGCGCCTGCGTCATAGTCGCCCTTGTCCCGCGATAGCAGCAGGCTAACATAATCTGTAGTTGATTTCTTTTGCTCGATAAGCGCAATAATCTTTTCAAACGAGGCATAATCGAGCTTCAGGCCGAGCGCGGAATAGATTTCCTCGAGGATTTTCTTTTGCTCGGCCTCGTCTAAAATGCGGAAGTTTTCGGGCCAGAAAAGATGACCGATGCTCTCGCGCAGAACCCTGACACAAAAGCCGTGATAGGTGGTGATAAGTGAAGTATCGGTACCGTCGCCGGCAAGCGCCCGCACGCGGCGCCGCATCTCGCCCGCGGCTTTGTTTGTGAATGTGACGCAGAGAATATTGCCGGCAGGTATGCCGGCTGCGCGCACAAGGTATGCATAGCGGTGGGCGAGCGCCCTCGTTTTGCCCGAGCCTGCGCCGGCTATAATACGCACAAAGCCTTCGGTTGTCGTGACGGCTTCGCGCTGCCGTTCGTTTAAATCGCTCAAAATGTTCATTATGTAACCGCACTATAATAGCAAAAATTAATATAAAAAGGGTTTATTAAGATTATAGTCTCGGAGGACACTGTTGTCAACGCCGGGCGGGATGAAACCCGCGTCTGTACAAAGGACTAAAAAGGCGCGGAAAGCGTTCTGCCTCCGCGTCTTTTTACTATAGCTTCATTGTAAGCCCTATACGCTTTTTATCGACGTCTACACTCAGCACTTTTACGGTAACAATGTCGCCGACGGCAAGAACCTCGGAGGGGTGCTTTATATAGCGGTTTGTAATCTGAGACACATGCACAAGCCCGTCTTGATGCACGCCGATGTCCACAAATGCACCGAAGTCGGTGACATTGCGCACCGTACCCGTGAGTGTCATGCCAACCGCAAGGTCGGCAAGCTCCATAATGTCGTCGCGCAGAACAGGCTGCGGTAGCGAGTCGCGCACGTCGCGGCCGGGCTTTTCAAGCTCGGCTATAATGTCGAGCAGCGTCGGCACGCCAACCCCGAGCGATTCGGCAAGTCGCTCCATGCCGTAGCGCTCTGCCTTTTCCCGCAGCTCGCCCAGCCGATGCTCACGCACGTCCTCGTCGGAGTAGCCGAACCTGCGCAGCAGCTCTTTTGCCGGCCTGTACGATTCGGGGTGCACACCGGTCATGTCGAGCACCTCGCCGGATCCGGGCACGCGCAAAAAGCCCGCACACTGCTCAAACGCTTTCGGGCCTATGCGCGGCACATGTAAAAGCTCGTCGCGCGAGGAAAATTCGCCGTGCTCCTCGCGATACTTAACGATGTTTTTTGCCACCGCCGAGTTTATTCCCGCGACATGCGAGAGAAGTGAATATGAGGCGGTGTTAACGTCTACACCGACGGCGTTGACACAATCTTCGACCACGCCGGCAAGCGCCTGGTCAAGCTGCGTCTCCTTCATGTCGTGCTGATACTGGCCGACACCGATAGATTTGGGGTCGATTTTTACAAGCTCGGCAAGCGGGTCCTGGAGCCTGCGCGCGATGGACACGGCGCTGCGCTCGGTAACGTCGAAATCGGGGAACTCCTCGGCCGCCAGCGGCGATGCGGAGTAAACGGACGCACCTGCCTCGCTTACGACGGTGTTCACCAGCTCGGGAATCTCGCGCAGCACGCCCGCGATGAAAATTTCGCTCTCCCTTGAGGCTGTGCCGTTTCCTATGGCGATTATATCGACGCCATATCTGCGTATAAGCTGCTTTACAATGCGTTTTGCTTCATCGATGCGCTCGAAGGGCTTTGTGGGATAAATTACCGTGGTTTCGAGCACTTTTCCGGTCTTGTCCACGACAGCCAGCTTGCAGCCTGTGCGATAGCCGGGGTCGATACCCATCACAATCTTGCCTTTGACGGGTGCCGCCATGAGAAGGTGCCGGAGGTTTTCGGAAAACAGCTTGATAGCGTTTTCGCTTGCCCTCTCTGTAAGCTGCGCGCGCAGCTCGCGTTCTATGGACGGAGCAATAAGCCGCTCATAGGAGTCGATGGTCGCGGCGGCGACGTGAGGATATGCGGGACTGTCCGGTTCGGTGATTATTTTGGAGAAAAGATAGTTTAATATGATGTCGGTATCAACTTTAATAGAGACCCGCACCACCCCGCGGCTCTCGGCGCGGTTCAACCCCAGCACGCGATGCCCGGGAATTTCGGCCAACCGCTCAAGATACTCGTAGTACATCCCGTATGTGCCGTCGGGGTCCTCGCCGCACTGCTTTGAGGTTATAAAGCCAAGCTCAAAGGTCAGAGCGCGAATCTCCTTGCGGTACTCGGCGTTGTCGGAAATGTCCTCCGCGATTATGTCGCGCGCGCCGCCGAAGGCTTCATCGATAGAGGAAATGCCCTTTTCCGGGTCGACAAATCTCTCCGCCAGCTCCAGAAGCGACGGTTCGTAGGCTTTTTCCTGCATAATAAGCGCAAGCGCCAAATCTTCAAGCCCGCGCTCGCGCGCGACCGAGGCGCGTGTTTTGCGTTTAGGCCGAAATGGGCGGTAAATGTCCTCGATCTCGGCGAGAATTTCTGCTTTGTCAAGCTGCGCTTCTATTTCAGCCGTCAGCTTGCCCTGATCGGCGATGGCGGCGCGCACCTCCTCGCGCCGCTTTTCAAGTGAGCGCAGGTAGTCGAGCCGCTCGGCAAGCTTTCGCAGGACGGTATCGTCGAGCGAACCGGTGACTTCTTTGCGATAGCGGGCGATAAAGGGTATGGTGTTGCCTTCATCGATAAGCTCGATTGTGCGCTCAATCCGGTCTTGGGAGATGCCAAACTCTTTTGCCAGCGCAACGGTAATGTTCATAGTTTCAAACTCCGCGTTTTAGTCAAACTTCAGGGGAAAAGCCCAGAGAATTAATGTATGCAATAATGCCTGCTGCAGTGCCATAGACAAATGCCTTGCGCCACTCGTCGGAAAGAAGGTTTTTTGCGTCGCTATCGTTTGTTGTAAATCCCATCTCAATAAGCACCGACGGAACAGTCAGTTTTTTTGTGACGTAATATGCTTCGTATATATCTTTTGCGATAACAGGCACTTCTGAAGAAATCTGTTGCCCGATTGCATCGGCGAGTGCCTGAGCATACTGCTGTGTCCCCTCAACGCCGCCCTCGTATATATAAATCCTTGTGCCGCCAACCGATGTGTCGTCGGTGAAAGCGTCGCAATGAAGCGAAATAAAAAGGCTTGTTTCGGGGTGCGATTTTACAAAATCCACCCGCTCAAACGGGTCTAAAGTGTATTGCTGCGACCCGTCATGCTCTGGGGGAACAGTATCGTCCGAGCGTGTCATTATAACCTTTATCCCGGCCTCCTCGAGCTTGTCCCGCAGCATGAGCCCGACCGCAAGCGCGACCTCTTTTTCGGTCACATCTCCCATTGTTTCCTCGCAGATTGCGCCCGGGTCGTCGTATCCGTGGCCGGGATCAATACAGACGACAAATATACGATCTTTGTTTTTTAGTATTAGCTTACCGCTGTCCTCTTCTTCTGCCGGTGCCGTTTTACCGGAAGGTGTATCGTCCGGTAAGTCTGTTTCGCCCTCCATGCCTGCTATGGAAGGTATGCCAGCCGGTGCGCCTCCGGCAAAGAGCATGACAATAATGGCGACCAGAACGGCAGCCACCGCAGCCAGAGCGCCTATCAGCCTATATGTGGTGTATGTGTTATTTGCCCGCGCGCTGCCGGCGGTCCGGCCGCCCGGGGATTTTTCTTGAGGTTTCGTATGCTTGCGGGAAGGGGATTTATGCGCGGCGATTTCGCCGGGCGTGGCGCGGCGCGCGCCTGTTCGCTCGAAAGTTGTGCCGGGGACTGCTGTATGGATGCCGCCTTCCGACCGCTTTTCCGTAGATGCCCCACATTTTGGCTGGCCCGGCGGTTGTTGTGGAGCCGGCTGCCGGGCGGTGTTACCGGATTTTCTGTCCGGCGGGGCACCGTTTTTTGAGGTGGTGGGTGCGGACGGAGGGCTGTCGGGGTTTTTTATATGTTTTTTCATCTTGGATTGCGTTCCTGTCGATTTGCAAGGCGATAAAAAAGCGTAAAAACAGCGGGCAGCCTCAGATAACTGAAGGCGCTCCCGCCGTTATCCTGTAACGTCGCAAGCCCGTCTGTTTAGAAGTTGATTCTGGTGTTGTCCCCATCCAAACGTTTGATTTCCATAGGGATTTTGTTGTCCTCGGCGAAAGTGCGAAGCCTGCCCATGTACTTGCGGAATTCCGGGTCTTTGTCCTCGCGAATTTCGATGGGCGCGGTAAGTTCGGTTGCTTCCTGGTCGGTTTCGATGATGATAACTTCGATAAGCTCTTTTTTAAGTCCGAAGAACCTCTTGATTTCGCGATAATCGTATGTAATCTTCTTGATGTTGGAGCTGTCGAGCCGGTACATTCTGCGAGTCTTGCTGTCGTTGTAAACAATGTCGTTCTGATGGATATTCAGAGTGGATTCCATTCTGGGCGCTCCCTTCGTTATAAATATAATTCATCGTCCGATATGATAGCACAGCTTGTAATAATTGTCAAGCGAATAGGCTTTAACTTGCAGCTATTTTATGCAATTTGGACGAAAAAATTTGTGACAGCACACTGCTTTTTAATTTTTTTGTGCATGTTATTGATTGCCTCGACGGCAGATGATATAATATGGTATCAGACTACATATTTACAGAATTAAATTTTGTCGGAGACGGGATATGACGGAACTTGAAATTTATATATCCGAGTTATGCAGGGCAGCGAAACGGGCATCGCGCGCGATTTCGGGTCTTTCTACGGCGAAAAAGAACGCGGCGCTTTTGCGCATAGCCGACGTGCTCGAGCAAAGCACGCATGAAATAGTTGAGGCAAACGAAGTTGACCTGAAAAATCCCGCCGTGCCCCCCAATATGGTTGACAGGCTGAAACTGGGCGAGGACAGAGTGCGTGCGGTCGCCGCTGCGGTGCGAGAGGTCGCCGCATTGCCCGATCCCGTTGGGGGCGGCGAGCGCTGGGTGCGCCCGAACGGGCTTATAATCACGCGCGAGCGCGTTCCGCTCGGCGTAATTGCAATAATTTACGAGGCGCGCCCCAATGTCACGGTCGATGCGGCGGCGCTTTGCATCAAGACCGGCAACGCCGTGGTGCTTCGCGGCGGCAAAGAGGCCATAAACACCAACCGCGTGCTCGTGGGTGTCATGCAGCGGGCGCTTGAGGAGGAGGGTGTTGCTCCCGCTGCGGTGTCGCTTGTGGACGATGTGACGCGCGAGGGCACCAAAATATTGATGCGCCAGCGCGGTTTAGTGGATGCGCTTATTCCGCGCGGCGGCGCCTCGCTTATAAAAAGCGTTGTCGAAAATGCGAGCGTGCCTGTTATCGAAACGGGCGCGGGCAACTGCCATGTCTACATAGATAAGAATGCCGACTTGGATATGGCTGTCAAAATCGCGGTCAACGCAAAGGTGTCAAGGCCTTCGGTGTGCAATGCGGTCGAAACGCTGCTTGTTCACTCGGATGTGGCGCGCGAGTTTCTGCCTCTTTTTGCGGAGGCGCTTGAGTCCCAAAGCGTTGAGCTGCGCGGCTGCGAGCGCACGCGCGAAATTTTGCCCGGCATAAAAGAGGCGACCGACCAGGACTACTATACGGAATACAACGACTTTATCCTTGCGGTGAAAGTCGTTGACAGCGTTGGCGAGGCTATTGAGCATATAAACAAATACGGGACAATGCACAGCGAGGCAATTGTAACGCGCGATATTGCAGCAGCCGAGCAATTCAGGCGGGGCGTGGATGCTGCGGCTATATATGTGAACGCGTCCACCCGCTTTACGGACGGCGGCGAGTTCGGATTCGGCGCCGAGATAGGCATATCGACGCAGAAACTGCATGCGCGCGGCCCGATGGGGTTGGCCGAGCTGACAACCGTCAAATATTACGTTTTGGGCAACGGCCAGACGCGCTGAAATAGCTAAAATAAAGGAAGGGGATACATCCGGAGCGGTGTATCCCCTTGTGTTAGTTGGCGGTGCTTAAAGCGGCGCCTTGTGGCCCTTCTCCTGAGGAGTTTACCGGAACGAGCGCGTATTTGCGAGAATACTCGTTGTAACGCTCTATAAAGGTCGGGCTGTTAGCCTTTATACCGCTGAGATAGCTGTGCAGACCAAGGCTGTCTTTTTGCATTTCGATCACGCAGCCGGCGATGTTGGAACAGTGGTCTGCGACGCGCTCGAGGCTTGTCAGAATATCCGACAGAACAAATCCCGCCGCGATTGAACATTCGCCTTGCTGGAGACGCACAATATGGCGAGCGCGAAGCTGTTCGCGGAGCGTGTCGACGACCTGCTCGAGCGGCTCGACAAGGGCGGCGTTCTCTGCGTCGTTGTTTACAAATGATTGTATTGCAAGGTCGATTATTTCGGTTACGGCGGCACGCATGACAGAAAGCTCCTGTGTTGCCGCATCGGAGAATACTATTCCTTTTTCGCGGATTTCCTCGGCCGATTCGATCAAATCGACGGCATGGTCGGAAATCCTCTCGAAGTCGCCTATCATGTGCAGCAGTTTCGCCGACTCGGTGCGGTCCTTGTCGGTGAGCGGGTAGGTACTGAGCCGCACAAGGAATGTCCCGATTTTGTCCTCGAGGTCGTCCACCGACTGCTCGTCCGTCCGCACACCTGAAGCAGCCTCCGCGTCATAATCGCTTAGAAGCGATATGGCTGATTTGATAGAGCGCTCGGCGATGCCGGCCATCGAAACGGTGACGCTGCGGCAGCGGTCGATTGCTATAGAAGGAGTTGCCATCAGGCGCTCGTCAAGCTCCTGAATTTTGTCGGGCGCGGCGGTTTCAGGCACGATGATATGCGCGATGCGGTCGAGCAGGTTGGCGGAGGGAAGCATTATGAGCGTGCAAAGAACGTTGAAAATCGTATGTGCGATGGCTATTCCAAGCTGATTTGCGGCAAGGTCATAGAAGGCAAAGTCGAATATGGCGTTTGCGATTGTAATAACGGTGAGCCAAAAAACTGTGCCGATTACATTGAACAAGAGGTGAACGATGGCGGCGCGCTTGCCGTTTTTGTTTGCGCCGACCGACGATATAAGCGCGGTCACGCAGGTGCCGATGTTTTGACCCATTATAATCGGGATAGCCGCGGAATATGTGACCTGGCCTGTCGTCGACAGTGCCTGGAGAATACCTACCGATGCCGAGCTGGACTGGATAATTGCCGTAAGTATCGCGCCCGCGAGCACGCCGAATATGGGGTTGGAGAAGGCGAGCAGAACATTACGGAATTCAGGCACATCTCTGAGCCCCGCCACGGCGCCCGCCATTGTCTCCATGCCAAACATGAGTGTCGCAAAACCCAGCATTATAAGACCGATGTCCTTTTTCCTGCCCGTTTTGCTCGCCATATACATTATAAGGCCGATTAGCGCCAAAATAGGCGTAAATGACGAGGGCTTCAGTAGAGTTACAAAAAAGTTCGTGCCTTGTATCCCGGTCAAGCTTAAAATCCATGCGGTGACGGTGGTGCCGACGTTTGATCCGATGATGACGTTGATAGCCTGTTTCAGCGTCATAAGGCCGGAGTTAACAAATCCCACGACCATGACGGTGGTCGCCGACGACGACTGTATAACCGCGGTGACGCCGAGACCGGTCAAAAATCCGGACAGACGATTGGTAGTGAGCTTGCTAAGCAGCTTTTTCAGGCCGCTTCCGGCGCTTTTTTCAAGCGCCGAGCCCATGACTGTCATGCCGAACAGAAACAGACTTAATCCGCCAATCAGCGTCAGAAAATCAAAAAAATCCATGCAAAAAAAGTCCTCCTAATTTTACGGGTAAAGGCTGCTTTTGGTCCGATGCCGGCGAAATCTCGATTCTTTGGTATCTTTACAGCAGACTGTCGGCTGAAACCGGCAATTTAAAGCCATTTGCGTGGCTATATGTCTGTGCAAGTAGAAATAATTTGACACCGGCTGCTACAATCGTAACCTTTCGCATTATACAACGCCACTGTTAAAACTAAAACCATGGCAATGTTAAACGTATATTGAATTTTCTGGGATTGTTAAATTTGTGACAAACTCAAATCAGCGGCTGGCCGTTTATTATAAGCTTGAATTTCAATCCAAGCGATTCCGCAGCTTTGCGGCAGAGCACCATTCGCTCCAGAAATATTTCAAAGTAATCCATGACATTGCCGTATCGGGTGTCGATTGACAGTTTCAGCGTTATGGAAGTCTTGTCCTCGCTTATTTTAAGCTTAGAACTTGTGACCGAATAGTTGACGCGGTCGTGAATGTCGAAAGAAGATTTATCGGTGTTGCGGACGCGCGTGCGCCGCACGTCCGACTTGTCTGCCAAAATCAGAGCCGCGGCGATGGGGCTCACCGGCCTGCCGGTGCCCTCGTCGTGGTTGCCGATAGCCGACACTATCTGCGCGATTTCGTCAGGCGGCATGCCGAGTTTATCAAGTATTCTGAATGCCATGACCGCTCCGCTTTGAGAGTGGTCTACCCGGTTTATGAGATTGCCTATATCGTGCAGATGTGCGGCAATTTTCGCAAGCTCGGTGACACGCTCGGGAAACCCGAGGGTTTTCAGGATGTAGCTGGCGTTTTCGGCGACAATGCCCACATGCGCCAGGCTGTGCTCGGTAAAACCGAGCGTAACAAGCGCCTCGTCGGCGTGCTTAATGTAGGTGGTTATATCGGGATTGTTTTTTATGTCTTCGTATGTTACCATCAGTTATCCTTCTTCGTTTGTGGTTTCGACAATACATTCGGACGGAAAAACGATTGTAAATTTCGAGCCTTGGCCCGGCTCGCTTTCAAACTCGAGGCGTGCGCCGTGATACTGCGCCCCGTGTTTTACTATGGAAAGACCAAGTCCGGTGCCCCCGACACCGCGCGAGTGGCTTTTTTCGACGCGGTAAAAGCGTTCGAACACGCGCCTTTGGCTTGAATAGGGGATTCCGATGCCCGTATCGGAGACCGACAGCCTTGCCTCGCCGCCGGCATGCTCGACATGCACGGTGACAGAGCCGCCGTCTTTGTTGTATTTTATCGCGTTGTCGCACAGATTGTATATTATCTCGTTTAGTATGCTCCAAACGCCCATCACTTTTACATGCTCGCCGGTAAGATGAAGGTGGATAGAACGTTTTTCGGCTGCAGGACGCAGGTTTTCAAGAATTTCGTCGGACAGCTCGAAAAGGTCGACCGGCTCGCGCTCGGGGACGGGCGCATTTTCGTCGAGCCGTGAAAGCTTGAGCATGTCGTCGATTAAATTAATGAGCCGGCGCGACTCGGTATAAATATCGGTGGCAAACTCGCGGACTTTTTCGGGCGGGACAAAGCCCTCCTTCAGCAGCTCGGCGAACCCCGATATGGACGTGAGCGGCGTTTTAAGCTCGTGCGAGACGTTCGCCGTAAACTCGCGCCGCAGCGCCTCTCGCTGCTCGCGTTCGGTGACGTCCATCGCAAGCAGTACGGCGCCGGTCACCTGCCCGTTTGAGACAACGGGGCTGGCGATTGCCTGGATGGTTCGGCCGCCTGCGTCGAAAAGGACCTCCTCGCGCTCACCGGCAAGCGCACGGTCGACGGCGTCGCAGATTTCGGCACGGCACCGGACCCGAGAAATGGTCTTTTCGTCGCCGAGACCTCTTGCGCTGATTGCGTCCATGCCGCTGCGGTTGCCGGAGAGAATCGCGCGCTTGTTGTCGACAAGGATAAAGCCCTCGCTCATGTTTTCGGTTATTGCAGCAAATTCGCGCTGCCTGCGCGAAAGCTCGTCCATTTGGGCGCGGATAGTGCGCTTTTGCTCGCGCAGAGAGTCGACAAGCGGCCGCAGTTCGGGATACTCGACGGCTGTATCCGATTTTTCAACGGCGAGGTCGTATATAGGCTTTGTGATGTCGCGCGCTAACCTTGATGCAAGTACTCCCGAGAGTGTGAGCACAAGAAACACCGCGGCAAGCAGCGGGAGCGCGGCCGCGGCGGACATTGAAATGACCGAGTCTTGCGTCGCCGCAACGCGCAGCACCCGTCCGTCGTCAAGCAAGATAGAGTAATAAAAGGTGTTTTCGAGCAGCGTGTTCGAAAGCCGTATGCTTTGGCCCGAGCCTTGCTCGAGCGCCTCCCTGACTTCCTCGCGCCATAGATGACTATCCATTTTAGAGGCATCGGCGACGCTGTCGAAAATCACCGTGCCGTCGGCTGCGACAAGCGTAACGCGCGAGGCGGGGCTTATTTTCTGCAGGTAACCGTCGCCGTAGGCAGAGATGCCCGCCGCCATGTGCTCGGCTTCGGTCTGCAACCTGTAAAAAGCCATGCGCTCCACATTATAGTACATCACGCCGAGAAAAAGTATGGAGCACGCCAAAATAGCCACGGCGCCCACCAAAAGGGTGTTGCGGAAGATCCGAAGCGTCAAGGCTCATCCTCCTATCTTATAGCCAAGCCCCCGAACGGTTTCGATAAGCGATCCTGCCTCCCCGAGTTTTGAGCGCAGTGAACGGATGTGGACATCGACTGTGCGGTTCTCGCGGTCGAACTCGCTGCCCCAAACCTTGTCCATAATAATGTCGCGCGTTAGCACCCTGCCTTTGTTTTCAAGCAGCAGGCAGAGCATCTCGAATTCCTTGAAGGTCAGTGCGACTTCTTTGTCGTTTACTATAACGATATGTTTTTCGGGACAGACGTAGAGCGGGCCGGCGAAATACTCGGTGCAGGCGTTTTGCGACGGCTCGGAGCGGCGCAGCACGGCACGGACGCGCGCGACAAGCTCCATCATGCCAAACGGCTTTGAAATGAAATCGTCGGCGCCGTTGTCGAGCCCTATAACCCTGTCATACTCGGTGTTTTTTGCGGTCAGCATGATAACCGGCAGTTTTTTTGTGGTTGAAACCGAGCGAAGGCGGCGGAGTATTGTCAGCCCGTCCTCTTCGGGGAGCATAATGTCAAGCAGGACAAGTGACGGCAGCTCTTCTTTCATGGCCTCCCAAAACTGCGAGGGTCGCTCGAATCCCTTTGCAGCAAAGCCCTGGCTCTCGAGAGTATACACGACAAGCTTTCGAATGCTGTCGTCGTCTTCAACAAGATAAATCATTGATATCCTCCGATACAATACTCTGCCGGCACCGGTGCTTGCAGAGCATTATAATAGATTAATGTAAAATGCAAAATCCGACAATTGTTAAAATTGCGTAAAATGTGCTCCAAAATGCACTAAAAGCACAAACTATGTACCGGGCATAGAGCCGCACCCGCTGTAACCATTTTACCGGATGGGGTATGATAAATCAATTGATTTGGGTATATAATAATGTAATATTCTGGTCGGGTACAAGCCAATTTGCTTGACAATATACCGCCGCTGTGGTATCATATACAAACATAATGGGCATAGTTTTGCCGAAAAAGTGCGAGGCGTCGATATGAAAAAACCCAACATTTTGTTTTTTTTGTACGACCAGCAGCGATATGACTGTATTGGCGCGGCGGGGATGTATCCGGTCCGCACGCCCAATATCGACGCGCTCGCGGAGCGCGGCGCGTGGTTTGAGCGCGCATATACGCCGATCCCGGTTTGTGCACCGGCCCGTCAGGCACTTTTTACCGGCCGCCGGCCGGAGGAAAGCGGCGGACTTTGGAACCCGCATATAGTATTTCCGCTGAACTCACAGCCTTCTGGCTTCGGATGGGTAAATGCGCTTGTGGACGCGGGCTATGAAACTTCGCTTGTCGGGCTTTGGGAGCTGGGCAGCCGCACGCCGGCCGACTACGGCTTTAAGCAGCACATAAGCCGCGCCGAACTTGCAAAAGAACGCGAGCGGCACGTCGGTCAGGTAAACTTTAAGAATGGCTTTTTCGGCGAAAGCGACCCCGCACCGCTTGAATATAACAACACCCACATCACAGCCCGCCGCGCGATAGAGGAGCTGCGCAGGCTCAGCGAGACCGGCAGGCCGTGGTATCTGCATATAGATTGTCCCGAGCCTCACCTCCCCTGCCGTCCGTCGGTGCCGTTCGATACAATGTACGACCCGGTAGAAGTGCCGGTGTGGAAGGGCTTTGATGAGGATTTCGAAGGGAAACCCTATATAAGACGGCAGCAGCTTTACAACTGGGGGCTTGAGGATCGCGGCTGGGACGAGTGGTCGGAGACCGTGGCGCTTTATTATGGCATGGTGTCCCAGTGCGACGATGCGATAGGACGGGTGCTCGCCGAGCTTGACAGGCTGGGCGAGCGTGAAAACACTATAATAGTTTATACCTCCGACCACGGGGACATGTGCGGCTCGCACCGGCTGATAGACAAGCATTACAATATGTACGACGATATATGCAGGGTACCGATGATTGTTTCATGGGAGGGACATGTAGTCCCGCGCAGGGTCGGCGGGTTTTCACATGCCTGCCTCGACCTCGGCCCGACACTGCTCGGACTTGCCGGGATAGAGTATCCTGACGATGCCTTCCACGGCGCAGACCTATCCGGCGCGCTGCTCGAAAGCCGCGATACAGGAATAAAGTATGCTGTGTCGACCTACAACGGTCAGCAGTTCGGACTCTTCTGCGAGCGCATGATAACCGACGGCAAGCTGAAATATGTGTGGAATCTTACCGATATAGACGAGCTGTACGATCTTGAGCTTGACCCCGGCGAGCTTGTCAACAGAATAAACGACGACGCCTATACCGACCGACTCTCGGAACTGCGGCGCGCGCTGTTCGAGGAGCTGAAGCGCTGCTCCGACCCGATAATACGCTGGACAGGGCGACAGCTTACGGAGGGCAGAAAGTTGCGCGGTCGGGGCATATATACAATGTGAAAAATGATCATATAAATTTTCAAAAAGGCACAACGCATGAACGAAAGGCGCGGAAAACAAAATAGCGGCGCTCCGCGCCCGAAGGGAGCGGCTCGGGGCGCATCTCCGGGCGGGCCAATGCCGCCTTATTTCGGCGAGGGCAGTGTGCGTCCGGTACCGGGCGGCGTGCCGAAAGCCGCACAGCGCAAAGAGGGCGGCAGAACTTCCGGCAGGCCAAAGCCTGCTGCCACTCGGCCTCGCTCCACGACTGCGGAAGCAAAGTCTGCGGGCAGGCGCACCGCGGATACGCGCGGTAAAACGACACCTCCGCCCCGCACTCGAGCCGGCGATGCAACGCGTCGGACGACCACCGGTCGGGCGGCGGCCGGACAGCCCTACGGTCGGATGCACGCCGGTGCACCGACACCGGCAGCCGGAAGAAAAACAGCCGCGGCTCCGGCCGGCAGAGCTGCCGCCGCACCTTGGAAGGCGTCATCCCCAATACGTCAGGGCGGCACGGTAAAAGGCAAAGGGAAAAAGCCATCGGGCAGAAAAACCGCAGCCAAGAAAAAAGCGGCGCCCGGCAAGCTGCGGCCCCAGACCGCGGCACAGCGGCGCAAAGACATCAGAGACCGGCGCGGACTTACTCCCGAACAGATGGAATTTATACGCCGGCGCAACGAAATTAAACGTTATTATATAAAAAAACGCCGCATTTCGGCGATAACATTGTTTTTAACGCGCTTTACGGCGCTTGTAATAATATATGTAGTGCTGTTTGTTGTGACATCCGGCCTCTTTGTGTTGAGCCTTGTCGCTACCTGGCCGGCACAAGGCGAGGACGTGGTTTATCAGCTTGGAGAAAACAGAAAGGATATAATGTACAAGGTCGAAACTCTTGTATACCGCGAAAGGGTGCGCGACGGACAGCTTTATCTGAATTTTACCGAAATCGCCGAATATCTTGATTTTATAACAACCGGCGACCCCGCAAGGTTGAGGTATTTGACAAGATATCCGGACGGCGAGGAAGTCGTGTTTGATGTCGGCACCTCTGCAGTGACTGTAAACGGGAACATGACAAGGATGCCGGCCCAGTCATATTATGAAAACGGCGCCCTTTATGTCCCGCTTGATTTTATAGAAACATATATTAAAGGGATTTCCGTCGGTATAAACGAAGAAACCGGTCGTCTCGTGCTTTACAGGCTATACACACAGAATACAAAAAACGAAAAGATATACGAAGATATAACATTTACCCTGAAACCCCAGACGCCGTCCGAACACATAGACGAAAACAGTTTACCGGCCGATATAAAACTCGCTACCGAGCCGTCGCGCCGGTCGTCCGAGCAGCAGTCTGCGGACGGGAGCGAGCTACAGTGAAAAGAAACTTTACGTGACAAATAAAACAACAAATCAGGTAACGGGGAGAGAAAAGCATGGCGGATGAAGAGAAGCTTTTGCCGGTTGCGATTGGCTGTGACCACGGCGCATACGAGCTGAAAGAGCAGCTCAGGCTGCATCTTGAGCAAAATGGCATCGAATACATTGATTTTGGGACATACGGGCCCGAGTCGGTACACTACCCGGTTTATGCCGACGCGGTGTGCAAAGCGATTCAGAATGGTGAGTGTAACAGAGGGATTCTGCTTTGCAGCACAGGTATCGGCATGTGCATCGCCGCAAACAAACACAGGGGGATTCGCGCGGCGCTTTGCAGCGACACTTACAGCGCGCGCTATACGCGTATGCATAACAATTCGAACGTGCTTTGTCTTGGCGCGCTGGTGGTCGGACGCGGACTTGCGTTCGATATTGTCGACGCCTTCCTTTCCACAGAATTTGAAGGCGGCCGTCATGCGGTGCGCGTAAACATGATAATGGACCTCGAAAAAACGTGGGACAAGGAGCCGACAAACGACGCGCCGGCATGCTCCATGGAGCCGTAATCCCAAAGCGCCGAAGTGTGCTCGGTCAAACAGGGAAAGTATATTTTATCCCCGTCATCGAATTTGGTTTGAGCTTTTTTGCTTTGGCATGTTTTAGTGTGCATCTGCGCAAGCATACTCGGGCGGCACGCCGGGATACCCGAAAGTGCCGCCCGAGTGTTTTGTGCCGGGCAGCCGGCGTGAGCCAACCCGAGCCTATTGTAGCTCGACAGTTTCCGAGGCAGCCTTTGCTGCGCCCGCAAACTGGATGCTTTGCGGCCGCATCGGACAAATTTTTGACGGCCAAGGCATAAAATCGGCAAAATCAGGGATGATATATGTCAAAGGAGCACACAAAAAATATTGCTAAAGTGTAAATTATTGTGGATTGCGAAAAAAATTTAAAAAACCACTTGAAAATATAACAATGCTACAGTATAATAGAAAGGCTTGATATGCGATGAAGCGGGAGGTTGCCCGGTGACGCATACCGTCATATATTCGGTTTGCGTCTGGCTGTAATGGGCCGGCCGGGGGAATTTCCGTGGAGTATGTCCGGACGGCGCGAAGCCGACTGCACAGGGCAGTCTGCCGCGTTAAGACGGGCGAAGGACTGTGATCCCGCGCGTCGGGTGTGCTTGGTTGCGCGTTAAGCCGCGAAACCGAACTCGGAACACCGCTCCACCGCGCTGTGGCGGACGGATGTGTCCGGTATGGTGTCGTTGGAAGAGCGCCCGCGTCGAAAGGCGCGGCGTTATTTTAATGCAGGACGAAGAAACACCCGGGCGAGTGTAGAGACGTCCCGCCCCGAAAATTACATTATATAATTTAAGGAGGCAACCAAGTGGCAATCAAAGAAAGGCTGAGGGTCAGACTGAAAAGTTATGATCATGTCTTAATCGATCAGGCCTGCGAGAAGATAGTCGACACCGCCAAGCGCAACGGCTCTGCGGTATCGGGTCCCATTCCGCTGCCGACCGAGAAGGAGATCATAACCATCCTCCGCGCGGTTCACAAGTATAAGGACAGCCGTGAGCAGTTTGAACTGCGTACCCATAAGAGGCTTATCGACATCATAAGGCCGTCGCAGAAGACCATCGACGCGCTTATGGGCATCGAGCTTCCTGCCGGCGTTGAAATAGAGCTCAAGCTCTGATCGGCCGCGCGCCGGCATGCGGACGTGTTCCGCCGGGCAAGCATAGGAAAGACTGTTTGCCGGAGGAGCATATCTGCAAAGCTACAAACCTGTACAAAAGGCATAAAAACCCTTTGTAAGCGGCCTTGCATGCATGTTTTATGTCATGTCGGATGATGCGGACAGAAGCTACTGTCACGCAGTTCGACCAATAACAGAAACGGAAGGAAAACCGGAATGAAAAAAGGCATTATCGGCAGAAAAGTCGGCATGACCCAGCTTTTCGACGAAAAGGGCAATGTGATCCCGGTCACCGTTATCCAAGCCGGCCCCTGTGTTGTATCGCAGATTAAAACTGTCGAAAATGACGGCTACAACGCAATTCAGCTCGGATTTGAGGATGTGCCCGAAAAGAGACTCAACAAACCTGAACTGGGTCATTTGAAAAAAGCAGGACTTACGCCCAAAAAGCACCTTAAAGAATTCAGGCTCGAAGATATTTCTGAATACAAAGTTGGCGACACCGTCACCGCGGATGTTTTTTCCGAAGGTGAAAGGGTCGACGTCACCGGTATTTCAAAGGGTCACGGATTCTCCGGTGTTATTAAAAGATGGAATGCGCGCAAACAGAACATGTCTCACGGTACCGGGCCTGTTCACAGACATATCGGTTCCATGGGCCCGACTGGCGCGTCCAGAATGTTCAAGAACAAGAAAATGCCCGGACAGTACGGCAACGAGCGTGTCACCGTGCTCAACCTCACAATCGCCAAGGTCGATCCCGAACACAATCTTATCGCGGTAAAGGGAGCCGTTCCCGGAGCGCGCGGCGGTATCGTGTTCATCCGTGACACGATCAAGGCGTAAGCGACAAGGAGGAAAATGCGATGCCAACTTTAAAAGTACTTGATATGGCGGGTAAAGAAGTCGGCGACATTTCGCTGTCGGACGATGTATTCGGCATCGAGCCCAACGCCGCGGTTCTTCATGCCGCTGTAAGGGCTTACCTTATGAATCAGAGACAGGGCACCCACTCTACGCTGACCCGCGCCGAGGTTCGCGGCGGCGGTAGAAAGCCCTGGAGACAGAAGGGTACCGGCAGAGCCCGTCACGGCTCTATTCGCTCGCCCCAGTGGACACACGGCGGTGTCGCGCACGGCCCGAAGCCTCGCTGCTACCGTGTTACACTGAACAAAAAGGTCCGCCGGCTTGCGCTGCGCAGCGCGCTTTCGGCAAAAGTCGCCGGCGGCGAGATGATAGTTGTTGATGCTATTCAGACAAACGAATATAAGACCAAAACAATGGTTTCCATGCTGCGTTCTATTGGCGCCGAGGAGAAAAAGACGCTCGTTGTGCTCCCCGAGCGCGACGAAAAGGTCATAGCAAGCCTGCGCAACATTGAAGGCGTCAAAGTCGCCCTTCCCACAACTCTTAACACTTATGATATTCTCAACTGCGACAGATTCGTGGTCGCGGAAGCGGCGGCACGCAAAATAGAGGAGGTGTACGCACCGTGAAAGCTCCGCAGGACATTATTCTGCGCCCGGTTATAACCGAGGCGTCGATGAACATGACAGAAGACAAAAAGTATGTTTTCCGCGTGCACCCGGACGCAAACAAACCCGAGATAGCCGACGCCATCGAAAAGCAGTTCGGCGTGAAAGTTAAATCCGTTAACACAATGATGATGAAGGGCAAGCCCAAACGCGTCAGATACGCCCGTGGCTACACATCGAGGTGGAAAAAGGCGATAGTGACGCTGACAGAAGATTCAAAGCCGATCGAGTTCTTCGAGGGTATGAGATAAGGAGGGACAGATATGGCAGCTACCAAGTATAAGCCCACGACATCGGGCCGGCGGAACATGGTGGTCCCGTCCTTTGACGAGATAACCAAATTTACCCCCGAAAAGAGTTTGCTCACGGTAAAGAAAAAACATGCCGGCCGAAACAACCACGGTCGCATAACCGTCCGCCATCGCGGCGGCGGAACCCGCAAAAAATATCGCATCATTGATTTCAAGCGCGATATCACCGACCAGAAGGCAACGGTCATCGGTATCGAATACGATCCCAACCGCTCCGCCTACATCGCGCTTCTGCAATATGAAAGCGGCGAGAAAAGATATATAATCGCCCCCGCAGGGTTGACCGACGGGATGACGGTTCATTCCGGACCCGAATCCGACATCAAAGTCGGCAACACACTCCCTATTGCAAATATCCCACTCGGCACATTTATCCATAACATTGAGCTTTATCCCGGCAAAGGTGGTCAGCTTGTCCGCTCGGCCGGCACGATGGCACAGCTGCTTGCAAAGGAAGACGGCATGGCACAGATTCGCCTGCCTTCGGGCGAGATGCGCCTCGTTCGCCTTGAATGCCGTGCCACAATCGGTCAGGTTGGCAACGTCGAGCATGGCACTATTAAGCTGGGCAAAGCAGGCAAATCCCGCCACCGCGGCATTCGTCCCACGGTTCGTGGTTCGGCCATGAACCCCTGCGACCACCCGCACGGCGGCGGCGAGGGCAAAGCGCCTATCGGTATGCCCAGCCCGCTCACACCTTGGGGCAAGCCTGCGCTGGGATATAAGACTCGTGACAAGAAGGCTCGCACGAATAAGTTTATCATCAAACGCAGGAAGGGTTAATAAGGAGGCTTAACAGAAAATGAGCAGAAGTCTTAAAAAGGGACCGTTTGTCGACCCGAAGCTGTTCAGCCGCATTGTGGAAATGAACGAAAAGAACGAGAAAAAGGTTATAAAGACGTGGTCGAGAGCCTCCACGATATTCCCGGAGTTCGTCGGGCATACAATTGCCGTTCATGACGGCCGCAAACACGTACCGGTGTACATCACCGAGGACATGGTAGGACATAAACTCGGCGAATTCGCCCCAACTCGCCTGTTCCGTGGACACTCGGGTTCGAAGACGTCCAACACCTAAAGTGAGAGGCAGGAGGTTGTTAACAATAATGAAAGCAGCTGCACATTTAAAGTATGCGCGTATATCTCCCCGCAAGGTGAAGGTCGTCCTCGATCTGATCCGTAACAAGGATGCCGGCGAGGCGATGGCAATTCTGAAGAACACCCGCAAGAGAGCGTCGGAACACCTCATAAAGCTGCTGGGTAGTGCGGTAGCGAATGCGGAAAACAATTTTGGCATGGATAGCTCAAGGCTTTATGTGGCCGAATGCTACGTTTGCCCCGGCCCGACAATGAAGCGCCTTATGCCTGTCTCTTATACACATCT
>DGDL01000009.1:0-470 GCA_002385415.1 Clostridiales bacterium UBA3953
GCGGCCGGGCAGCCGGGCCTCGCGACGTGCCGTCAGCGGCGATGAAAGCGATATCCGCCGATTATGCAGCAGACCGGCTCGGCACCCGCCCGGCACGATGCCGGTAGTATATCGTATCCGCTGCTATCAGGCAGCCGGCTTGCCGCCCCGCCGGCGCGATGCCGGCAAGTTTTGCGGTGCTACTTTTTCAGCGCTACCGCAGCTTTCACTTTCGCGGCTATCTTCGCCGGTGTAAGCTCGTATTTCTCGAGCAGCGGCGGGACTTTTCCGCTGCGGCCAAACGTATCCTCCACGCCGACACGCATAACCGGCACGGGACAGGTCTCGCAAACAACCTCCGAAACCGCGTCGCCCAGACCGCCGATGATGTTGTGCTCCTCGCAGGTGACAATAGCACCGGTCTTTTGCGCCATCGAAGCCACAAGCTCGCGGTCGATGGGTTTCACGGTGTGGATGTTTATAACCGCGGC
>DGDL01000009.1:728-7931 GCA_002385415.1 Clostridiales bacterium UBA3953
GGTGTGGATGTTTATAACCGCGGCGTCGATGCCTTCGTTTTTGAGCAGCTCGCGTGCCTGAAGCGCAATACCCGTCATGACACCCGTCGAGAAAATGGCGGCGTCGCTACCCTCGGCAAGTATTATGCCGCGGCCAACCTCCATTTTATACGACGCCTGATCGAAAATTACCGGGACGGCGAGCCGGCCGAATCGGATATAAACCGGCCCATCGATGTTTATCGCAGCCTCAACCGCTGCGCGCGCCTCGACGGCGTCTGCCGGTGACAGAACCGTCATGCCCGGTATAAGGCGCATGGTGCCGAGGTCCTCGAGGCACTGGTGGGTTGCGCCGTCTTCGCCGACGGTAATGCCGGCGTGCGTTGCGCCGATTTTCACGTTGAGATGGGGGTATCCTATCGAGTTGCGGATAGGCTCGAAAGCGCGGCCGGCGGTGAACATCGCAAACGACGACGCAAACGGGATAAGTCCGGTCGTCGAAAGACCCGCCGCAACCGAAACCATGTTCGCTTCCGCTATACCGCAGTCAAAGAAACGGTCGGGATACGCATTTTTGAACTTTATAGTCTTTGTAGCCTCGGCAAGGTCTGCGTCAAGCACCACAACATTCGGATATTTTGCGCCGAACTCGACAAGCGCGTCGCCGTACGCTTCCCGCGTGGCTACTTTATCGCCAATTTTGTATGCCATATCGCTGTTTTCCTTTTCGTTTTGTTTTTTAGTCGTGTGAAAGCCTCTTACAGTGCCGAAAGCTCGGCAACAGCCTGCTCATACTGCTCCTTATTGGGGGCAGAGCCGTGCCATTTTGCGACGTTTTCCATAAATGATACGCCCTTGCCCTTCACTGTGTGGCAGATTATCGCCGTGGGCTTATCTTTGCATTCTTTCGCGGCTTTGACGGCGCCCTCGATAGCCTCAAAATCGTGGCCGTCGATTTCAATCACATTCCAGCCGAACGCCGCAAACTTTTCGGGGATGGGCGTGGGATTCATTACCTCGGTTATTTTGCCGTCAATCTGCAAACCGTTGAAATCGACAAACGCGGTCAGGTTGTCCAGCTTGTAGTGACTGGCGAACATCGCCGCCTCCCAAATCTGACCTTCCTCCAGCTCGCCGTCGCCGACGATGGCAAAGACGCGGTTTTTGTAACCCTTGATGCGCGAGCCGAGCGCCATGCCGCAGGCCGCCGAAAACCCGAGCCCGAGCGAGCCGGTCGTCATATCGACGCCGGGCGTGTCCTTCATGTCGGGATGACCCTGAAGGAAGCTGTCGATTTGCCTGAAATTTTTAAGCTCTTCTTTCGGGAAAAATCCGCGCTCCGCAAGCGCCGCATAAAGACCGGGAGTCACATGTCCTTTTGAAAGCACGAGCCTGTCGCGGCCGGGCTTTTTGGGGTCGGCAGGATCTATATTCATCTCTTCAAAATAAAGATAAGCAAGCACATCCGCTATCGAAAGCGAGCCACCCGGATGGCCCGACGATGCGCTGTAAACGGCCTCAACAGCGCCAAGCCTGATATTTTTGGCTGCGCGCTGGAGCCGCTCGAGTTTTGTATTGTCCATATTCCGTGTTTCTGACCTCCGAATCAGTCATATTTATATACCGGCGCGGCCGCGGCTGCGGTTCGCGCAAAACTATGCTCAACGGTTATTGTACATATTTTTTATGATTATGTCAAATATATTTTGTTAATATTTTGCACTGCTTGGCGTTTGCCTCGGCCTGCGCTTGCAGCTTTGTCATCGTCGACAAGGCGCCGCGCCCGCTAAAGCCGGAGGCGGGGCAGAAATCCGCCCCGCCGAAACCGATGAAAAAACCCGCCCAATTTCCCGGGCGGGCTTTTTCGCGAGCTTTATTCTTCGCTGGAAGTTTCGACGGTGTTTTCTTCCACCGAATTTGTGCCGGCATTGCTGTTTGCGCTGCTGGCGACGAAGAGCTGCTCTTTAACCTTCGACCTTTTACCGACACGGCCGCGCAGATAGTAGAGCTTTGCACGGCGAACTTTACCGGAACGTATAATTTCAACTTTTTCAACGTTCGGGCTGTGAACCGGGAAAGTTTTCTCAACACCGACACCATAGGAAATGCGGCGAACGGTAAACGTTTGGGAGATGCCGCCGCCTCTCTTCGCGATGATGGTGCCTTCAAAAATCTGGACACGCTCGCGGTTGCCTTCCTTGATACGGTTGTGAACACGAACGGTATCGCCGATATTGAGTACGGGAACCTCCGGTTTAAGCTGCTCTTTTGTCAAAGTCTTAATCAAATCCACTTCAGACTTCCTCCTTGTACTCTTTTCCGGCACAAGACGTGGGAGCTTTGCGCCGGGCTGTACAATAATACCGGGCGTTCGTGCAGAGCAAGCAGAGGACCGCCCGTTTTTACAACGTTTCGATTATACCATTATGCCCTTATAATTGCAAGTATAAAACAATAATTTACACATTGTTAAAATATCGTGCGCAGCTCTGCTCATACTAATCCGGGAAAATAAAAGAGCCGGCACACCGGCGGTTTTAATTATTTAACAAAAAGTTAATCCATTGAAAAGAGTGTTCCTATATAATCAGAGGGTATGAATATAGGCAATGTTACGGTCGGGCGCGAGGGCAGCCCGGTGCTTTGCCTTGCGCCCATGGCCGGGGTGTCCGACCTTTCTTTCCGCAGCATTTGCAGGCAGCACGGCGCGGATTTCACCGTCACCGAGATGGTGTCCGCAAAAGCGCTTTACTTTCGCGACCACAAGACCCCGATGCTGTGCAGGCTGGCAGAGGACGAGCACCCGTCGGCCATCCAGCTTTTCGGACGCGAGCCAAATACAATGGCTTGGGCGGCGGCAGAGCTTTTATCGGCCAAAAACCCGCCCGATATAATAGATATAAACATGGGCTGTCCCATGCCCAAAATCACGAAAAACGGCGAGGGATCGGCGCTCATGCGCGAGCCGAAGCTTGCCGCCGAGATAGTCGCAGCGGTCGCGCGTGCGGTTGCGCCCGTCCCTGTGACGGTCAAAATCCGCAGCGGCTGGGACGACCGCACGAAAAACGCCGCGGAGTTTGCCAAAATGCTCGAGCAGGCGGGCGCCGCCGCCATCACCGTGCACGGGCGCACGCGCGAGCAGCTTTATGCTCCGCCGGTTGACATTGGCATCATTGCGGATGTGGTGCGTTCAGTGTCTATACCGGTCATAGGCAACGGCGGCATAATGTGCGCGGCCGACGCGCTGTTTATGCTGGACGCCACCGGCTGCGCCGGCATCGCGGTTGCGCGCGGCGCGATGGGCAGACCGTGGATTTTCGAGGAAATCCGCGCCGCGCTCGAAGGGCGTGAGTTTGCCGAGCCGTCCGTGCGGGAGCGCATAGAGGCGGCTATTCGGCACCTGCACGCTATTTATGCCGACAAAGGCGAGCGCGGAGTGTTCGAAGCGCGCGGCGCCGTCTCGCATTATATTAAAGGTATACGCGGCGCGGCACAGGTTCGCGACGCTATAAACCGAGCCACCTCGCCGGATGAGATGGAGCGGATTTTGTCCAGCCTCATCGAGGAAGCCGAATGCGGCGATACCCACCCCGCCGGCGACTGAATTTGCCCAGATTTTTTTGATTGGTTTACGATTTTGTCCATATACTATTTAAGGAGGTTGTAAATATGCTTGACGAAAGCTCGGACATCCGTGAGCTTGACGAAGCGGAGCTTGTTTTGCGTGCTTCGGGCGGGGATCAGTCCGCATTTGCCGAGCTGGTCGAACGCTATCGCAGCATGGTTTACAACCTCGCATATCATTCGCTGCGCTGTGCCGACGATGCGTTTGACGCCACACAGGATGTGTTTATAAAAGTCTATCGCGCGCTCGGCAAATTCCGAGGCGACTGCAAGTTTTCGACCTGGATTTACCGCATAGCCCAAAACACCGTTCGCGACTACATACGCGCGCGCTCCCGCCGCATCACGCCGATGTCGCTTTCGGACTACAGCGACGACGGCTCCGAGGCAAAACAGCTTGACATCCCCGACTCTGACCCCTCCTCCGACCCCTCCGATTCACTGGAGCGAAAGCTGCGCCGGCAGGCGGTGCGCGAGGCGATTTTATCGCTGTCCGACATCCACCGCGAAATCATCGTCATGCGCGAAATCGAGGGTAGGACTTACGACGAGATAGCCGAGCTGCTCGGACTCGAGCTGGGCACTGTAAAAAGCAGGCTCAACCGCGCCAGACGCGCCATAAAAGATTATCTTGTCAAACGGAACATTTTATAATCCTGCGCGTCAAAGTAAGTGACGCAATAAATAGCGTCCGAGGAATTTGCGCTTTGAAAAAAGCGGTACAGTATTATAAGAAGAAAAACAGATTAGGGTTACAGGATTGGTTTTTATGGCAAAAACGGTATGCCGGTATGTCAGAGATAACCTCTTTGACTACCTCGACGGTAATTTGGACAATAAAATAGCTTCGTCCGTTGAGGCTCATCTCGCGTCGTGCCGGGTATGCCGCAAAGAGCTTGAGCGTTGTCGGGCTACACTTGCGCTGCTTGCCTCGGCGAAAGTGGAGCCGCCGTCAGACCTTGTCTCCAGCGTGATGGCTCGGATAGCCGCCGAAACCGGCGACGCAGGCAAAGAAACGGATGCAAAAGCCAACATTTTGCGGCCGCGCCGCAGGGTTTTGACGCGCCGATTCGGCACATTTGTCGCGGCGGCGGCGCTTGTGGTCGTCGTGGCGGTCGGCTGGCGTGTTCTGCCCGCTTTCATGAATAAGACGGGTTCGACGGATTTGGCTGCCAAACATGACATGCGCGCCGAAGGCTTATCGGCGGAGATATTCCCGAAGATCGCAAGCTCCGAAACGTCGCAGGAAACGCTTGCCGGGCTTGGCAACCCCGACTCTGCCCAAAGCAGCGACGATATTGTGATGTTTTCGCTGCCAAGCGCGGACGCAGGACAAGATGACTCTGCAGATGCGGCGACGGACAGCCGCAGCGGAGTCGCCGTCATCACCGATGAAGGCGGTTATGTGCCCGGTTACGAAGGCTCTCCGGAAGCGCCGGCAGACAATGCCCCCCCGCATACGGAACCGGGAGGTCTAAAGATGCTTGCGCCAAGCGCAGAGCAGCTTATCGAGCAGTATGCGCCTGAATTTTTGGATAAAGCACAGCAGGTCGTGATAATTCGCACAGGCTCGCCGACCGAAATCCGCATGGACGCATCGGCAAGCGTCAGCGGCGAAGGTTTTGCGGCATATTTTATCGACGGCAGCGAAGCCGCAATAGCCGCGGCGGAAAAGCTGGCATCCGAGCTGGACGGCTCAAGATACGGGGAGCCGGGCACACCGATGGTATGGGTCGAAATCTACGGATAAAGCAAAAGTGCCGGAGCATGACAGCTCCGGCACTTTAATTTTATGCCTTCAGCGCAGTTTCAGCCGGCATGGCGGGGCAGCCATAAGCAATCGGCAGCCGGGGAAACGACCTCTTGGCGCTTCCTCCCGCCGCCCTTTCGGCTGCATGCGCTTCTATTTCTCCTGCCCTTTCAACGGACACCGCGTTCCTATAATAACCGTCTTCCCACGTTTGCGTTTTGCTGCCCTTTTACGCGCGGAGGCTACACCGCGTCGGCGTGATATGTGAACAGCGGGAGGGGCAGCCAGCTCCGGGGCGCCGCAGGCAGCTTTTCGCGCAGCGGGGACACCGCCGAAAACAGCACGTTTATCGCGTCGAAATGCGAGATTTCAAAGTCGGGCTCTTTTGTCGTCTCCTCGACATAGGGCACGCCGCCGCTAACCGCAAGCTCGAGCTTCTCGTCCCGTGCGCGGCCGTGTATGAGCAGCGTGACGCGGCCGTCCGCAAGCTCGGTTTCGGTTGCGGCAAGTCTCATGTATGCGGTGATAACGTTTTTGTAATTTAATATCGTATAGCGCTCGGTGTTTCCAAGCGATGTGTCTGCCGCATACTCGGTCAGCCGCGTGGCAAGCCGCTTGCGATAATACGGTACGGACACGTTCAGTCTGCCGAGGCTGTGATGTTTCATATAGTCATGTATGTAGACGTCAAGGTCCGCCTCGTCGGCGAGCATAAGCTCGCTTATGCTGTCATGGCCGATTGAGTAGCCGACAAACCTGCCGGTCTCCTTTTCACGCGCCGCGAAAACGCGCTGCCGCCATGTGATAAGCGTGTCGAAAAAGCGCCGGATGTCTCCGCGGTCGGACGAAAACGGCTGCGCCTCGTACACCTTTTTCATTTCGGGCAAAAGCTCCGCCTCGGCCGATGTGATTTCGGTAAACTCAAAGCGGCCGCCGTGCTCCTCGCCGAAAAAGTGCCTCAGGTCGCCCGGCTCGATGCTGAACCTGTATGCCGGGCCGGCCGAATCGAACGAGAAATAGCGGTATCTCATCCTTCTGCCGCCGAGCGCCGACAGGTCGACGCCGTCGGCTATCATTTCGTCTATCGACATGTCCATCAGCAGCTTCATATAGCCCTCGCCCCGCGCCTCGTGAATAACGCCGACGTTGCCGATACCGCGGTTGCGCAGTGTCATGCCCGCGACATGCTGGTCGAGGTCATAGGCGCCGACCGCGGCCTTCAGCTTGCCGTCGCCTGTGCGCAATACATAGTTGTAGTAGCCGGGATTATACTCGGGCTTATAAAGTTTTGGGAGCAGGCCCAGAAAGCCTTTTTCCCCGTCCTCGAATTCAAACGACCTGTTGAGCAGCGTCATAAGCTCGTCGTAAATCGACTCGTCGCCGCGTCCTGCGTAAAATCCCATAGGTACCCCCGATATGTGAAATTATAATAATTTTTTGGAATTTTTGATAGTATATCACGCCAAAATTCGGCTGTCAACCAAAATTTTGCGTTGACAGTCACATGCGTAAAAGCTATAATAAACCGGAACATAACAGCCCGACAGATTAGCTTTTCTCATGCAACACTTTTGATAATTTTAAAATAACACCGCATAATATCTGGTGTGTAATATAAAAAACAAGGCTTCATTTATGGCAAAAGGAAAATACACGAAAGAAACATGCCTCGAGCTGCTTTGCCAAAAGGCAGCCCAGCTCGCCGCCGCGGGCGAAAGCAGGCTGCCGAAGCGCTCCGACTTTGCACAGGACGAGGTGGTGGCGATAAAAGCCTTCCTCGGGCCGTGGCCGCGCGCCCTCGAGGCTGCGGGACTGAAGGAGCCGCCGCCGGTCGACCGGCTCGCCCGTAA
>DGDL01000009.1:8057-17961 GCA_002385415.1 Clostridiales bacterium UBA3953
CCGGTCGACCGGCTCGCCCGTAACCGCCAAAAGCGAATCCGCGCCAAACGCCGCAGACGCGAGCTGCTTTGTGCGGCAAGTCAAAAAGATTCGCCCCCGTGCGATGCAAATGACGCTTTACAATGCGGCGAGCCGGACCGCACCGGATGCTGCGCGGCCGATAATCCTGAAAAATAGTTGAAATAATCCCATTTACAGGGTTGTATTTGCCTTGTGCATGGTGTATAATGTGCTCACAAGGTAAATAAGGGGTGAGATTATGACCAAACGCAGATCGGAATCCTTTTTCGGTATGCATTTCGACTTTCACGCGGGGCCCGGGCAAAAAAATATCGGCGAAAACGCAAATCCCGAGCTTATCGCGCGTATGCTTGACGCCGTTAAACCCGACTATGTGCAATGTGACACCAAGGGACACTCCGGCGTGACAAGCTATCCGACAAAAGTCGGCAACCCCGCTCCCGAGATTAAAGCCGACATTCTGCGCATGTGGCGCAAACTTACCGCCGAACGCGGTATAGCGCTTTATGCCCACCATTCGGGCGTTTGGGACAACACCGCCATCGAAAAAAACCCCGACTGGGCAGCCGTTGACGCCGAAGGCAACCTAAACAAACAGAAAAACTCTGTTTTCGGGCCGTATGTGGACGAGCTGCTGATACCGCAGCTTATCGAGCTTGCGGTCGATTACGGGCTTGACGGCGTTTGGGTGGACGGCGAATGCTGGGCGGTGGTAGTCGACTATTCCAAACACGCCACAGATGCATACTTCAGACGCTACAGCGAGTCCCCGCCCCGTCCGGGCGACCCCGACTACAATAAATACCTCAAATTTAACCGAGACGGGTTCCGCGAGTATGTGACGCGTTATATTAACGCCGTGCACGAGGCGGCGCCGAATTTCCAGATAGCCTCAAACTGGCTTTACACCTCGTTTGTGCCCGAGGAGCCTACGGTGCCGGTGGACTTTTTGTCGGGCGACTATTCGCCCAACGACAGCCTCAACACCGCGCGTTTCGAGGGGCGCTGCCTGCAAAATCAAAGACTGCCTGCGTTTGCCGATCCCTCCCTACCCAACCGCGGCTGGGACCTGATGGCGTGGGGCTTTTCCATGGTCGACGGCGTGATGTGCGTCAAAGAGCTTCCCCAGCTTTGCCAGGAAGCCGCGGCGGTTATCATGCTGGGCGGAGGTTTCCAGTTCTATAACCGTCAATGCGTCGGCTCCGTCCAAGACTGGCCCATCGATATGTGGGCAAAACTCGCCGAGTTCTGCCGCGCAAGAGAGGAGCTGTGCCACAATGCCGTCCCCGTTCCGCAAATCGCCATACTGCTCTCCGAACGCGCGTTTTACAAAAACAAGACCGACCTTTTCACACCATACGGCAACAAGCACATCGACGACCTGAAAGGCTTGCTTTTCGCGGCGCTCGATGCCGGATATTCGACCGAGGTGCTGATGTCGCACTATATGCTCGACTGCGATCTGTCGAAATACGGCGCGATACTCATACCCAACCTCGATTCCATCGAGTCGACGCTTAAAGATAAACTCATCGAATATGTCGCGGCCGGCGGCAATCTGATTGTCACCGGTCACAACAGCTGCGAGCTTTTCCGCGCATATCTCAATATCGAAATCGACGGCGCCAGCGAAAAACCGGGCAAAATCTGCGTCTGGGACGGCTCGCGCTATGCGCCGCTTGTGACAAGCTACAGCACCGTGCGGCCCTGCGAGATTTCCGAGGTCACCGGACGGTTTACCTTCAATGACGAAAGCAGCGAATTTGCCCGGACCGGACAGGTCGCGTCGACGCGCACCAAATACGGCGAAGGCACCGTATCGGGCGTGTACTTCGACGTCGGCCCGTATGCGGCCATGAAGACACCCGCGGTACGTAACTTCATCGGCAATGTGATAGGCGCGGTGTTTACGCCCAAAGTGCGCGTGCGCGGCTCCCATCTTGTCGAGCTTATGCTCATGCAGGGCACCGACGGCCAGCTCCGCATCAACCTGCTGAACACCGGCGGCGTGCACTCCGACTCGCACTACCGCGCATTCGACGAGGTTCCGCCGCTTTACAATCTCAAGCTCGAGCTGCGCATCGAAAAAGAGCCGACGGCAATTTACTGCGAGCCCGACCACACCCCGCTCGAGTTCGAATATGACAAAAACAGCGGCATCGCACATATAATGCTGCCGAGGCTGGACATCCACTGCATTATAACCGTTGACTGAATTTAGTTTACGCCGGACGAAATGTCCGGCGTATTTTTTTGCGATGACTGCATTTTGCCTCTTGACATTGACGCGGCGTAAAGGTCTATAATAAAGTAAAGCTGCACGTGCAAAATCAGGCCGGGGAGTGATTGAAATCGCAAAGCAATATACCGTAGGCGAGCTTGCCGAGCTTGCCGGTGTGAGCACCCGCACCCTGCGCTATTACGACGAAATTGGCCTGCTTGTGCCCGAGCGCCGCGAAAACGGCTACCGTATATACGGCAGCACGCAGGTCGACAGACTGCAGGAAATACTGTTTTTCCGCGAGCTTGGCGTTCCCGCCGGCGAAATCAAGGCGCTGCTCGACGCGGAATGCTATGACAGGCTGGCCGCGCTGCGCATGCACCGGGAGGCGCTCGCCGCCGAGCGCGCGCGGCTTGACACCCGAGCAGCACAGGCGTCTGGAGGAGCTGACGACGCAGATAAACGCCGAGCTAGCCCGTGCCGCGGCTGCCGGCGACCCCGAAAGCGAGCAGGCCCGCCGGGTCGCCGAGCTGCACCGCGAGTGGCTGACCTTTTTCTGGACCGATTACTCAAAGGAAAAGCATCTCGGGCTTGCGCGCATGTACCATGCCGACCCGCGCTTTAAGGCTTATTATGACGCGGCGGGCGAGGGCTGCTGCGAGTTTCTCGTCCGCGCAATCGAAGCGTATTGCAAAGAGTAAGCCGGCGATAGCGGCGCAGTGCGCTGTGCAAAGGACATCAATGACAGGCGGGAAAGCCCGCCTCAATTTTTCGGCGACGCGTCGTATCTACTGCGCATATCGCAGATGTCTTGCAGGCACCGATGCATGTCGCCGCGCATGGTAAAGCAATCCAGCAAGCGGCAGCCAAACGCCTTGCCGCGCAAACTGCAAAAAAGAAAAGGCTGCGGGATAAGCCGTCCCGCAGCCTTTTTGTGCGTTTTCTGTTGTCGAAACGGCAAAGCCTTGGATTTTTTCGCTGCAGATTTTTGTTTTGCCGCCGCACGGCTTTCCTTACGCTGTGCCCCAACCGCGGCAACTCTTTCTCCAATCTACAGTCTTATACAATTCCCTGCGGCGCGATGTAGCGGTTTTTTTACTTCAGCGTTATGCTGCTCCTTGCACTCACAGCATAGCAGCCGCTTGCGGTGTTCTGCATAAACGCCGCCTCTGCGATATACTCGCCGGGCATCGCGGCGCGGAATATATAGCTTACCGAGCCGGTTATCGTGCGCGTGCGCCTGCCGGCAAGCGGATCGCCCGACCTGTCCGCGCCTGCGAATATTCCGCCGCGCATGGTCTGGCCGTCGCAATAGAGATATGCATAGCTGTCCTTTTTGTATGAGCTTTGCTCGGTGTAGACATAGCGCCCACCCGAAGGAATGAGGTCGGTCAGCGAAAAGTATACAGAGTCGCGGTCGGTCGTCACTTTGTAGTCGAGCGTGACTTTGTAAAGCCTGCGCGCCTCGTCGTGGACCGTAACGGTCTTTTTCAGCGAGGCCTGCTCGGTAGGCTTTTCGCCCTCCATGGCTTCTGCCGGCGAGCCCATGTAGCAGGCGCGAACCGCGATGCCCTCGTCGGCTGAAACAACCCTAAATCCCGCGAGCGCCTGCTTGTCAAGCGTCAGGCTGACCCAGCTGTAAGGGCCGACCTTTTCGGTGTGCCGTTCGCCGTCCGCGGTCATGTAGACAAGCGAAAGCTCGCCTCCGTCCGCCGGGATAAAGGCTCTCACATACGCCGCAAGCTGCAAAACGTAAAGCTCGAGCGTGGAGGTGCGCGTCATTATATATCTTGCCAGCGCGTCTGCGTCGTCGCGCGCGATGTGGGAGGCGGCAAGCAGCGCCGCCGCGGCGCCCGCAATGCGCTCTTCCGTCACCGCGTCAGGGTAGGCAAACCACAGCGTGCCGTCCTCGCCCGTACCGGCATATTTTTCGCGCACTTGAGCGTAAAGCTCCGCCGCCCGGGCATAGTCGCCTATTGACGCAAGCGCCGCGGCGACGTAAAGCTGCGCACGAAGCGGCATGTGCGCGCAATTTTCGGCTATATGGCGCAGCTCGGCGAGCACCGGCTCACCCGCGGCCGCAAGTCCGAGATAAATAGCCGCAAACTCTACTTCATCGCTTATGCCTGCCTCAAGCCGGGCGCGCAGCGTGTCGGCGATAGAGGCGCGTCTCGTGCCGCTCAACGCGTCCGGGGCAGCCGCCAATATAAGCGCCGACAGCTCGATGTCCTCGCTGTCGTATGGCAGCAGCGTAACAAGCGCGCCCCCGTATGCGACGAGCCGGTCTTTTGCCTCCTCAAGCTGTGCGTCAAGATACTCGCCGCCGCCGAAAAGTGCGGCGACCGCCTTGCCTGCGGTATAGTATGCCGCAAGCGTGTCGGCGCGCAGGCTGCGCGAGCGCATGACGCGGTTTGCCGCATCGAGCCACTGCTCGTGTGCCGCCCCGTAGAACGTCAATGTGACCGGATATGCCGCCGGCTTCAGCGAGCCGATTTCGCCCGGCGCCACTGTGCGGTAGACAGGCACCAGCACGCCCGACTCGATTACCTCAAAAGGCAGCTTCACGCCGTCGGTGTGCTCGCCCGACGCGGCGGCAACGGTGATGCTGTAGCTGCCGAGCCCGAGCTTGCCCAGCGAGAAGAACACCTGCTTGCCCGCGGGCGCAGAGCTTTCAAGCGTCTTTATAATATTGCCGTCTGCGTCTGTAAGCGTTGCGATATACTCGGTCGAAGCGCCGCCCTCAAGCGCCGTGCCGAACACGCGCGCCGAGACGGTCACCTCGTCACCGAAAATATACCGGCTGTTTGCGTATGCGCTGACAAAGAACGGCAGCGTGGCAATGGTCTTTGATGTCGCCGCGCCGAGCTTGACTCCGCCAATCTCGGCCGAGGTTTCGCTTTCGGCAACCGCGGTCAGCCGCCACGAGGTGATGTTGTCCGGCACCGTAAACGTAAAGGTCGCGGTGACGTCGCCGGAGGCGTCGATTGTCTCAAACAGCGGATTGTTGAGGAATATTTCGCGTATGACGGCGTCCGACACGCCGGCCGAGCCGGCAGCAGCCGCATTATCTGCTACTTTGGCCGGGGCTTCCGCTTCGTCGGTGACGGCGAGCGTTTCGCGGCCGCCGCCTCCGCCGCCCCAAGCTTCTTCAGGGTAGCCGGTGAGCATGCCGGAGACCATCGATACCGCGGCGTTGCGGCAGATGTAAGGAATCGCCCTCACATATCTGTAAAACTCCGCGGCGGGGTCATACATCTGCTCGCCGAGCGCAAAGCATGCCTCGTCCACTATCGCAAGTGTGACCGCACCCGAGCCGACAGGCTTTCCGGTCAGCTTGTCGACGACGCGCACTGTGACGGTCGCCCGCTCGCCGGGCTTGTAGCTGTCCTTGTCGGGGACAATTTCAAGCTCGAGCGACGAGTTTTTCTCATAGTCATAGGAAAGTGAGGCTGTACCGGTGTAAACGAAATCGCTGCCGTCAAAGTATACGACGTTTATCTGGTTGCCGGCTATATAGCTTGCCTCAAATCTGAGCGAGTAGGTGCCGGTCGTAATCGCGTACCTGTCGAGCCGGTCGGTGTAGACGGTGAAAAGCGTGTTTCCGACCGTTATCGGCTCGCCGCCGTAGGTCAGTATAAACCCGGTGAAATCGCCCACGCTCTTTGGCGAGCTGTCGTAGTCAAGCTCGTAATACTTTGAGTCCGGCATGCGTATATACCAGTCGTCCCGCCCGTTTCTTGCGTTTATGGTCAGGCTGCAGCTGCCGCGCGAGTCGGTGTAGGTGACGGTGTAATAGACATAGCGGTCAGTCTGCGCGTCGACGTAATCGAGCCTGATTTCCCCGTTCCTAAAACTTTCCGTGCGCGTGTCTATTGATCTGTCGCGCTTTTCATAGCGATAGGTTTTCGAGGTCTTTTTGCTTATCGGGTCATACTTTGTGCCGGTTTCGATTTCCTCATACCAGCTCTCGGCAAGCGTGACTGTCACGCTGCCTTCAGCCGGCCCGGCAAACAGGTTTTCCGGGAAATTTTCGCCGTAAAGCCGGTCGGTCGATTTGAGCGCGGCTATCTTATCCGGGTCGAACCGGTTTAGCGTCACGAGGATGTAGCCGCCTCCCTCGTCCGGTGTGACGTTTTTGTAGGACAGGTAGACGTCGCTGTGGAAATACAGCGCGTTTGCGTTAAGATAAATGGTGGTGCCCTCGTATCCGGTGAGCTGTGCACTGCAGTAAATGCCGGTCGGATAGGTCGAGTGCGCCGAAATTTTGCCGGTTTTCAGCGTGTAGGTCGCCTTGCCCTCGTCGTCGGTGACAAGTGTAACTGTTCCATTGGCAAAGTGGCTGAGCGAAAGCTCAAATTTCAGTCCCGGCGCCGGCGTGCCGTCAAAGAATGTGGCGGCGAGCGTCAGCGTCATGTCCTCTCCGAAATTGTATGCCGGCCGGTCAAAGGACAGCGTTGCGGTATAGACCGGCTTTTCCTCCTGGGTCACGCGCACATATTTGCATGCGACGGCGTTCCCGGCCTCGTCTGTGAAGCTGAAATCAATGCCCCAACCGACGAAGTCCTCGAGCACATAGCTGCCCGAAAAGCTGCCGTCCGGCGCGACGGGCAGGCTGAATTTTGCGCCGACGCTGGTCGTCACTGTAATGCGATTTGGCAGCTCCCCGCCGCGCGCCGGACGCAAAAAGCCCCGGAAGTTTATAGTGTCGTCGGCAAAGTAGACCTCGCGGTCGGAAAATACCGTCGCAAAATAGTCCCTTGCCATTTTATAATCGTAAATCGAGGCATAGCGGAACAGAGCATCGTCGCCCTTTTCGGCTATGATATAGGCATAATTCGCGTCACCCGTATCGATGGTGCATATACCGTCGCCGTCGGCGGTCGCTTCAACGGTTTTATACTCGGCTGCCGCGGGCTGGACATTCCAGTAGAAGTTGCCGCTGTCTTTGAAAAGCTCTGCCGTCACTTTTGCGGCGGAAACATTAAGGCCGCCCGCGCCCTGCAGCCAAAGCAGCATGGAGGAGTTCTGCGACTCGGTGTAAAGCCGCATGTCGGTGACCTGCACTATCGCCTGAAATGTATTCTTAACCGACTCGCCGGAAGAGCTCGCAGCCAGCGTCACCTCGCAAAGGTAAAACCCGCGCCCCGGCGTGCGCAGCTCGATAAAGCTTTTACGGTTATAGAGGTTTTGTTCAAGCACCGTCACCGGCGCGGTGTACTCTGCTACCTTTTCAAGCCCCTCTGTCGGGTATCTGAAATCTTCGCCCGAGAAATAGGCGTCGCCGCGCGACTCTGCCATCATTTTTACGGCATCGGCAAGCGCATGAACCGAGGGATAGCGCCAGATTTTGACCAGCGCATCGCTTTCCTTTATCTCCTGCCCCTCGTGCGTGTACACCCACCACTTGAAAATCGGGGTCTGAGAGGTTCCGAACACAAGATCCTGCGATTCGGGGTAAATGTAAACGCGATCAACGGCGGTGACAGAAGACTCATCCTCGGTGCGGAACTTGAATGTGACGTCCTCGCCCAGCGTTTTGCCCGCCGCCGAGGCAAGCTCTCCGCTCACGGAAACGGTGTAGACCGTGTTTTCGGCAAGATAATCTTTCGGGATAAGCACGACCGTCTTGCCGTCCGGATAGGCTCTCTGCTCATACTCGACCGCCGGCTCGATTTTGATGTGACCGGCGATGTCTTTGCCGCTCACCGGCTCTGTAAACCGCAGCTCGATGCCGGTGTTGACCGGCACGCCGACGGCAAGGTCGGCAGGAAGCGTGGATTTGAGTTTGAACACAGCCTCGGTCTGAAACGCAAAACGCACCGCCGCGGGCTTGCCCTCTTCGCCTATATCGACGCTGTAGACCGCGCCGGGCTCAAGATTCGACACAGGCGTGAGGCTGTACTCGGTGTCGGTCAGCTTTTCGACCGTATAGTCGACCGAGGGCGAGATGCTAACATAGCGCTTTATCTGCTCCTCGTCGACTGCGCCCGCGGCGCAAAGCAAAAGCGATGCGTCGGTCGGCACGGAGCTGTCGGCCACGTCGCCGGCCGGTTTTACGGTCGCGCCGGCAAGCGCCGCGGGGATATTGCCGTATCGCACCGCTTTAAACTGCCCGCCGGACAGCGTATAGCCGCCTGTCACCTCGGCTAAAAACGGATACCTGTCGTCGCCGCCGTCGTCTGGCGGCGGTCCGCTGCCCGTGCATGCCGCAAGCGCGGGCACGCAGAGCGCGATGCATAAAACCAAACATAGCAGCTTTCGGTATTTCATAACATTTTCTCCCCGACTGTTATTTTCTCCTGCAAATGTATGACGCGGCCGCGCGCCGCTTGTTCCTGCGCAAGCAGGCAAAACCCGCCGTCGGCAGCCGATGTGCCTTCGGCGGGCGTTTTTATGCCGTTTTGCCTTTATCCCAGCAGCTCTTCGAGCTTGTCGTAAGACTTGATAAGCTGGTCGATTTTGGCGTTAAGCGATCGTTCGCTTTTCGCATACTGCGAGGCGAAATCTTTGGAGGGTCTTTCGTAAAGCAGCGTGTTGAGTATGCCGTTGATGTCGGGGATATAGACATACGAAAAGTCCAGCACGCGCACGTCGTTGATTATATCGAGCACCTGCACCGACTCATCGTCAAAGGTGAACTTCTGCTTGAGCGCGATTTCGTAGTATGCGGGGAAAATCTGCTTGTAGCCCTCTGCGCTCATAGCCTCAAAGATTATGCCCAAAAACTCGGTGTCCGACGCGGTTATCGGGAACAGCAGGAAACGGTCGGTGTACTCGGCGCGATAGTTTTCCTGTGTCTCGTCGAGTTTGGGCTGCATGACTATACCGTAGTTGACGTCGGTGTAGCGGTATTTGTCCACCGCATGGAATATCTCGCCGAACGCAAACAGCGCGCGGTTGGTGGAAAACCAGTTGTACGATTCGCCGTAGCCCGTTATCATCGCGCCCTGCGATTCATGCAGAAGCGAATACAGCTTTTCTATAAGTGTTAATGTGCGGTTGTTGTTTATGCCCAGCTCGAGCCCCCCGTCTGCGGTCTTGATAAGCGGGGTCAGGTCATACTGCTCGAGATGGCAGTAGATGGGGCCTTCCGCAACATAGCCGTAAAGGTCGTCGCTGTCACGCTGGCTGTTGCCGTTGAGGTCGGCATAAGTGTCCTTTACAAGCGATGCGAGCGTGTCAAGCGTCCATGTGCCGTCAAAGACGTATTTGTACGGCTCTTCCATATTGTAGTCGACAAGCAGGTCTTTGTTGAAGAAGATAACGCGCGTCCAGTGGAAGCCGCGATAGCTGAAGTTGGAGCTTGCCAAAAACATCTTTTCGCGGAAGGTCAGCGACTCCACCGCATTCGACGGCCACCAGGGCTTTTCAAAGTTCAAATGCGGAACATCGTACAGGTTGAGCAGCAGCCCCTGGACCGCAAGTCCGCCGGACAGCGAGTCGTGGTTTTCGGCAATCTCAAAAGCGTCCTCGCCCGCGGTGATTATGGAGCGGATTTTCTCGTTGTGGCCCACGTCGTCACCGGTGGAGTCAATGTTGACCACATCCACATTAAAGCGCTCCTCGGTTCGGTTAATCGCGCTGTAAATCGCGTCGTTTATAACCTCGCCGGTCTGCTCCTCGGTGTAAAACGTCTCCTCGCGACCGGTCGACGAGTATATG
>DGDL01000018.1 GCA_002385415.1 Clostridiales bacterium UBA3953
AGATGTGTGTCGGCGCGCAGAACAAAGAAGCGGCCGAGATGTATATAAACTTCTTGCTCGAGCCTGATATTGCACTTGCAAACGCCGAATTTCTCCGCTATGCAACGCCGAACACGACTGTGATCGAAAACCCCGAGTATTCGCTTGCCGGAAATGAGGTCATATATCCCCCCGAGGAGATTAAGGCGAATACCGAATACTTCCACAACCTGCCCAAAGAGACGCTCGAGTATATGACCCAGAAATGGAACGAACTTAAAATTGGCGGTACAAACAACATTTCCATTTATATCGGGCTGGGTGTGGCGGTTGTGATAGGAATTGCGGCGTTTGTGATTCGCGCCGTGAGAAAGAAACGCCAAAGCGCCTATATGGACTGAACCCATAAAAGGTTGCGGTAAACAGTGATCGATCTTCACACACATTCCACAGCATCCGACGGGACGCTTTCACCCGCGGAGCTGGTAGCACATGCCTACGCAAAAGGAATTTCTGCAATAGCACTTACCGACCACGACACCGTCGCGGGAATTCCCGCGGCGGTGGCCGCGGCATCGCGCATCGGTGGCTTTGAATTGATACCGGGCATAGAGCTTTCGGTTGAATCAAAAGGTGAAACCCATGTGCTCGGCTATTTCATCGATGTATCAAATAGGATTTTAAACGATGCACTTGAGGAAATAAGACGCGTGCGTATCCTGCGCGGATACAAAACAGCCGAGAATTTAACGGCGGCGGGCATGCCAGTCACAGTGGAAGAAGCGCTCGAATTTTCCGGCGGAGGTGCCATCGCACGCATACATTTTGCAAAGCTGCTCGTAAAGAAAGGCTACTGCAAAACCGTCGCAGAAGCAATGCGCGACTGGCTGTCGCCTGGGAAGCCCGGGCACTGCTCCCAGCAGGCAATAACGGCAGAGCAGGCAGTTGAGATAATACGCGCAGCCGGCGGCGACGCCTATGTTGCGCACCTACACACAACCGGTATGGAGGGGAGCGAGCTTTACGATTTTTTGCGCCGTCTCAAATCGGTCGGGCTTGCGGGAATCGAATGTTTTTACACCGAATACACGGAGGAGATGACCCGCGAGTATATAGAGCTTGCCGGCTCTCTCGGGCTCAAGCGCTCGGGCGGCACAGATTTCCATGGAAATAACAAACCCCACATCGAAATAGGAATTGGACACGGCGGCATGAAAATAGGGGAAGAAGTGCTTGCCAAAATGCGCGAATAGGACGTTTAAAATTACGGCGGAGCACTTTGCTGCCCCGCCGAAAATTATAAGAGCAGGACTGTGATATGAATATTGTAATTGTAGGCCACGTTGACCACGGTAAAAGTACGGTAATAGGAAGACTTCTTGCAGACACAGATTCCTTGCCGAAAGGCAAACTTGAGCAAATCAGAGAACTATGCAGACGCAACTCCAAACCATTTGAGTATGCATTTTTGCTTGATGCGCTTAAAGATGAACGTTCACAGGGCATTACTATCGACACCGCGCGTTGTTTTTTCCATACGGCAAAACGGAAATACATAATAATTGATGCGCCCGGCCATGTCGAGTTCCTTAAGAACATGGTATCGGGCGCAGCGCGTGCTGAAGCAGCACTGCTTGTTATCGACGCAGCCGAAGGGGTGCGTGAAAACTCACGCAGGCACGGTTACATGCTTTCAATGCTTGGCATCAGGCAGATAGCCGTGCTTGTCAATAAAATGGACCTTGTCGGCTGGTCCCAGGAAGTATACGAAAACATCAAGAGAGAATACGGGCAGTTTCTCTCCGAAATAAATATAAATCCCTCCGCTTTTATCCCCGTATCGGCGCGCGAAGGCGACAATATCGCGTCGCGCTCGCAGAACATGCCATGGTATTCGGGCATGACGGTGCTCGACGAGCTTGACTCGTTTACAGAGCAGTCGGTGGGCGAAGATTTGCCATTCAGAATGCCAGTGCAAGACGTGTACAGGTTTACTGCATGGGGCGACAACCGCCGCATCATAGCGGGTACGGTCGAATCAGGCTCGATTTCGGCCGGTGACGAGGTTATTTTCTACCCATCGGGCAAACGCACCAACGTCGCTTCAATCGAGGTTTGGAACGCACCTTCCAAAACAAAGGCTAAGTGCGGCGAGCCAACCGGATTTACGGTCGGCGAACAGATTTATGTAAGGCGGGGCGAGCTTGCGGCAAAAGTCGGGGAGCCTGCGCCACATGTAAGCACAAGGTTCAGTGCAAACATTTTTTGGCTTGGAAAAAATCCGCTCACAACGGGCAAAAGATATATTATAAAAATAGGGACGGCAAAAGTAGATGCCGAAATTGAGCGCATTGTAAGCGTGCTCGACTCCTCCACCTTGGAAAAACATCAGGGAAGTGCCGTAAACCGAAACGATATCGCCGAGGTTATCATAAACTGCGTAAAGCAGGTGGCGTTTGATATTTCCTCGGATATGGAGGCAACCGGCAGATTTGTTGTTGTCGACGATTATGAGATTTCGGGCGGCGGCATAATCACAGCCGCGCTGACAGACGATAATATGTATACCCGCGAGCTTGTGCTGCGTCGGAACATGCGCTGGGATCAAAGTGAAATTCTCCCGATGGCACGAGCCGAACGATATGGGCAAAAGCCTGCTATAGTTATTATAACCGGCGCACGCGCGACCGCAAAGAAAACAATTGCGCGAAAGCTGGAACGCAAGCTGTTTGAGGCGGGGCGCAGCGCTTATTTCCTCGGCATGGGCAACCTGCTTTACGGTGTTGCGGCAGAGATCAAAACTCCGGGCATCGTGCCGGAGCGCGGTGAACATATCCGCAGGCTTGGTGAGGTCGCAAATATCATGCTCGACGCGGGTCTTATACTGATTGTCACCGCAGCGGAGCTTACCGCAAGCGACATAGACATTATTACAATGACCTCATCGCCGGAGAACCTATTGACCGTATGGCTTGGCAGCGAGATTACAACAGATATTCCATGCAATCTCCAGATACCGGCGGAGGAGGTCACAGACGAGTACATAGAGGCTGCAACCGAGACGATCAAAGATAAAATGCACTCATCAGGTATAATATTTTAAAAGAACGGGATATAAATGCGAACGATAATTGTCGGCAAAAATGACGCCGGACAGCGGCTTGATAAATTTCTGATAAAAACATTCAAAGCTCTGCCCGTTTCGCTTGCTTATAAGTTTATTCGCAAGAAAAAAATTAAGGTAAACCGGAAACGTGCAGCGCCGGGGCAAATTTTGTCGGAAGGGGATACGCTCCAGCTTTTCATCCCGGAGGAGTTTTTGGTCAAAGAAGGCGGTTCGGCGCATTGGAAAACAATCGTACCGCATATAAAGCCCGTTTATGAAGACGAAAACATCATTATATGCAATAAACCTGCCGGAATGCTTGTCCATTCCGACAGTGAGGGCAACACCGACACGCTGATAAATCATATAAAAGCTTATCTATATCGCAAAAGCGAGTACGACCCCGACACAGAGCAGTCGTTTGCGCCCGCTCTGTGCAACAGGATCGACAGAAACACCGGTGGTCTTGTGATCGCCGCAAAAAATGCCGAGGCACTGCGCGCAATGAACGAGCTTATCAGACAAGGCAAAGTAAAGAAAAAATACCTATGTATTGCACACGGTATTTTTGAAAAGAAGTCGGATACGCTGAAAGGGTATATCAAAAAAGACAATCAAAAAAACCTTGTCACTGTCTACAAAGAAACCCCTTCAGTAGAGAAGGCTCGCAATGTCAAGGCAATTTTAACCCACTACAAGGTTATTGCAGAAAAGGGCGCGGGAGACGAGGCGATGTCGCTGCTTGAAGTTGACCTTTTGACGGGCAGAACGCACCAGATCCGCGCCCATCTCGCCTCGATCGGCCATCCGCTGCTCGGCGACAGCAAGTACGGCAATTGCTATAACCGCCGAGCCATAGGATATAAGCACCAAGCCCTTTGCGCATGCTCGCTTGAGTTTGACGCCTTCGGCCCGCTCAAAGCAGTTAGCGTCAAGCTTGAACCGAAAGATATCTGGTTTGTCCGCGAGTTCGGTGTGGACAAATTATAAAAGCCATATAACCCCAAACAAGGGGTTATATGGCTGAACATCAAAATAATATTATCTCCGCGGTTTGCTTTTTAACAGAGCAAACCGCGATTTTATATCCGGGAACAAAGTCAAAAACCTGTATGTGATGCGGCAGGGAAAAATCAGCACCCAAAAGCCCTGCCCCGGTGAATTTTCCGTAACTTTCTTTTTTGCACCATGCCTCTATAATCTTGTCATAGGACGTCCCAGTCGCGATGCCGCGCAGAAACCTATCTGCAATGCGCGGATTTACAGGCCTTATACGCTCGATATCGACGCCCACATCGCTGTCGGACAGGGCCGCGACGGAATAATCGCCCGAATGAGATATATTAAACTTTATATTGTCGCAGCCGGCAAAAAATGGTTTGCCAGACTGTGTTTTTTTCAATTGAAAATCAGACAGACGTTTGCCATAGGTATCGGAAAGCGCCATGTCAAGTGCGCGCATGGCAGCATCATGGGGCGTTTCTGACGGATATAGCTTTGCGATATATAATTTCAGCATTTTACTTGCCAACACAGAAATTTCGGAATATGCTGTCGACAACTTCTTCGCTGACGCTTCTGCCGTCAAGCTCACCCAATTTACTGAGCGCAGCCTCAAGGTCAAGGCCAATAATATCGGCTGTCATACCCATTTCAAGCGCTCGAAGGGCGTTTTCAATACGCTGCAAAGCCCCGTCGACTGCCGCAAACTGACGTGCACCGGTTATAATCGCGTCGCTGCCAAAGTCGAGCGAGCCGTCGATATAAAAAGCAGAAATGACATCGGCAAGATTGTCGTAGCCTTCGCCTGTGATTGAGGAAAGCTCAACCGTGGCGTCAACTTCTACCCGGGCTTTTATATCGTCCGAGGTGACTTTTAGCGGCAAATCAGATTTGTTGACAACCGCTATTATTTTCTTTCCGACTGCGCGCCACTCCGTGACAAGCTCGAATATTTTTTCATCATCTATATCAAGTTCGACCGAACCGTCAAAAACAGCAAGAATCAGCTCTGCAAGCTCCGCGGCCGAAACAGCACGAGCTATGCCTATTTTCTCAACCTCGTCGGTTGTTTCGCGTATACCCGCAGTGTCGCAAAGCCGAAGCGTGACGTCGCCTACCACCGCCGTTTCCTCAATGGTGTCGCGCGTCGTGCCTGCTATGTCGGTAACAATTGCGCGCTCGGTGCCGAGCAGACGGTTAAGCAAAGACGATTTTCCCGAGTTTGGTTTGCCGCAAATGGCGGTGAGTATGCCTTCGGTCAGCGCTTTGCCGGTGGTATAACTTGAACGCAGCACCTTAAGTTTATCGGCGATTGCCGCGAGCCTTGTCTTAAGTTCGCTCGGAGCAATATCGGAAAGATCTTCGTCAGGATAATCAATGTAAACATATACAGATGCTATGATGTCGGTTATTTCGTCAAACAGTTCTTTTGTTTTTCCGCTCAGCACCCCCTCGCGCTGTGCGGCTCCCACTGCGAGCGCACCGCGGTTTTTAGCCTCGAGCGTGATGGCAATGGCTTCTGCTTGAGACAAATCGAGTTTGCCAAGACAATATGCGCGCCTTGTAAACTCACCGGCCTCTGCGGGACGCGCTCCGTGAATAAAAAGCTGCTCCAGTATGCAGCGTGTAACAAGTATGCCGCCATGGCATGACAGCTCCACCATGTCCTGACCGGTAAAAGAACTCGGCGCGCGGTACACAACCGCAATGCCGTCGTCAATAGCCTTACCGTCGGCATAAAAGCGGCCAAAGGCAGCATAACGTGGTGAGAGCTCTTCAAGCGGGCCGGATGACGGTTTGAATACCTTTCCCGCAACAGTAGCCGCATCCGGCCCAGACAATCGGATAACCGAAATTGCGGCTGTGCCTAAAGGCGTTGAAATGGCTGCTATTGTATCGTCTATATACATTTTACCTCCGAATGTTTCACGTGAAACACTTAAATAAAAAACCGCCACATGGGCGGGCGAAGAAGTCAAGTTATCTGCGGCGTTTCCTCAAAAAGTATATGGTTATTGCGGAAATTGCAAGCGCCGTGATGCCGGCGATAATTCCTATATCCATTGTTTGGGAGGCAGAATAAACCGCATCGGCGGCTGCGGATGTCTCGACTGCAAAAGCGTTGAGACCTGCAAATACGCGAAGCGGCAGCGCGGAGCACAAAAGCATTTTCAGCGGCAACAATTTTGCAAAACCCCCTCCCGTTTAAACGTCTATGTAAATGCAATTATAGTATAACATGTCGTGGACGAAATGTCAACACTTTTTTAACGACAGGTAAACAAATAATAAATATATTATCGCCTGTCATTTGGCTATTATTCATATAATTTTTAGCAAATGTTTCACGTGAAACATTTCGTTTTGCAGACAGGGAATTTTGACCGCTTCAATTGACATGAGCGTCCAATGCTGTTATAATAACAATATTAGAATTGATTGCTACGGAGGTCTTGAGGGTGGGCAAAATAATTGCCTTCGCCAATCAAAAGGGCGGGGTCGGAAAAACTACGTCGGCGGTCAACATAGCCGCCGCGGCCGGCCTGAAGGGCAAAAAGACACTGCTTATAGATATGGATCCGCAGGGGAACACCTCCAGCGGAGTAGGCGTAAATAAAAAATCAATTAAACTTTCAACATACGACATGCTTATAAACAGAAGCAAAGCGTCGTCTTGTATAATGGAAACCGACTTTACAAACCTGTACGTTATGCCGGCGAACATAACGCTTGCCGGAGCGGAGTTTGAGCTTGTAAATGCTGAAAACCGCGCGACCCGACTGAAAAATGCGCTTTTACCAATCAAAGATGAGTATGACTACATATTTATTGATTGCCCGCCGTCGCTCGGAATTCTGACGCTTAACGCGCTTGCCGCTGCAGACGGCGTTATAATTCCCCTTCAATGCGAATATTACGCGCTGGAAGGGCTTTATCAGCTCACACTTTCTATCGAACAGGTGAAAAGGCTTTATAACCCCTCGCTTGAAATTGTGGGCATACTTATTACAATGTATAACGGAAGGCTAAACCTTTCATTGCAGGTAATGGACGAGCTTAAGAAATACTTTGCGGACAAGTTGTTTTCTTCGCTTGTTCCGCGTAATGTCAGATTGAGCGAGGCTCCAAGTTATGGAAAGCCTATCCAGTATCACGACAAACATTGTGCCGGCGCTGTGTCATATAATGCGGTAACCGCCGAAGTGTTCGAGCGGATTTGAGCAATCTGGTATGTAACGGACATAAAGGATGGTCGTAGAAATGTCTAAACCCAAAACTACTGGACTCGGACGCGGGCTTGACGCGATTTTTGGTGAAAATTCGCTGCCCGGTAAGAGTGATGGTGTTATAATGTTGCGAGTCTCGGATATAGAACCGCGGCCGGGCCAACCCCGGAAAGATTTTGACCCCGAGGCGATGGCGCAGCTGGCAGACTCGATAGCGACGCACGGACTGATTCAGCCTGTGGTGGTTAGGCTTGAAGAAAACGGGCTTTATCAGATTATTGCAGGCGAACGCAGGTGGCGGGCGTCAAAGATGGCGGGGCTGACCGAAATTCCCGCTGTTATTGTGGATGCGGATGACCGCAAAGCCGCCGAGCTTGCGATAATAGAAAATATTCAGCGCGAAGATCTCAATCCAATCGAGGAAGCGGAGGCATATAAAGCGCTTGCCGAAGAGCATAATATGACACAGGAGGAAATATCAAGGCAAGTCAGCAAGAGCAGAAGCGCTGTTGCAAACGCTATGCGGCTGCTCGAGCTTCCGGACGATGTCATTGATATGGTGCGCAACAATGAGCTATCCGCAGGTCACGCCAGAGCGCTTTTGGGTCTCGGCGACTCTCGGAAAATATCAGAGCTGGCGCGCGCTGCAAAAGAGAGCGGAATGTCGGTGCGCATGCTCGAGCAAACTGTTCGGGCAGCAAACAAGGCAGAGTCTTCCGATAAAGCGAGGACGGAGGAAAAAAAGGAAAAACCAACCCCTTCGCTAAAAGTCAACTATATAGAAGCGCTGCAAAATAAAATGACATCGATGCTTGGCCGGAAAGTAAATATAAGTAACCGTGGAAAAGACAAGAAAATTGAGATATACTATACAGACAATGACGATTTAAACCAGATAATAATGCTGCTTTGCGGCGAAAATATATTTGACGAAACACTGTAAAGGAGCTACCATGATAGACATCAAGTATATAAGAGAGAATCCGGACGAGGCAATAGAGCGTTTTAAGATGAAAGAACGTGACACCTCTGAAGAAATCGCCGAAATTCTCGAGCTTGACAAAAAGCGCCGCTCTATAATCGCTTTAAATGATCAGTTGAGAGCAGAGCAGAATCGCACTTCGAAGCTGGTGCCGCAATATAAAAAAGAAGGCAAGAATACCGACGAGATTTTTGCCGAGATGAAAAAGCTTTCGGCGCAGATAAAGGAAAACGATGCCGAGCTGGAGAAAATCGAGGCACGCTATAAGGAACTTATGCTCGGGCTTCCCAACCTTCCCGACCGCGACCTTAAGCCCGGGGGCAAGGAAAATAACGAGCCGCTGCGCTACTTTGGAGAGCCGCAAAAATTTGATTTCGAGCCCAAAAACCACGTTGACATCTGCACAGAGCTTGGGCTTGTCGATTACAAACGCGGCGTGAAGCTGTCGGGCAACGGTTTTTGGGTCTATCGGGGACTGGGCGCAAAGCTCGAATGGGCGCTGCTCAACTATTTCATCGAAACGCACCTTTCGAACGGATATGAACTGGTACTTGTCCCACACATGCTTGGCTATGAATGCGGATTGACGGCGGGACAATTTCCAAAATTTGCCGGAGAAGTGTATTGGATTAATACGGACGAGGACGAGCGCCGCATGTTCATGCTTCCGACCGCCGAAACCGCGCTTGTATCGCTGCACCGCGACGAGATACTTGCCGAATCGGATCTGCCGCTCAAGTATATAAGCTACACGCCTTGCTTCAGGCGCGAGGCGGGCTCGTACGGTGCGGAAGAGCGCGGAATGGTGCGCGGGCATCAGTTCAACAAGGTCGAAATGGTCCAGTATACTACGCCCGAAAAATCCGACGAGGCGTTTGAAGAGCTCGTAACACATGCCGAAAATCTCGTCAGGGGGCTGGGCTTCCATTTTCGCACCGTTAAACTGGCGGCGGGCGACTGCTCGGCATCGATGGCTCGTACCTATGACATTGAAATCCACATTCCCTCGATGAACGGTTACAAGGAAGTCAGCTCTGTGTCCAACGCACGCGACTATCAGGCACGCCGCGGAAACATCCGTTTCCGTCGCGCGGAGGGCGGCTCGATAGAGTATGTCCACACCTTGAACGGCAGCGGGCTTGCGACAAGCCGGATTCTGCCCGCAATAGTGGAACAGAACCAGCAAAAAGACGGCAGCGTCGTTGTGCCCGAAGTGCTGCGCAAATATGTCGGCACGGACGTAATCCGTAAAACCGAGATTTAAAAAGGAACGGCTGGAAATGATTTTTTCTGAGCTTCTTACAAGCCCGGAGATGTCCCTTGAGCTCGTGCTGTGGTCAATGTTTGCCGGCATCATCGCGGCATCGTTTATGGCGGTGTATAACCGCCATGTTCCGGGCAAAATTGTGAGGCTGCTGTATAGCCGAGAAGCGCACAGTCCGGCAGATTCACTTACTCTCGAAGAGCTTGGGGTGGCAAAAAACCTGCTCATCCGCTGGTCATTGCGACGTGGGAGCTCACTGCTCAAGGTTGTGCATGAGTTTGATCCTTTTGCGGGCAATGCAGCGCTGAGAGCGGCAAATCCCAAGAGCCGAAAACGCAACCTTCGACTACTCCGGTTTTATATTCCGCCGGAGGTGCACGAACGCGCCGAATTTATGTATATCCGAGAGGGTACATCCCTACTCATGGCGCTGATTTCTGTTGCGGTTTTTCTCGGGGTTGTATTTTTCTGTCTTGTGGCTATTCCCGGTCTGATAGACCTGCTCACCGCGCTTTTCAGGGAGATTGAAATATTCTTTGGCGTATAGTTGACAGGCTTTGTTTTGTCACAACACTGTAAAATAAAGGGGGATTTCCGCGCGGAAGCCGTTCCGGCGGAACAGCGTAATGGCAAATAATCCAAACAGCCGTGCTCGTGCCCAATCAAAGCGAAAGCACATGAGCACCGGGGCTATACTGGCTATCACGGTGCTGATTGCGATTATATGTGTTGCGATCACCTTTTTGGGCATTTATCTTTCGGGCATACGATATATAAAAATAGACACCGACGGCGGAGGATATATAAAATTCTTCGGCAGAGTAGACAGTCTCGGTGCGCCGAGCCAGGGGCGGCTCTACTATTCGGACGGAACCACCGCCGAGGTTGACATGGCGACGGGTACGGTCACATACTCGAACGGCGATGTCTATGTAGGCGAGCTGAAAAATCTGCTCAAACACGGTCAGGGAAAAATGACATTTGCAACGGGCGATGTCTACGAGGGCGAGTTTAAGGAAGACACCATCACCGGAAAGGGAAAATTCAGCTTCTCGAACGGGGATACCTATGAAGGCGACCTTGTGGACGGAATAAAGGAAGGCTACGGCACCTATATATGGGGGGGCGACGGCTCGATGTATATAGGTGAGTTTCATAACGATAAAAAGCACGGCAAAGGCAAATATATGTGGGCAGACGGCTCGTCTTACGAGGGCGATTACAAAGACGACCTCAAAAACGGCTATGGGGTCTACAGGTTCTCAAACGGCGACGTCTACGAAGGCGAATTTGTCGACGACGTCCGCTCCGGTTACGGCAAGTATACATGGGCGAACGGCGAAATATATGAAGGCGAGTTTGCCGGCAATATGATGAACGGAATGGGCAAATATACATGGCCGCAAGGCAGGGTATATGAAGGCCTGTTTGAGAACGGTAAAATAGTGCGCACCGGCCAGCAAACGGGAGACGAGGAGCCGGCCCAGACCGAAAACTCTGCCGGTGAAAGTAACTGACAGCGGTTAACCGAATGAAGATATTAATGACAACAATGAAGCTCGACATAGGCGGCGCCGAAACGCATATAGTCGAGCTGTGCGGAGAGCTGAAGCGGCGGGGACATGAGATTGTTGTAGCCTCAAACGGCGGTGTTTATGTCAAAACGCTGGAGGCTCAAGGCATCCGCCACATAAAGCTCCCGCTGCATAACAAACGTTTTTCATCAGTTTTGCGCTCATATTTTGGGCTGAAAAGATTGATTCGGTCCGAAAATTTCGATATTGTCCACGCGCACGCACGCATACCGGCGTTTATATGCGGCAAACTGCGCAAGTGTTTGGGGTTCAGGTTTATAACCAGCGCGCACTGGGTATTTAAGGTCAACCCGCTGTGGAAAGCCATTACCGACTGGGGCGAGCGCAGCGTGGCTGTCAGCGCGGACATAAAGCAATATCTTATTGATAACTATGGCGTCTGCTCGGATAATATCTCGCTGACCATAAACGGTATAGACACCGGAAAATTCAGCTCGAGCATTGACGCAACGCCCTTTATAGATGAACTTGGGCTCAACAGGTCGGCGCGCAGAGTAGTCTGCGTCAGCCGCATAGACCGAGACCGCAGCCTTGCGCCTATTTTGCTTTGCAAGGCTGCGCCGGGGCTTAAAAAGCGGTTTCCCGACCTTGAAGTGGTTATTGTCGGCGACGGAGACGATTTTGCAAGGCTGGAGGCGGCCGCAAACGAGGCGAACTCGACTGCGGACAGGCCTTTCGTCAAACTGTGCGGAGCGCGCACGGACATAAACCTTGCTATTGCGTCGGCAGATGTTTTTGTCGGCGTGTCGCGTGCGGCGCTCGAGGCTATGGCAGCCGAAAAGCCCTGCGTGCTTGCCGGCAATGAAGGCTATCTCGGCATATTCGATGAAAGCAAGCTTGAGATTGCCATTGATACGAATTTCTGCTGCCGCGGCTGCGATCCGACCACAGCCGAAGTGCTGGAAAGCGACATTGCCATGCTGCTGTCGTCGGATAATGAAGCGCTGGAGAAGATGGGCGCATATAACCGCCGGGTCATACAGCACCACTACTCGGTCAGTCGCATGGCAGACGATTACGAGGCGGCTTATGAAAAATTAAAGCCTTATCATCCCAAAAAACGAGGCGGCATTATACTCAGCGGCTATTATGGGTATCGCAACAGCGGCGACGACGCGCTGCTCGGCGTGATCGTAAATGCGATTAGAAACGAGCTGCCCGACGTGGCTATCGCGGCTCTGTCCAGGACGCCGCGCCAAACCGCCAAGCGGTATGGAATAGAGAGTGTGTGGCGGTTCAATTTACTCAGCATCACCCGGCTTATGCGGAGCTCCAAGCTGTTTGTAAACGGCGGAGGCACGCTGCTGACAAACGAAATGACCTCGACACGCTCGCTTTGGTACTATACATCGCTTATGCGGCTTGCAAAAAAGCTGGGTCTCGGCGTTATGCTTTATGCAAACGGTGTTGGGCCTGTTGTGGGCGAGCTTGGAGCAAAACTCGCGCGCGAGGCGCTACAGGATTGCGACATTATATCGCTGCGCGAGGCGCTGTCGCTCGAGGAGCTTGGGCGGCTGGGTGTCCAAAACAAAAATGTATATGTCACAGCAGACCCCGCATTTATGCTTGCTCCCTGCGAGGACGAGTGGAAAAAGCATCTGCTTGCGCGTGAAGGGCTGGAGCCCGGCAAAGAGCATGTAGCCTTTGCCCTGCGCCGCAGCGAAGGGCTTGCCCCGGACTTTGAGGGCGAGATTGAAAAGGCTTGCAAGTCGCTGCGTGATCGGCATGGTCTTGTGCCGGTGTTTATTGCAATGCAGCGGCCGAGCGATGTCGGACTTGCCCGCAGCCTTGCTGCAAAATCCGGCGGGTTGTGTATATCCGAGCTCACCGCACCCGAGCTGATAGCGCTTTTGTCGGTTTGCCGCTTCACGGTGGGTATGAGACTGCACTCGCTTATATATTCGGCGGTCGCCGGTACACCTGTGATACCTCTTTCGTACGACGTCAAAGTAGACGCGTTGATCGAAAGCATAAACTGTGCCTCAAGCGAAAAGGGCAGCATAAAACCGATATCGGTGAAAAGTCTTACCGCCGAGGCGCTAATTACGGAGGCCGAGCGTGTCATTGCAAATCGCGATGCGATGGCTCGGCAGATTGCCTCTGCTGCAAAAGCGCTCGCCGAGCAGGCAAGCGAGAGCGCCAGGCTGCTTGCAGATCTGATGGAGAGACTTTAAATGAAAAGGCAGAAAAGTATAGTATATGCTGTTTTGCTTCTGGCTGTTGTCTCGATGCAGTTTGCCGGCTGTGCCGGAGAGCCGAGGCTCGAACCGGTTGTTACGCTCGGCGTTCCCGAAAAAGAAAAATTAATCGAGACAGTTCAGATTGACGATTTTATATTCAACATCTACGCCTCTTATGCCGAGCTTGTAAGCTATGAGGGTGACGATACCGACGTTATAATACCCGACGAGGCTGCGGGTAAGCTTGTGCTCAAGATAGGCGAAAAAGCCTTTTGGGGCAACAAAACGCTGAAAAACATTAAGCTTCCCGAGAATTTGCGCCATATAGACCGCTTCGCATTCCAGAAGTGTTCGGCGCTAGAGACTGTCGAGTTCAACCAGCGGCTCGAAACCATAGACGACTATGCGTTCGCCCAAACGGCGCTGGTCGAGTTGAACCTTCCCGTTTCGCTGGCTTCGATAGGCAAGTACAGCTTCTCGGAATGTGTGGGATTCAAAGAGCTTGTCATACCGTCCCGTGTTATTTCTATCGGGAAATACGCCTTTTACGGCAATACAACGCTTGAATCGGTTACGTTCAACCAGCGGCTTGAAAAGTTGTCCGACCGCATGTTCTATAACTGCAGCTCGCTGCGCCACGTCGAGATTCCGAAGAACATAACCGAGATAGGCGGCTATGTGTTTGCCGGCTGCACGTCCCTTGAAACAATTGTTATACCAGAAGAGGTAACAAAGGTTGGAGAGGGCCAGTTCCACGGTTCGCCGAACGTCACCGTAATAACGCCGGCGGGATCGGCAGCCGCGAAGTTTTGCGAAAAAAACGGCGTCAACTGGCGCCAGCCGGACGAATCATAAATCTGCGGCATAAACTTAAATTGAGAGTATCCGCAGAACACCAATATATCTCTTTAAAATAAATCTATTTAATTATACAGGAGCGCTAATACTGTGTACGTTGAATCAGTCAAGGTCGTAAAATTTGGCGGAACATCACTTGCCGACGCCGGGCAGTTTAAGAAAGTAAAAGACATTATACTGGCAGATGAGAGCAGGAGGTACGTTGTGCCCTCGGCGCCGGGAAAAAGGTTTCCAGACGACGAAAAAATCACCGACCTGCTGTACTCCTGTTACGATGCCGCAACCAAAGGACAGGACATAGAACCGATATTCTCAAAAATCACCGAGCGTTTTGACGGAATAATCGCCGGGCTCGGGCTTGATATGTCGCTTGAACATGAATATGAGACCATCAAGTATGCGCTGCTTCACAAGGCAGGGCGAGATTATGCCGCCAGCCGAGGCGAGTATCTTTCCGCACTGATACTCTCAAATTATCTCGGATATGACTTTATCGACGCGGCCGAGGTCATATTCTTCAATGACAACGGTACATTTGATTCCGAGCGCACCAACGAGGTGCTCGGCGAGCGGCTGTCAAAGCATAAAACCGCGGTTATACCCGGTTTCTACGGCTCAATGCCCAACGATACAATCAAAACCTTCCCGCGCGGCGGTTCGGACATCACCGGCGCGATAATAGCACGTGCCGTCCAGGCCGATCTTTATGAGAACTGGACAGACGTGTCGGGCTTTTTGATGGCGGATCCGCGGATTGTCAAAAATCCGCGCGTGATAGACATAATTACATACCGCGAGCTGCGCGAGCTTTCCTATATGGGAGCTACCGTTTTGCACGAGGAATCGATTTTCCCCGTGCGCTTTGCCGGTATACCGATTAATATACGCAACACAAACGACCCCGCCGCGGAAGGAACCATGATAGTTCCGCAGACCACGTCCCGTTCGGAATATATAATAACCGGCATCGCAGGTAAAAAAGGTTTCTCGGTCATCACTATCGAAAAGGACATGATGAACTCCGAGCTCGGATTCGGCCGCCGCGTGCTTGAGGTGCTCGAGAAAAACGCAGTATCCTTTGAGCATCTCCCGTCCGGCATCGATACAATGTGCGTCGTCGTCGCCACGAGTGCGCTTGAAAAGTGCCGCGAAACCATTGTCAACGGAATCTGTTCCGTGACAGAGCCCGAGTCTGTTTATATAGAGGACGGCCTGGCGCTTATCGCCGTTGTCGGTCGCGGCATGATAAGAAAAAAAGGTACCGCGGCAAGGATACTTACCGCAATAGCAAATCGCGGGATAAACGTCCGCATGATAGACCAAGGCTCCAGCGAGCTTAACATCATTATCGGAATTGAAGACAGCGATTTTGAGGAAGCAATGCGTGCCATCTACACTGAATTTTGCGAATAAATAGCAGAAAACCACTTTTTTGCCTGCCGCTGCGGGACTTGTCCCACAGCGGTGTTTTTCTTTGCTGTGCCGACGCAAGAAATGCAGGTGATATACCGCAAACGTATAAAAGAATAAGCGTGGGGAAAAGATAAAGAAACGACAAAATATGAAAAAAGAGGGCTTATAACTTGCGTAACACCGGTCATAAAGCCTCACGCGATCTACGCGATTGCGGCAATATATTGCGCAGGCTGCGAACCGAATATGTCGCCGATGACGGTAACGTTGACTATATATTGCGGAAAGCGGCGACGGCCTGCGAGCATTGTCGAAGAAAGAAAATCAGCCCGCGAATATTCAAAGCGGTAGACGACATTGTGCGCAGCTTTACCGAGACGGCGGGCATTCCGCCGGAGGAGGAACTGACGCCGGATTATATTGCCGCGCAGCTTGACAAGCAGAAGCCGGGCGGTGAAGATGACGGCTTTACGCTTGACGAGCTGTGCTTTGTCCCCGACTGCATAGCTTTGTCGCTGCTGTTTACGCTCGACGAATATTCAAGAGCGCAACGCGACACCAAACACGCAGACGATTTAGGCATGGCGGGGTCAGGTAAAAGCGTCTCGGAGCTTGCCGCCGACGCCGCGTCGACAGGGGCAGAGCTGCTGCGCAGCTTTGAGGAAACTTCATTCGAGCGTTTTCTTGAAAAGGCCTCGGTAATAGAGCGGACGCTGCTCGCCGACAAGCGCGGCATATATCCGCGCTGTGACCACGAGACAAAGCAGCTTTACAGGCAGGCAGCAGCCGAGTATGCAAAAAAACATAAGGTCAGCCAGCGCCATGCGGCAGAGATCGTGCTTGCTATGCGCTCGCCCGTGAAAGAGCATCCAATACTTCGGAGGGCATATTTCCCGATAATGTATTTGGCTGCCTTCATACTTGCGATTCTTGCGGCAGTTTTGACTCGCGGCGACCTGTTTATGGCTCTGCTGCTCTTTTTCCCGCTGACAGAGTTTACCCGCCAGTGCCTTGATTTCGTGCTGTCTAAATTCGTGCCGCCCGGTGCGGTGCCTCGCTATAAAATCGAGCGCATAGATGACATGCCCGAAACGCTGGTGGTTATAACAACATTGCTGTTCGGCGGCAAAAGCGACGATTCGCTGTTCGAGTCACTTGAGCGCTGCTATCATGCCAACCGCGACAGGGGCGGCAAAATCGCATTCGGTATACTCGGCGACCTGCCCGACGCGGCTTCGCCGGAGGCGCCGGGTGATGCGGCAACTCTGAAAAATGCAAAAAACCGCATAAAGGCGCTCAACAAAAAGTATGGCGGCGGCTTTTACCTTTTCACGCGCTCAAGAACCTACTCGGCTACCGAGGAGCGCTATATGGGCCGCGAACGCAAGAGGGGCGCTCTGCTTGAGCTTGCCGGCTTTATCGCGGCGGGCGAGCGCGGCTCACTTACTGTTGTGGGTGACGAGAGCTTTCTTTCGCGCGTCAAGTATGTTATCACGCTCGACTCGGACACGCGTCTGGGGCTCGGCGGGGCATGCGATCTTATAGGCGCTATGCTTCACCCTGCAAACCTTCCCGTTGTGAAAAACGGCATTGTCACAGAAGGTTATGCAATTATGCAGCCCCGCATGGAAACATCGCTCGAAGCGGCAGGGAAAACCCCGTTTGCAAGGTTGATTTCTGGCTGCGGCGGCAGCGACGTCTACTCGTCGGCGGCTTACGAAACCTATCAGACCCTGTTCGGCGAGGGCAACTTCTGCGGCAAGGGCATTTTTGACGTAAAGCTCTATTGGGAGCTGCTCAAAGATGCGTTTGCGCCCGAAACGGTGCTAAGCCACGACCTGCTGGAAGGGACAAGGCTGCGCTGCGCATTTCTTTCGGGCGTCACAGCGGTTGACAGCTGCCCCAAAACGGCGGATTCTTATTTTAAGAGGCTTCACCGCTGGATACGCGGGGACACTCAAGCCATGGCTTATGCCGGCAGCACGATTTTAACCGGTAATGCAGCTAAGATGCCGTCGCCTTCTGCGGTCGGCATTACGGGCAGCGCCGGCATCAGCGAGTACAGGCGCCGAGCAAGAGTTAAAAACCCGATTAGCGTGCTGTCGCGCTACAAGCTGTTCGACAACATCAGGCGTGCCTCGCTGCCGATTTGTGCTATATTTGCGATGGCATACGGGCTTTTCATGGGCTCGGCCGCGGCGCTGACCGCAATTATATTCTCCACACTGTATATTGTGCTGCCTGTCGTCACCGCATCGGTGACGGCGACACGCAGCCTGCCGCGCAGGTTCTACTCGTCGGTCACCGGCAGCGTGTGGCAGGCGCTCGGGCTGACGCTGTGGAATTTGGGTACTCTGCTGCATAACGCAATATGTGCGGCAGACGCCATGCTGCGAGCGCTGTGGCGCATGACAATCTCAAAACAGCGTCTGCTCGAGTGGGTAACGGCGGCCGAGGCCGACCGAAACCGCCGCGATACATTCGGATACAACCTGCTGCTTACGCTGCCCACCTTCATTTCCGGTGCGGTGCTTGTCATTTTTGCGCCTTATGCGCTGTACAAGCTGCTCGGGCTGCTGTGGCTCGGCCTGCCGCTGTTATTCACGCTGTCCGGACGCGAGACGGTAACCGAAGCAGAGCTCGCCATCACGCCGGCGCGGCGTGCGACGGTGATGAAATATGTTTTTGACATGTGGAAATTCTTTTCCGACACCGTTACGGCGTCCGAGCATTGGTTGCCGCCGGACAATATACAGCTTGCACCGTCCGAGATACTTGCAAGGCGGACATCGCCGACCAATATAGGCCTTTATATGCTGTCTTGCCTTGCAGCCTACAAGCTGGGCAATATAAAGTCAGCAGAGTTTTTCAAGCGTATCGAAAACGCGGTGACTTCTATCGAGATGATGCCCAAATGGCGCGGTCACCTCTATAACTGGTACGACACCGCAACGCTCAGCGTGCTTGGCACGCCCTATGTGTCGACGGTGGACAGCGGCAACTTTGTGGCAAGCCTTTTGACGCTTTCACAGGGAATAGCGACCGAGAAAAGCCTGAAGGGAGACAGGGCCGACAAGCTGCGCGAGCGGATTAGTGCCATAATCGATGCGACAGATTTCTCGGCGCTCTACAATCCGGACCGCGACCTGTTTTATCTTGGATATGACACCGCGGCGGAAAAGCCCGGTGGCGGCTATGACCTTCTCATGAGCGAGTCGCGAATCACAAGCTATTACGCCGTCGCTGCTGGCATTGTGCCTCGCAGACATTGGCAGCGGCTCGGCCGGCCGGTAATAAGCGCCGACGGGCATATCGGCCTTTTGTCATGGTCGGGCACGATGTTCGAGTATTTTATGGCATCGCTGTTTATGCCTGTCTACAAAGGCTCGCTGATAGACGAGGCATTGGCGTTTGCGTTTACGCAGCAAAAAAAAGAGCGCGAACGCGGGTTGTGGGGCAAATCCGAGTCCTGCTATTTTGCGTTTGACGCGGCAATGAACTATCAGTACTCGGCATACGGTGTGCAAAAGCTCGCCATGAAGCGCGGGCTTGACACAGAGGCTGTCATTGCGCCTTATTCGTCGTTTTTAACGCTGACCTATGCGCCGATTGCTTCGCTGCGAAACCTCGAGCGGCTTAAAAAATTTGGACTGTACGGAAGATACGGATTTTTTGAATCCGTAGACTTCACGCGCTCGCGCGTGGGCAGAGGCTGTGCGGTAATACGCACCTTTATGGCTCACCATATAGGCATGAGCATTATTGCGGCAGCAAACTTTTTGTTGGACAACATCTTTGTAAAATACTTTATGAGCGACCCGCGCATGGGAGCGGCCGACAGCCTGCTGTGCGAGAAAATTCCCGTCGACGCGGTTATCCACAAGACTGTGCCCTATCGAAAGGAAATGCCTACCCGCACACATGCCCTGCCGACGGCGGAGTCGTTCCGCGAGGATAACAAAGCGGTGCCCCGTACCGCGGTGGTATCAAACGGCGGAACAAGAATTGTCGCGACTGCGGCAGGTAAAGTGTGCCTGTACAACGGCAACAGTATTATAACAACCTCTCCCTTCGGCCCAAACAGCAAAAACGGAGGATTGAAGCTCTTTCTTGAGGTCAAAGACAAGCGTGGCTCGCGCGTTATAAACGTGCTGGACGGCGGATTTTGCAGGTCGTCCTCGTCGACTTCGGTGAAGTATATAAATGAAGTGTCGACTGGCGGCTCACGCGCAAAAACCATCGCGATTTTGACGGTTCGCGGCGACTGCACATGCTTTGTGATAACGCTTGCCTACGAGGGCGGAGCGGCCGAAGTCTGCCCGCTGATGTGCTTTGTGCCGGCTCTAAAGCCCGAAAAGGAGTACGGCGCGCATCCCGGCTATCACGACCTTTCGGTAGAGGCCGAGTATTGCGCCGAAGAAAATATACTGCTCTACAGAGTTCTCTCAAGAGAGGGCGAAAAAGAGCGCTGGCTTGCGGTCACGCTTGAAACCTCAAGCGGCGGAGTGTCGTTTACAACCCGCCGAGAGGGCGTATTGCCGATGCTTTATGGCGACCGCGAGCTTGGGATGCTGACGCAGACGCCGCTCGGCAACACGACCGGCGCGTGTATAACTCCGTTTTGCGCCATAAAAAAACGCTCGGAGACGAGGAGCGGCCGATATGCATGCACTTTCCTTGTCGCGCCGGCAAAGTCGCGGGCGGATGCGATTCAGACTATAAGATATGCGCGCTCAACACGCGAGCGCAACTATGCGGACTCGGCTATTTCAAGTCTGCGGCGCTGGGCACAGGCGGGTATGAGTGTGCTTTCGGCACCCGACTCCATGCGTGCGGCCGAGCTGATGCTCGCGGCGACTTTCCACACGTTAAGGAAAGATTACGAAGCGGACAGCGAGGCGGGAAAGCTGGTCATGCCCGACGAGCCGCAGCCCAAATCGGTGCTTTGGCGCAACTCTATTTCCGGTGACCTGCCCTTTACGGTGATAAGCATAAGTACCCGGCTTGCGCCCGGCGACGCAAGCTGTCACCTGATAGCGGCGTTTATATCGGCGCACAGGTGGCTGCGGATTATGGGTATTAAAACAGAACTTATAATCTGCTACGGAGAGATTGCGGCTTATGGCGAGCCGGTTCGGACAATGCTTATAGACCTTGTGAGGGCACATGGCGACGTGCGCATGCTCGGCGCGCCGGGCGGAGTGTATTTTTTGAGGTCTTCGCCCGATACGGCGCTGCTGCGCATGCTTTCAAGGCTGGACATTGTGCTTGACGGCACAAATACGCTTTCAAATGTGTATCTTCGCGTCATGAGCGAGCGTCCCGAGCTTGTTTTCCACAAAAGGCCGAGAATCCGCAAAGTTTATCCACAGGAAGTGGAAAACTCTGTGGAAACGGACGTTAGATTGCCTGTCCGGGGCGGTTTTTTCGGTGTGGATAACTTCACAGTAAAGACACGCGAGCAGACGCTCCCTCAATCGTATGTATATACCGGAAGCGCGTTCGGTACGCTGGTAACACACAACAGCCTCGGTTACACATGGTTCGGCAACTCGCGCGAGCGAAGGCTGACGCCGTGGAACGGCTTGGCGCACGAAGGCATGCAGGGCGAAAGGCTGATTCTTCATATCAATGGCAAAAGATGGGACCTTGCGGCGTCCGCCCATACTGTCACTTATAATCGTGGGCATGCGCTATACAGCGGCCGGATAGAGAGCGGCGGCATAAGCACGGATTATGAGATAGCAGTCGGCGTAGATCCGCTTTTGCCCGTTAAAATGATAGCGGTGACGTTTGACGGCGAAGAGGCAACACCCCGCACCGAGGTGCGCGACAATGTCTGCGGAGCCTTCACGCCTGAGGGTGCGGCAGATGGTCACAGCGGTGTGAAGCTGGTGTTTGAGTGGACGCTGTGTTTTGGTTCGGATCCGTGCGACCCGGATGTTATTGTGCGTGAGTGCTCTGGGGACACTGTGACGTACAAGTGTATGTATGGCGAATTTACGCACCGGCGCATATTTATGACCTGCAGGCCGGCCGAGCGTGGTGTTATATATCTGCTCGGTACAACAGGCGAACGCGACGACAAGTGCGGCAGCTATATACGTGAGAAATACAAGACCCTCTCCGACGTATACGAAGGATTTTCGCTTTATGCCGCTCGCGCCGAGCGGGTTTCGGGGGGACTGCTTCTCGAGTCGCCGAGCCCTGCTCTCGACGAGATGTTTAACTTCTATGTGCCATATCAGGCATTGGCCACGAGACTGCTTGCGCGCACCGGATTTTACCAGTCCGGCGGCGCATACGGCTTCCGCGACCAGCTTCAGGACTGCCTTGCGATACTTTATTCGCATCCGAAGAAAGTGCGCGTCCACATCATTCGCGCGGCGCTCCATCAGTTTGCGCAGGGTGACGCCATGCACTGGTGGCACAATCTGCCGGCACGTGATACCGTTGTAACGCGGGGTGTGCGCTCGCTGTGCTCGGACGACTATATATGGCTGCCCTATGTGACGGCGGAATATGTCCGGCGCACAGGGGATACAAGCATTCTTTCGGTTAAGGTGCGGTATGCTGATGCGCCGGAGCTTGGGCCGGGCGAGTACGAGCGCTACAGCGAAACCGGCAAGACCGACTTCAAAGAAGACATTTACACCCACTGCGCGCGTGCGCTCGAGCTGGCGCTCGAAAGACTTTCGCCGCGCGGGCTGCCCTATATAGGCAGCTGCGACTGGAACGACGGCATGAACCGCATCGGCATCGATCAAAAAGGCAACCAAACCGGCGGCGAAAGCGTGTGGCTTGCCCAGTTCCTCGCGATAACGCTAAACAATTTTTCCAAGCTGTCCGAGCTGCGCGGCGACATCGACGGCTGCGAGAAATACAGGGCGGCGGCAGCTTCACTGCTGCTTGCGGTCGAAAAGCACGCATGGGCGACCGACCGCTACGCGCGCGCCTTTTACGGCGACGGCCTGGTGCTCGGCGCGCCGACCACCGAAGGCGGATGCCAGATCGACATTCTGCCACAGGCGTTTGCCCAGCTTTCAGGCATGGGGAAAGACGAAACCGGCAGCCAAAACCGCACGCGAACGGCGCTTGAAAACATGTACTCGACCCTTTTTGACCGCGAGCATCGCATAATGAAATTGTTTGCGCCTCCGTTTGTGCCCGGAAACGGTCGAAATCCCGGCTATATACAGGGATATGTCCCGGGCGTGCGCGAGAATGGCGGACAGTACACGCATGCAGCGGTTTGG
>DGDL01000011.1:0-9615 GCA_002385415.1 Clostridiales bacterium UBA3953
GGATATGGCACACCTCGGCAGCGTCATAGACCTCGGACAGCGATTTGCTTGCCTTGACGTCCGCTTTTTTGAGCAGCTCGAGCCCCTCGCCCCATTTACGGTACATCTTCTCAAGCTGCGCGATAAAGACATCTTCGGGGAAGATATGACGCCAACCCGCAAGGTCGTCATACGGATAGCCCACCATCGTCGCGCGCCAACCGGTCTCCTTTTCATACAGCAGATTTGCCGGCGCGTAATGCTGCGGCGCACTGTAGGCGACGCCTATCGAGAACGGATACTCGTCAAACGCCTCCGAAAATTTCGTAAACGCCGCGGACAAAATACCCGTGTCCGCGCCCGGGAACACCTTTTCATATATCTCGTCCAGACTTGGGATGTCGGGCAACTTTGCATAAAACTCCTTGACCATATCCAGCGGCGGCGACGGGTAGCCGCCCAGCGTCCAGCCCAGCATCAGCCCGCTGACATTGCCCGTTTCGGTTATCCCTCTGATATGCCTGTATATCTTGTCGAACACCGGTATAAACGGCACCGCGGCTATCTCCCATGTATTGTTAAACTGCACCTTTGCAAATGCCCTGCGCCCGCTTTCCGCCGCCTCTTTCCAAAGCGTTTTTGAATATTCCCCCGGCCCCTCAATCGAAATTGAATAGTCGACTACATGGGTATCCACCCCGCCGACGTTTTTCCGGACATGGTGTTCGCTGACGCTCATGACCGCGACCTCTTTCGGCATCAGCTCCATGACCCGCCGCGACTCGTCTATGCCGTCCCATGCCCAAGTGTAGGCGGCAACCTGAATATCCGGGTTTTCGGACACAAATCCCTCGTAAAGCAGGCGGTTGACCAGCGCGTAGATTTCCGCCCGGCTCTTTTCCTTGCAGCGGGGGCAGGTAATGCTGCTCTCGTTTCTGTGGCTGTAGCAGTTTGTGGCGTTTTCCGACGCCGTTATGGTAAAAACGCCGCCCAGCCCGGGCACCGATTTGGCGACAAAAGCCGCGCTGTCGTATAAATACTTTTGGACAGCCGGCGCGCCGACACAAAGACAGCTGTTGAACTTGCCGTCCGGCTCGCCTTTGATGTCCGGTTTGTCTGCGAAAAACTCGTTTGGCATGGAGCGCGGCTCGTTGAGGTACAAAAACAGCTTGATTCCGTAGCGACCGAGCTTTTCGGTCAGATAGCGCATCCCCTCAATCCGCCTCTCATAACCTTCACTGACGCTGCCGTCAAACGGGAACGGCGCGATTTTCGCAAGCAGCGCCTGTGTCCATATCCCGTTGATGCCGAGCCTTTGATACGCCTCGAGCATCGGCTCCGGGAAAGATTCATCGATGAGCTGTTTATCCAAAAATGTGTCGCCGTACAGCGCGCAATAGGAGTATATGAATCTGTGGATAAAGCGCTGCTGTGTCGGACTTGCCTCGATTGTGCCGCCGGACGGCAGATTTTCAAAGAAATCAAACGGCTGTGCGGTTCTTTCGGGGAGCCGGGCGCGCACCGCCTGCGTGAGCGCATTTATCTCTGCCGTTCGTTTGAGCTGCGCCTGGTCGAGCGGCCGGATTTTCAGGCGATCGCAGCCGGGCTTGAATCCGCCGAGCTTGACCGATAGAAAATCGTCCTCTTTCAGGATAAACGCAAGATAATCCTCTGTCCAGCCCAAAAGCGTGCAAAGCTGGCTGTAGTCGAGAAGGTGCCAGTTGTTGCGTATCAGGGTTATGTAGCCTCTGCTTATCCATGCCGGATTGACGTCGGGGTCGGGGTCAAGACCCATGGCCTCTGCCATCCGGCGGACTGTCCCGGCATCTGTGTCGAGCACCTCCGCCATGCGCTCGGGTGAAACCAGCTCCCAGTTTCGATAGATAAAGCACTGCGCTTTTGTCGGGAACCATGCCGGGTTGGGCAATGTTTTCGGCTGGATTTCCGGCAAACTGTAGGTCATGGTGTTTTCTCCTTGCATTATTATATTTCGGGGTTATATGTCATCGCGCATGGGGCTGTCTTTTTTGAAAACGCCCCGCATACCGGAGATATTATACCATAACGACTAATATTTGGGGAGAAAATGCTTTAATTTATAAGTTTTTGATGGCGCGGAAGCGTTTTTTTCAAATATCCCGCAATTCCCCTCCCCGAGCGGTGCACCGAAACGCGCAAAAAAACGGCGTATCCCGCCGGGCATCTGCCCGACGGGAGCGCCGTATCTCGATTACGAGATCAGGCCTTTTGCCTTCCTAAAACTCGCTATTTATAAGCCGGTTTTAAGTCGTGCTGTTCTTGATCTCGTTTTCGAATTTCTCGACCATCTTCTTTACCATCTGGCCGCCGATAGAACCGGCCTGACGGGAAGTCAGGTCACCGTTGTAACCGTTGTTAAGAGGAACGCCGACCTCGTTTGCGGCCTCCATCTTAAACTTTTCAAGAGCGGCTTTTGCCTCAGGAACAAGAGTGCGATTGCCGTTTCTTGCCATGGTCTTTTACTACTCCTTTTTGCGGCAACGTTATTTTAACGTTATTTTTTATATTTCCGCGAGATTGAACCTTTTGGGTATCCGGCAGCTTTGTGTGAAGCTGGAAATCCGGTTTGTTTTATCTCCGGTCTGCGTCCTGCTCCGAGCTGCCGACCATTAGGTTCGTCATTATTATTGGCGGCATATCGCATTTTATGAGTGGTAAATTTACGAGCGTTTACTTCAAATTTTCAAGTTTTCGTTATGTCAGCTTGAGTTGCTGTTTTTCGGCATCAAATTCGGTTATCGCGATGCCGGTCGCGGGCACTTTATGCTTGCGGCACCGCACAGCCGACGGAAACTCAGAGTAATCACGCAGCGCGGCAGTGATGGTGTGCCCGCCACGCAGCGTAAAAAGCTGCACGCCCGCCGCCGTTCTGGTCACTTTCTCGGGTATAAGCGAGGTATTAATCAGTATCCCCTTGTTTTGCGACGATATTAATAAAAGGTCAAACGGCTCGTCCTCATAGAACACCGCGACGATGGGGGACGCGTCCGAATACGCGCCGGTCAGCTTGCGGCGGTTGGACTTGGTTTCATAAGCCGAGGCAGGCACGCGCACGCCTTTCCCGTTTTCAAAAATAAACACCCAATTTTTATCAAGCGGCTTTTCTTTATAATAAGCCTGCATCGCAATAGCGCGTTCGCCTTCGTCCATTTCCAGCCTTGCGGGCAGATACTCGCCCAGCGCCGAGGCTTTCACAGGCTCGAAATCGCTGACTTTTGCCTTGTATACCTGCGCCTTGTCCGAGAAGAATATAAGCTCGGCGGTGTTTGTCGTGTCGATTTCGATAAAAATCTCGTCGCCTTCCTTGAGCTTGTGCTCGTCGTTGCCGCGCAGCGAAGCAAACGTCACTTTTTTGAAATATCCCTCGCGCGTCAGCACCACCCGCGCGCCATAGTCCTCGACATCGTCTTCCTCGTCGTATTCGACTATATCGTCGGGCGAGATAAGCTGCGTGCGGCGTGGCTTGCCGTATTTTTCCTTTACTTCACGAAGCTGCGCTATTATGACCTGCTTTATTTTCTGCTCGCTTGCCAAAATCGATTCAAGTTCGCCGATTTCCTTTTGCAGGGTCTCTATCTCGCGCGTGCGGTTTAAGATATACTCGCGGTTGAGGTTGCGCAGCCTGATTTCGGCGACAAACTCTGCCTGCTGTTTGTCGATGCCAAAACCTTTCATCAAATTGGGCACGACCTCGCGGTCGGTTTTGGTGTCTCGAATTATCCTTATCGCCAGGTCAATGTCCAGCAGGATTTTGCTAAGCCCGAGCAGCAGATGCAGCTTTTCCCGCTTTTCGTCAAGCTCGAACGTAAACTCGCGGCGCAGGCACTCGATGCGGAAGCGTATCCACTCCCGCAGGACCTCGACAATGCCCATCTGCCGCGGCACGCCGTCGACGAGGATGTTGAAGTTGCAGTCAAAGGTCGCCTCCAGCGGCGTGAGCTTGTGCAGCTTTGCCATCAGCTTTTCCGGGTCGGTGTCCCGCCGCAAATCAATAGTCAGCCGAAAGCCGCTGATGTCAATCTCGTCGCGGAAGTCGGTGATTTCCTTCAGCTTGCCTTCCTTGACAAGCGCCGCTATCCGCTTTATTATAAGCTCGATTGTGGTGGAATACGGTATCTCCACGACTTCGATGCAGTTGTTTTTCTTGTCGTATTTCCACTTCGAGCGCATGCGCACGCTGCCCGAGCCGGTCTCGTAAATCTCAAGCAGCTTTTCCTTGTCGTAAATTATGGCCGCGCCTGTCGAAAAGTCGGGCGCTTTTATTATGTCCAGCATCGCCTCGGTGGTGAGATTTGGGTTTTTCAGCAGTGCGATTGTCCCGTCGCACACCTCGGCAAGGTTGAACGAGCAGATTGAGCTTGCCATGCCGACCGCAACGCCGATGTTCGGCGAAACCAGCACGTTTGGGAACGCGGTGGGCAAAAGCGTCGGCTCCACCGTGGTGTTGTCATAGTTGTCCACAAAATCAACCGCATTGCGGTCGATGCCGCGGAACACTTCCTCGCAGATTTTGTCCAGCTTGACCTCGGTATAGCGCATCGCGGCGCAGTCCATATCGCTGCTGTAGTGCTTGCCGAAGCTGCCTTTCGAGTCGATGAACGGGTGCAGCAGCGCCTCATAGGCGCGCGTCAGCCTGGACAGCGTCTGGTAGACCGAGTCGTTGCTGTGTGGGTTGAGCCGCAGCGTTTCGCCGACGACGGTCGCGCTCTTGACGCGCGGCTTGGTCAGCAGCCCCATCTTATACATCGTATAGAGCAGCTTGCGGTGCGACGGCTTGAACCCGTCTATCGCCGGGATAGCGCGCGACACTATGACGCTCATCGTGTATGGCATGTAGTTTTGTATGATTGTTTCGGTTATGGGCTGTTCGATTATCTCCGCGGTCTGCGCCGGGGGCGTAGACTTTTTCTTTGGCATTCCTATCTCTCCGTAACGTGTACTTTGTGCTTTTTGCCGGTGCGGGTCAGTCAAGTTTTATGACATTGTAGCCCGCCGCTTTGATAAGCCGGTTGAAAACGGCAAGCCCCACACCTTCCTTCGGCGTCATGCGGGCGTAAATCGCCTTGATTTTGCCGTCGGCTTTATGCGCGATGCCGCCAATATCGTTGAGCACCGCGAAAAGCCGGTGCGCGTGGGACGCGCTGTCGGCGCGGTCGCCAAGCGAAAATGCATACTCGCGCGCCAAAAGCTCCTCGTCGCCGTCAAAGCAGATTATCGCACAGTCGGTTTTATCGCGCAGAAAGTTTTTGACGGAGCTGTCGGAGCCGTCGAGTATATACATCGGCACATCGGGCGCATAGTGGCGGTATTTCATGCCCGGCGACTCCGGCACGACGTCCGCCGAAGCCGATTTGTAGAGCGTGTCCGGCAGTCTGACCGGGCAAAGCTCGCCGAGCATCTCCGGCGTCACCGCGCCGGGACGCAGCACCACCACGCCCTCGCCCTCAAGCTTTACGACGGTCGACTCGACACCGAAATCGCAGTCGCCGGCGGCGATTATGCAGTCGGCGCGGCCGTACATGTTTTCGATTGCGTGGCGCGCGGTCGTGGGGCTGGGTCTGCCGGATATGTTCGCCGAGGGGGCCGCGACCGGCACGCCCGCCGCCTTTATCAGCGCGTGCGCTGTCGGGTGCGAGGGCACGCGGACGGCGACCGTGTCCAGCCCGGCGGTGACGGTGGCGGGTATGGTTTCGCGCTTTGGCAAAACGACGGTCAGCGGCCCGGGCATAAAGCGCTCGGCCAGCCGAAAGTAAAGCTCGGTTGTGACCGCATAGCGCTCGGCATCGGCCGGCTCGGCAAGATGCACTATAAGCGGGTTGTCCGCCGGCCTGCCCTTTGCGGCAAAGATTTTCGCGGCGGCAGAACCGTCGGTCGCGTCCGCGCCCAGTCCGTAGACGGTTTCGGTTGGAAACACGACCAGCCCGCCGGCGCGCAGGATTTCGCCCGCCCTCTCTATTGCGTCGCCGTCCGGTTCGGTGAAAAGTATGGTTTGTATCTCAAGTTTCATATCAAGTATAGTGTGCTTTTCAGCAAAGCGGTTGAAGGTATATATCAAATTTATGTAAAGTACCCTGTCCCGGGCGCGCCGGGGAGCCGGCGGCGGTGACAGGAGTACGGTGTTTTCGCTTTTTATGCGGGTTTTTGCCGTGCGGGAGCTACCCATGGCAAAACGCTCCCAACCGATATTGAGGGCTGCGGGGAACTTTTTCCCGAAAAGTCCCCCGCAAAAAACGCTCTTATATCTCCTCGGACTTGAGCCGTTCGGCGGTATCGGCAGCGATAAGCGCGTCTATCAGCTCGCCGATGTCGCCGTCGAGGAAGGAGTCGAGCGAATAGATTGTATAGCCTATCCGATGGTCGGTCACCCGCCCCTGCGGGAAGTTGTAGGTGCGAATCCGCTCGCTGCGGTCGCCCGTACCCACCTGGCTCCGCCGCTGGGAGGCGATTTTCTCTTGCTGTTCGCGCTGTTTCATGTCATACAGCCGCGATTTTAGTATTTTCATCGCCTTTTCGCGGTTTTTGTGCTGGCTGCGCTCGTCCTGACACTCGACCACAATCCCGGACGGCTTGTGCAGCATCCGGATGGCCGACTCTGTCTTGTTGACGTGCTGGCCGCCCGCGCCGCTGCTTTTGATGGTTTCGATCTCAAGGTCGGCAGGATTTATCTCCACCTGCACATCCTCCACCTCGGGCAGCACCGCGACCGTAACCGTCGAGGTGTGTATCCTGCCGGACGCCTCCGTTTCGGGCACGCGCTGCACGCGATGCACGCCCGACTCGAACTTGAGCCGCGAGTACGCGCCCTCGCCCTCCACACCGAAGCTGATTTCCTTGTATCCGCCCAGCCCGGTCTCGTTTGCATACAGCAGCTCGGTTTTAAACCCGCTCGCCGCCGCATACATCGAATACATGCGGTAAAGCTCGGCGGCAAACAGCGCCGCCTCCTCACCGCCCGCGCCGGCGCGTATCTCCATTATAACGCTGCGCTCGTCGTTTTCGTCGCGCGGCAACAGCAGCGTCTTCAGCTCCAGCTCGAGCCGGTCGAGCTTTTCGAGACACTGCTGCCGCTCCTCCTCAGCCAGCGCGCGCAGCTCGGAGTCCGACTCGGAGCGGATAAGCTCCTCCGCGCCCTCAAGCTCGCGCCGGGTCGCGACATATTCGCGGTATTTTTCGATAACCGGCGTCAAAAGCTTATGTTCACGGCTGAGTTTTGCGTAATTTTCAACATCCGATATAACGTCGGGCGAGGCAAGCGCCTGCTCGATTTCGATGTATTTGCGCTCGGCCTCGCCAAGCCTTTCAAGCAGTCTGGTTTTACTGTTATCCATCTATATCCTTAACACCAAAATGCGGGTGCAAAAGCTGTTTTCGCCGGCGCCCGCACCGTACTGTGATTTATATTATTTTGCGGCGGATTTGCGCATAAGATGCAGCGCAAACCCGGCAATCTCGCCTTTAATGTAAGCAGCGTTGATTTTCCCGTCCGGGCCGCGCAAAAGCCCGTCCGGCTCAAATTCAAAGCCGAGCCGCTCAAAATACTTCATCGCGCGCTCGACGGTGTTGGTCGCGATGCCTATGTGCCCGCGCTCGCCGTAGTATTTGTGCTCCATCAGCTCAAAGAGGCTGCCGACAAACACCGAGCCGCTGCCCGGTCGCGTGGCCTGCCCGAAGATGCCGGCAAGCGTTGCCGCCAGCGAGTGTGCCTCCGGGGCGCTGTCGCAGTTTATGCCGACGTGGCCGAGCGAAAAGCCGTACATGGCAAAGAGCGCGTCCCGCGCGATGCGGGTTATCTCGTCGAATTTGCCCGCCCTCACCAGCTCCGCGGGCGTCATGAAGCTGCCGCCGACGGCGAGCACGCGCTCGTATGCGGTGTAATCGGCGAGATTTGAAAGGTTTATCCCGCCCGTCGGCACGAATTTCAGGTTGCGGTAGGGGGCGGCCAGCGCGCGTAGCATCTCCAGCCCGCCGAGCTGCTCTGCCGGGAAAAACTTGACGGCGTCGAGCTTATAATGCAGCGCGGTCTCGATCTCGGTCGGCGTCGCCACGCCGGGTATAACCGGCACATCGCGGCCCAGGCAGTATTCGACGACCGCGGGGCCGGTGCCGGGCGACACAATAAATTTCGCGCCGGCAGTTATTGCGGTATGGGCCTGCTCGGGCGTTAGCACCGTACCTGCGCCCACGAGAAAGTCCGGCAGCTCCTCCGCTATCGCGCGGATAGCGGGGGCGGCGGACTGCGAGCGAAATGTTATCTCCGCGACCGGCAGGCCGGCGTCCGCGAGGGCGCGCGCGACGGGTACGGCGCTGTCGGCGCTCTCAAGCGTCACGACGGGGATAATGCCATACTCGTAAAGCGTATCGAAAACATTTTCCATTTTTTAATCCGCCATATATGTCGAATCGTTTACAAGCAGCGTTTCGCGCGTGCCGTCGTCGTTGACTCGGAAGAACGAAACGCCGCCGGGATGACCGAGGTATTTGTACGGGCAAATGTCAAGCCCGCTCCAAATCTGCTGCCAAACGCTGAGCGTTACGCCGTGCGAAACCACGACTATGTAATCGGCGTCGTCGCATAGGATTTTGTCCATCGCGCAGCCGACGCGCCGCCAAAACTCGCGCCATGACTCCGCCCCCTCGAACTTGCGGTCGTCAAATGTGTTCACGGGCCGCTCGTTCTCGCGCGCCCATTCCGAGGATTTGCCGACGGCTTCGCCGAGGCCATGCTCGCGCAACTCGGGCATTTTGATTATCTCGACACCGATCCTGCGAGCGAGCGGCTCGGCGGTCTGCATTGCGCGCAAGAGGTCAGACGAGTAAATTCTGACGTTTTTGCCTTCAAGCTCGGGCGCGAGCTTGCGCCCAATATTCTCGGCCTGACGGCATCCGAACTCGGTAAGCTCCCAATCTGTCCACGAGCCTACCATTTTCGTTAGGTGGTGCACCGACTGCGTATGCTGAATCGTTATGATGTTTTTCATCTGCCACCTCGTCGCGGCGCGGTTGCGCCACATAATATTAAAAATACGTTACGGCGGACACGCGACATGAACCGGAGCCGGCTTGCGGGGGCTGAGCACCTCAAAGTTTTTACAGGGGCGCGGGGGAGCTTATTAATAAGCTCCCCCAAGTCGTAACGATCAGCCCTCGGCGTTGAATGCGCGGAAGGCGAGGTAGGTCATATAAAGGTCGGTCTTGGCAATAAGCTCGTACGGCGCGTGCATGGAGAGCACCGGCACGCCCAAATCCACCGTCTCGATATTGCGGTTTGCCACAAATCCGGCCACCGTGCCGCCGCCGCCCTGGTCGACCTTGCCCAGCTCGCCGGTCTGCCACACCACGCCGGCCTTGTCCAGTATGCGTCCTACCCGGCCCATAAGCTCCGCGCTCGCGTCCGAGCTGCCCGACTTGCCGCGCGAACCTGTGTACTTGGTCAGCACCACACCTCCGTTGGCAAACGCGGTGTTGCGACGCTCGTACACCTCCCCGAAGTTCGGGTCAAACGCAGCGTTGACGTCGGCGGACAGGCACACGGACACCGCACGCAGCTCGCGCGAGGTCACGCCCGCCGACTCCGCCAAATCCTGCATCAGGTCGTCG
>DGDL01000011.1:9794-10079 GCA_002385415.1 Clostridiales bacterium UBA3953
GCTTCCAATCTCCTCTTTGTCGGCCAGCACCGCCATAACGGTGCGGTGCGGCGACTCGGTATCCAGCACCGCCGTCAGCGCCGTATACGCGCAGACGCGGTCGTCATGCCCGTACGCGCCGATAAAGCTGCGGTCAAGCCCCACGTCGCGCGCTTTGAGCGCCGGCACCATGGTCAGCTCGGCAGAGCGGAAATCGGCCTCCGTCATCCCGTATTTCTCGTTAAGTATCGATAGTATGTTCAGCTTGATTTTCTCGTCGCCGTCATAGCCCGGATAAGGCTGCGA
>DGDL01000011.1:10269-10502 GCA_002385415.1 Clostridiales bacterium UBA3953
CCGACAAGTATGTTCAGTCCCTCGCCGGTGATACCGTCGGCAAGCGACCTTGCCATCTGGTCTTTCGCAAGGTGAGGCAAAAGGTCGGTGATATAGAATATCGGGTCACAGTCGTCCTCGCCGATGGCCACATCCACCGTTTCGCCGCTCGCCAGCGTCACCACGCCATGTATAGCCAGCGGCACCGTCGTCCACTGATATTTCTTGACGCCGCCGTAATAATGGGTCTTGAA
>DGDL01000011.1:10701-10923 GCA_002385415.1 Clostridiales bacterium UBA3953
TCGTAAAGCGGCATGGGCTTGAGGTCAATGCGCGGCGAGTCCACGTGCGCGGCGGATATGACCACGCCGTTTGCCGGCTCGCTGCCCACGGTGAACACGAAAAGCTGCTTGCCGCGGTTGTTGTAATAGTACTTTCCGCCCGGCACGACAACGTCGCCCAGCTTGTGCTCGACAAATCCCTTCTCCTCGGCCAGTTTGATACCGTACTGCACAGCCTCGCGC
>DGDL01000087.1 GCA_002385415.1 Clostridiales bacterium UBA3953
CAAAAGCAACCGGCTCGATATACGATGCCGCGTTTAACAATCTCAGCCTTTCGGCAGAGCTGTTTTTCTGCGACTTGCTCTGGAACACGCCGGGGCGGCGAGTTATCTGGGAGTCTTTACCCGAAAAAGTCGTGCTTTGTGCCGAATGTGTGCTTGAAAGCCCATATTATGTCAGGCTCAGAAACGCCGACACTCTGGCAATGGCAGACCTGAGCAATAAAATAACCGAGCTTTTTAATATTTTCGACGTGTAGTAAAAAGGCGAATGCAGAAATGCTTCGCCTTTTTATCTGGTTTTGGTTTGTTCTTAAAGTGCGGCGCGCAGCTTTTCGAGCGCCGCTTTTTCAATTCGTGACACATACGAGCGGGAGATGCCCAGTTTTGCCGCAAGCTCGCGCTGGGTCATTGGAGTATTGCCTCCGAGCCCATAGCGCATTATTATAATTTCGCGCTCGCGCTCATCAAGTACGATGCCTATAAGCTTCAGTGCCTTTGCACCGTTGAGCTTGATGTCTATTTCGTCGGTGATGGTGTCCTCGCAGCTTATCACATCTATGTAGGAAAGCGGGTTGCCGTCCCTGTCGACATCAATGGTTTCGTTGGTCGAAACCTCAAGCGCCTGCTTTTTTTGAGAGCGAAAATACATGAGAATTTCATTTTGCAAGCACTTGCTGGCATAGGTCGCAAATCGCGTGCCGTTTGCAGGGTCGAAAGTGTCTATGGCTTTTATCAGCCCGATAGTGCCGATGGACATTAAATCTTCCTGGTTGCGGTTCCCCGTATAATATTTTTTTACAATGTGCGCGACAAGCCGCAGGTTGTGTTCTATCAGCTTCGCGCGTGCCTCTCGGTCGCCCTTTCTGGCAAGTTCAAAGCATCGGGCTTCCTCCTCGGGATCGAGAGGGGGCGGAAAACTTCCCTGCGACGTCACCGACAGGAAAAACAGCATTATGCGCGCAATAAGAGCGTCTAAAAACACGCCTGTCACCTCCGGTATGCATTGCGTAACTTGTCTGCCCGTGGTATAATATCTATATATACGCTGCATGCGGTGAATTGATAACAATTTCCTGCCCCGTCGCATGGTGGCGGGGCTTTTTGTTTGTATTTTATTGCATCCGGCAGTATAGCTGCTTTTTTCGAATGGGCTGCACCCTGCAGATCAACTGACCGCACAACAGGACAAAGGCCCATTAGCATTATATTTACCGAGGTGATATCCGTTGCGCTGTGCCATTGTTGACATTGGCTCAAACACCGTGAAAATGAACATATATGACGTGACCCCGCCCGACAAGATAAGGCTTATCATGAGCCAGTCGACCACGCTCGGGCTGATAGGATATATACGCTCCGGCTCGCTTACCGGAGAGGGCATCGACAAGCTGGGCAAGACAATTGCGCGCTATGTGCGGCTGGCGTCCGACGTTGCGGCAGATGAGCTGCACTGCATAGCCACCGCCAGCCTGCGCTCGGTCAACAACGCAATCGCCGTCTTGGAGAAAATCAAGTCGCGTACCGGCTGCAAACCGGAGCTGATTTCCGGCGATTGTGAGGCTTTGCTCAGCCTTGAAGGTATAAAAACCGCGCTCGGAGACGTCAGCGCAGGCATAATGGCCGATATGGGCGGCGGCAGCACCGAAATAGTGGGATTCATTGACGGGAATGCGGTGCATACAGTATCGGTGCCTATCGGCTGCCTGTCGCTTTTCGAGCGATTTATTTCAGGCGTGATGCCCAAAAAGTCCGAGCTGCGCCGGCTGTGCGAGTTTGTCGACGCGCAGCTCAGCGAATCCGACTGGCTGACCGGTTACGGCCAAACGCTTTACCTTGTCGGCGGCACATCCCGCCTTATCGCGCGGATGTATCGCAGGTTGTTCGGGAAAAGCGCAATGCAAATCGAGACGTACGAGGGCTCAGACGGCAAAGCCTATACTTTCACGAGTGAGGGGTTGACGGCGCTTTACAGGCGTTTTGCCGACCCGTCTACCGAAGAGATTCGCGCGCTTATAAGGCTCGCGCCCGACCGCATACACACATTTGTTCCCGGACTTGCGGCAACATCACGCCTGGCGCGCGCCTGCTCTGCCGAGCGTATTACGGTCGTATTCTCCGGTATACGCGAAGGGTATGTAAAAAGCAGGCTGCTCGGGCAAAAGTCATAGCCGGCGGGCGGCAAGCCGCTTTGGGCGCAATGCGAAATATCCGTCCCGGTCTGCGAGAATACCCGCATCGGATTAGTCCCCCGTAAAAGCAAATCGGCGCTTGAGCACGACAGGTTTTCTTTTTCAGCGCAGACACTCCGGTATGCCCCTGCTTTGCACCGGCGGATAGCGCATAAAAAAGCTCACTGGACGTCTATTTGTGCCCTGCTGCGGGTGATACAAGCGCACCCGCAAACCGAACAAATAAACGCCGCCCGTAAACCGGACGGCGAATTTTATCTTTTGTACTCAGTCTCTTATATAGGGCAAAAGTGCAAGCTGACGGGCGCGCTTGATTGCGACGGTCAGCTGACGCTGATGCCTTGCGCAGGTACCCGTTATGCGGCGCGGCAGAATTTTTGCGCGCTCGCTGATGCACTTGTTGAGCCTTGCGGTGTCCTTGTAGTCGATGCGCTCGATTTTATCCACACAAAACTGGCACACTTTTCTGCGTCTGCCGCGGCCACGCTGCTGACGCTGCTGTGTTGTTTGGGTTGTCTGTGCTGTCTGTGCCGTCTGAGCGGCAGAGCTTTCTTTGCTTTCGCTTTCGGCGCTCTTTGTGCTTTCTGCGCTTTCAGCGTTTTCGGTTTTTTCTGTATTTTCCGTGGTCTCTGCTTTATCTGCAGTATTTTCAGCAGTTTCCGTGGTTTCGGGCGTCTCTTCCTGGACTTCCGTGACCTGCTCGTTATCCATCTTATGAAACCTCCTTGTAAAGTTGTGCTCCGCCAGCGTCAGAACGGAAGGTCGTCGTCGCTCGATACGTCTTCGAACTTCGGCGGTTCATCGGCCGGAGCGGAATAATTGGGCGAGGGTGCGGCATAAGTGTTTGCCCCGCTGTCGCGGAAGGCGGGATTCTCGCTTTTAGAGTCAACGAAGTAGACATCCTCTGCGACTATTTCCACTACTGTGCGTCTCTGACCCTGCTGGTCGGTCCACTGGCGCTCCTGAAGGCGTCCTTCAACAAGTATCGAGCTGCCTTTCCTGAAATAACGCGCCACAAACTCCGCCGTCGACTGCCATGCAACGACATTGAAGAAATCCGCAGTCTGTTGCGGCGTGCCGTCGGCCGAGGGTCTGACAAACCGGCGGTTGACCGCGACCCGGAAGGTCGTCACGGGAGTGCCGGCCTGGGTTTGACGCTGGTCGGGGTCGGCGCAGAGCCTGCCTGCAATCGTGACCTTATTGTAGTTAAGACTTGCCACTTCAATTGCCCTCCTGATTACTCATCGACGCGAACAATCATGGAACGCAGGATGCCGTCCGTTATGTGGAAGACGCGATCCAGCTCGGCGGGGAATTCCTGGGGAGCCGTAAACTTGACAAGCGTATAATACCCCTCTGTGCGATAATTGATGGGATATGCGAGCTTACGCTTGCCCCATTCCGCCGTTTCGGTAATCGTCCCATGCTCAGCGATAAGAGAAGTGAACTTGCTGACAAGCTCGGCTACCGCCTCATCGCCGAGTGAAGTGTCGACGATAAATACCGTTTCATAAGACGAATGTTTTTTCTCCATACTTTACACCTCCTTGTGGACATAAGACCGCTGTTTGTTATGCAGCGGTAAGGACTGTTGCTTGAAGACCCGCGAAACTGATGCCGCGCAGACTTCAACCAGTTAATTATATCTCTTCTGCCGCCGGTTGTCAAGGTTTTTTTGGGTTTTTTCAAAATTAATCGCGGTTTTCGGCGCGCAGTCATGGCAAGTTTGGCTTCACCGCTTGACAGCTATTGGGCTTTAATGTAAAATATTTACACAAGCAAAAATAAGCTGTCTAAATCGCAAGCTAAGACACAGGCGCATTGCAGTGCAGGTGAATTTTCGGGCGCGGCAAGCAGCCATGCGACTCGCCTGTTAAAAGGACTTTTTCAGCAAAAGACTTAACCAACACATTTTACATAACCGGAGGATGCTTATGGCCGGGCGTGACACTAATGAAAAAAAAGAAGCCCGCGGCGAAGTATTTCCCCGCGAACGAAATGGCTACTCGGTTTCCGCTGTAAACGAGTATATAGAGCGCATGAATCGCAAGTTCGAGGACACGCTTTACGACTATAGGCGGCAGATTACAGACCTGAAGCGCGATCTCGAAGAAAAATCCGCCATTTCTCCCGAAAGTATCGACAAGCTCCTCGAACAGCTCAGCGATGCCAACAGCGAGCTTGAAGAAGCAAGCGCCCAAATAGAGGTACTCGTCGCCGAAAGGGATGCTTTGCAGCAACAGCTTGCAGAGCTTTCGGCTGAAGTGGAGCGCCTGCGCGCCCCGGTCGAGCAATCAGGCAGCTACGACGACGACGTTGAACCCATTTTCGAGCCAGACCCGATTCACGAAACCGGAATAAAAGGACAGCTCGACGTTATGGAGGAAAATCCGGTCGAGCCGGTAATCGAAATTTTGCCCTATGACGACCGGGATGAGCTTGAGTTCACCGCTGTAAAAGGCGAAAGCGATGCAGCTGACGACAGCATAATCTGCTGGCCGTCGCTCGACGGTGCCTGCTATGTAAAAAGCGATGACGACGAGCTCGTGCCGGACGAGGGCGAAGCCGAAATCTATGAGATCACGCCCTCGGCTGATTCGCATGTTATCCCGGTTGACACTGTCCACAGCGCCGAAAGCCGCGCAGAGGAAATTATCGCCGAGGCCCGCGCGGCAGCGGAAAAAATATTGGAGGAAGCAAACAGCGAAGCCAGACAGCTGCGCGCAAACCATCTTATAAAGACCAATGAAGAGGCGCGGGCAATCAAACGCGAAGCCTACCTGCGCGCAAAACTCATGCTTGACAGGATAAGCCGCAAGCTGCAGTCGCAATTTGACGGATATTTCAGCGATTTTACCCAAGCAGGCTACCAGGCCCAGCGTGATATTGTAGACACTCTGATAAAGCTGCGCGTTTCGCTCGATGACCTGAGCTATACCGCAAGCGACCGCGCAAACCAAATCATCGAAGAATTTAAAGAAAATGCATCAGACGGCTGAAAGCATAAATCAGCCCCGGAACAGAATGCCTGTTCCGGGGATATTTTTGCCTATTGCGCTGGTGTCATGGCGTCTGCCGCATAAATATGTATATGCGGCATAAAGCGGCGCTCATAACCGCGGAGTCCGCAAAAAGAGCGGAGAGATACAGGAATATCAAAGCGCCAAAGCGGTCTAAAAATGCTTTCCTCTGTACCGCCATTTGAGCTTTAGGCGCTCGATAAGCTGTTTGAGCCGGCTGATGAAATCCGAGCCAAAGAAAACGAAGAAGTTAATCAGCGCGGCGATAATTGAGGCGCGCGTCGCCCAGTCGCCGACAATAAACATATACAAAAACAGCACCGCATCCAGCCATGCAAGCCACTTTATCTTAATCGGAAAAATGAAAAACAATAGCACCTGAAATTCGGGATAAAACATCGCAAACGCAAAGAAGAGCGACATGTTCAGATAATAGTTGTCCGCAAATCCCGTTATCAGTCCGGCGACTATAGTGCCAATTATGCCCAGCAGGTAGTAGATATTAAATTTAAGCGCGCCCCACTCGCGCTCGAGCGAGGTGCCGATAAGGTAGTAAAAATATAGCGCAAATATGATAAACAGCGGGCTGCGGTTCGGCGGCAGAAAGACAAATGTTATTATTCTCCACAACTGGCCCGAAAAAATTGCCGAACGATTGAAAACAAGCGCACTGTAAAGCGATGCGCCTCTCGGCAGCACGGCAGACAGCAAAAAATCAGCCACAAACACAATTGCCATTGCGCCGATTAAAATCGGCATAAGATTGTGTATGGCATATCTGCCGTATTTGTATTCGAGACGGCTTAGATAGTTTTTAAAGCTAAACTTTCTCATGCGTCTATTATATCCTCAATTTGTAAACTTTTCTAACTTTATTTTACACTTTTTTATAAAATATAAAATCTCGTTAACATAAATATTTACTATTCGAATAATAATTTTGACAAATGTTAATATTGGCTTGACAATACATTCTTCCGCCATTATAATATTAGCTATTAGCTGTATTTAACTCTGTGTATTATTTAAAATAATATTAAAAATAGCTAATGAAGGAGAAACCAATGGCAAGCACCGGAAAGTCTTTGTCCCGTCTTATTGCAGCGCTGCTGATTGCGGCGGTAACCTGCCAATTTGCGGTTTCCTGTGCCGACAAATCATCAGCAGGAACCACGTCGGACACGACCGCCCAATCGACGAACGAAGGAAGCAGCGAAACCGAACGTCTTTATCCTGACGTGCCCGTCGTAGATTATGACGGCTATATATTTAGAGCGCTTTACTGGATGGTTCCCGGCTGGGACTGGCGAAAATCTAAAGACATTGTCGCTGAAGAAGGTTCCGGCGATACAATCGAAGACGCCGTTTACAGACGCAATCTTACCATTTCGGAAATATACAACGTAAAGTTCGAGCTTGACGAAGTTGACGCCGGCGCGCTCAACAACAAGCTGCGTCAGAATATTATGGCGGGCGACGACGTCTACACAATCGTCTGCCAGAAACAGACTGATGTGGCCGACCTTATCACTCACGGCGACCTTTTGAACTTCTTTAGCATACCGTATATCGACCTTGAAAAGCCCTGGTGGGACGAAAACTCCATAAACGACTATTCTATTGCCGGCAGGCTCTATCTCATCGCCTCCGACATAACAATCAACGACAAAGACGGCACTGCTGCAATGGCGTTTGCAAAGCAGGCTGCCGTTGACCACAACCTGCCCAACCTTTATGACATGGTACGTGAAGGTACATGGACGGTCGAAAACTTCTATAATACCTACAAAGACGTTGCACGCGACCTCAACGGCGACGGAAAGATGGATGAAGCAGACTACTGGGGCGTGCTCGGCGGACGCGACGTTCTGACCACCTTCTTCTCTGGTGCCGGCTCGAGAATAGTGTCCAAGGACGAAAACGACATCCCCTATATCTCCGTGATGAGCGACCGCAACGCCGCAATTCTCGAGCGTCTTTATAACCTGACAACCGAGTCCGAAGTCTTCTATCACCATCACATAGCGGGTACCGACGACGCACAGTTCCAGGACCTGTTTGAAAACGGCCATGGTCTGTATCACTGGATTCGTTTCGACTCGATTTCCGACATGCGGGCCAGCGAAACCGATTTCGGAGTTCTGCCCATCCCGAAATGGGAAGAATCCCAGAGCCGCTATTACTCGGTCGTCAGCATCTACACAAGCAGCCTTATGAGCGTGCCGATTGTCACACAAGACCTCGAACGCACCGGCATCCTGCTCGAAGCGCTTGCCGCAGAATCCAAGTACACGCTGATGCCCGCCTACTATGAGGTAGCTCTCAAGACCAAATACGCACGCGACGACGAGAGCGCCGAGATGCTCGATATTATTATAAACAACCGCATCTATGACCTCGGTGAGATGCTCAACCCCGGCGGACTGCGCGACTTTGTATTGGACCTTTCGATGAAAAAGACGTTCACGTTCACCTCGACCTATGCCAAGGTCGAAAGATCGGCTAAAAAAGCACTCGATAAGCTTGTAGACTCCATCGAAAAGCTGCCGGAATAATTTAAGATAAGACAAAACGGGGCGCTCAACAAATGGGCGCTCCGTTTTTTGCTTTTGCGGAGCGTGTAAACAAGATTTATTGTATTGGTAAACATTTATTATATGCAATTGACAATGTTTGCGCAAACATATATAATATACCTATGTATTCCTATATTATATATGGGATATTTGCCTTGCGGACTCAGATTAGACGCAGCCCTGTTCATTTGACGCGTTTATATTAATTGTTTATATTAATTTATGAAAATTATATTGCCAAAAATTCCGGCTTCCTGCCGGCAGGCGGCGCCTGCATAAATGCGAGTTGGCCGGTGATGATAAAAGTGGGCAATATAATCTTTTTCAAACGGGTCTGTGGGCATAAAATTGTGCCACATTTATATTTTTGCCGCACGACATAGTTTCGCTTAATAAATAATATAAAATAAATCTCAGGAGCCCTATGATGAAAAGCATTTACAGCATTTTAAAACGCGCGGCGGCACTGGTCGCCGCAATTGCTTTGCCGGTGAGCGCGGCGTCCTGTGCGAGCGACACAGGCGGCGATACACCCGCTGTCACCACAGATTCGGTGGCGACGGGCGACGATTCGCGCCTGACCGCAGACGTGCCGGTAGTCGACTATGACGGATATGTGTTCAACGCGCTTTATTGGTATAACTCCGGCTGGGATTGGCGCCGCTCCAAAGACATATATGCCGAGGAAGGCATCGGAGATACAATCGGAGAAGCGGTTTACAGGCGCAATATGAACATGACAGAGCGCTATAACATCAAGTTCCAGCTTACCGAGGAGTCGTTTGACACGCTCGGCAACAAGCTCCACAGCGTGGTTGCGGCCGGCGACGACGTTTTCACCATTGTCAGCCAGGTACAGGGTAACATTCTCAGCTCGATTACCGGCGGCGACCTTTATGATATTACCGAGCTGCCATATATTGACCTTAGCAAGCCCTGGTGGGACGCAAACAGCGTTAGGGACTACTCTATCGGCGGCCGTCTTTATCTTGTCGCGACCGATATTCTGATAAACGACAAGGACGGTACCGCGGCAATAGCGTTCAACAAGCAGGAAGCGCAAAACAACGGATTGCCCGACCTTTACGAGATGGCAAGATCTGGCGCCTGGACTATCGACGCCATGGAAGCCACCTATAAAAACGTCGCGCGTGACGAAAACGGCGACGGAAAGATGAACGAAGAGGACTTTTACGGTTTTCTCGGCGGTCGAGACGTTGCGCTGACCTTCTTTCAGGGCGGCGGCGCACGGCTTATCAGCAAGGACGAGGACGACATACCCTACCTGTCCTTTTCAAGCGACCGCAACTTTGCGCTTGCCCAGCGGATTTACGACCTTATAACCAAAACCGACATCTTTTACGACCACCATGCGATGGGCACAAACGATGCCGAGTATCAAAAGCTGTTTGAAAACGGCCGCGGCCTCTACTTCTGGATGCGCATGGACGCGGTATCGAGCATGAGGGCGAGTGAAACCGACTTCGGTATCCTGCCGATTCCGAAATACACCGAAGACCAAAACGGCTACAGCTGCATAGTCAGCGTACACACCTCGAGCCTGCTCAGCGTCCCCGCAACCGTAAGCAACCCCGAACGGACAGGCATACTGCTCGAAGCGCTCGCAGCCGAATCGAAGTATACGCTGCAGGAAGCCTATTACGATGTTGCGCTCAAAACCAAATTTGCCCGCGACGACGAGTCGTCTGAAATGCTGGACCTCATCTTTGACAACAGAGTTTTTGAGCTTGGCGATCTTATAAACCCCGGCGGCATCCGCGACTTGGTGTTAACAGCCGCCGCAAACAGGTCGGGCAGCATCGCCTCGCTTTACGCGAAGATGGAAAAACCGGCGTCAAGGGAGCTTCAGCGAGTAATCGACACTATTTTAGACCTGCCGGCATAATTGAAAAACCCGCGGCGACAACTTACCGTCGCGGGATTTTTGTCGCATGGCACCAGATAACCGGGCAAAATGACCTCTTCTCCGGTCTCCGCGCCTATGCCCCGGGCAATAATATTGATTTAATAGGCTCCGACCCGCTTGACCTCCTCTACAATCGCGCAGAAGGTTTCAGCAGAAACGGAGTTGGGGATCGAGTGGTCGGACGAGAATATGTAGCCTCCGCCCTGCTTGAGTACGGGCACAATGCGGTTTATTTCTTCGATTATCGCGTCACGGTCGTGCCAAAGCGCCGCATTGATTCCGCCGTGCAGCACCAGTCTGTCCCCGTACTTTTCTTTCAGGTAAATCGGATCCATGCCCGCTTTGACCTCTATCGGGTTGAGCGCATCAATTCCGATTTCGACAAGGTCGTCCACAAGCTCCATTATATTGCCGCATGAGTGAATGTGCGCATATACTCCTCGCTCGTGCGCCCAGTCTACCGCGCGCTTGTGTACGGGCTTTAGCAGCTCGCGATACATTTCCGGCGAGAAAAACGTTCTTCCCTTATAGCCCATGTCGTCCGGCCAGGAAATGGCGTCGAACCGATAGCCGGCATCCCAGATTTTCGTATACAGCGCAATACACATGTCAAGGAAGGTGTCGAACATGTCGCGCGCCCATTCCGGGTTGTCAGCCATCGCAAAAAGGACGGTTTCAGTCCCTGCCATCCACGCGCTTGCGGCGTCGAAACCAAACCAGAAATTTGCAACTGTGAAGTGTTCCGAGTTAAGGCGCTCGAAATGCTCTTTCAGCCAGTCCCATGGAATGCGGTCATCGGTCGGTTTCATGCGAGCTTTGGCTTCTTCCCACGCCTCGGGCGTGGAAACCTTGCATTCGAGAAACTGAGGACTCGAGTCTTCTTCTTTGAATTGCTTGATGGTCTGCCCCCATGCCGTCGTGTATATAATATGACGGTCGGTTTCCTCGATTACCTTGGTCTCAAAGCGCGGCGATATGTCGACGCCTATCCCGACAATACTGTCGACGCCGAAATAGCTCACCCAATCGTCGGATGGCATGCCCTCCCTTCGCCAGCGGCGTATTGTTCCCGCCCACGGGCTGTCAACGATGGGTATGCGGTCGGCCTCCCTGTGCTCGTACATGCGCTTGAAACGTTCTTTCGAGGTCATGGGCTTCATAATCCATTACCTGTCTCTTATACACATCT
>DGDL01000084.1 GCA_002385415.1 Clostridiales bacterium UBA3953
AGATGTGTATAAGAGACAGCGTTACCGCCGTGAAAGGGCGGTGTCTTAACCACTTGACCAACGGGCCGAATGTGTATTGCGTCCGAAGCATACGGCGCAAAGCCGCATGCACTTACGGACGGTTATGGTAGCGGAAGTTGGATTTGAACCCACGACCTATCGGGTATGAACCGATTGCTCTAACCACTGAGCTATTCCGCCACATGCCTCGTGTCAAAGGCCTGTTTATTATAGCACACTTATGCTAAAATGTCAAGGCCTTCGACAATAAAATATTTTTTAAATTTTCGTCAACATTCTTGATTGCAGCTTGCAATAGATAAAAAGATGATATATAATCTTATAATAAACATCGACTGCCATAATAACTTGGATAAGTCGGTATATCAAAATTAATATATTAAAGCTATAAAAAGCTTTATAAATCAGGAGTGAGAAACAAATCAATGGCACATACCTTTATTGGCGGTGTGCATGTCGAGGATTATAAAAACACCAGGCGCGCACAGATACGGCGCATGAACCCTGCCCCGCAGAGAGTGTGTATACCAATGTGCCAACACATCGGTGTGCCGAGTGTCCCGGTCGTCGGTGCCGGCGACATCGTGGATCGCGGTCAGCTTATCGGCGAAGCGGGTGCCGGGCTGGGCTGTCCTGTGCATGCGAGCGTGTCGGGAAAAGTTACCCGAGTGTATGACCGCATCGGAGCAACGGGGAGTATGGTAACCTGCGTCGAAATCGAAAACGATTTTGAAGACAGGGACTGTAAATCCATAAAACCCTTTGAAAAGCGGCTTGGGGAAACGTCGCCGGAAGAGATCATCGAAATAGTGAAAAACGCCGGAATAGTCGGCATGGGCGGCGCAACATTCCCTACTTATGCGAAAATACAGTCTGCGATAGGCAAGGTTACAAGTCTGATAATTAACGGTGCGGAATGCGAGCCCTTTATTACGGCTGACCATAGAACAATGCTCGAATCGCCCGCCTCTGTTATAAACGGCACCAAGATACTGCTCAAGGCGCTTTCGTTGCGCCGCGCATATATAGCAATCGAGGACAACAAGCTCGATGCGGTGGCAAAACTCGAGGAGCTTCTTGCGGGTAGCGAACTTATAAAAGTGCAGGTCTGCAAAACCAAATATCCGCAGGGCGACGAGCGTCAGCTCATGTATGCGCTGACAGGGCGCGAGCTTCCCCTCGGCAAGTTGCCTGCCGATATAGGTTGTGTTATTTTTAACGCCGCTACCGCTGCGGCCATTTTCCGCGCTTTTGCGAAAGGCATGCCGCTTATCGAGCGAGTGATCACAGTGGACGGCGACTGCGTGCGAGAGCCGGGCAACGTGCTTGTGCCGCTCGGCGCGTCGGCGATGGATGTCATTGAAGCATGTGGCGGTCTTGTAAAACAACCGCACAAGCTGATTTTCGGCGGCCCGATGATGGGTGTTGCCCAGTGGGACCCCGAAACGCCGGTGACAAAAGGCACAACCGCGATTTTAGCGCTTTCGCGGGATTTTGAGGCTGTCGGCAAGTATGAACAGCCGCCGGTTTGCATCCACTGCGGAAAGTGCGGCGAGGTCTGTCCCGTTTATCTTTTGCCCAACTACATTGCCGAATTTGAGTTAGCGGGACGGCTGGACGAGGCCGAGCGTTTCGGTGCCGAGGCCTGTGTTGAATGCGGCGCCTGCAGCTATATATGTCCCGGATACTTCCCTGTTACCCAATATGTTAAAAACGCAAAAAGCAAAGTGATTGCCGCCAAAAGAAGGTCAGGCGTCAAAAATGCCAGATAAGACGCCCGGATTAGGCGGGAAAATAACAGCCCCGGAGGGATATTTCTTTGTTTAGAAAAAAACGTGCGGAGGCTAATGCAGCGCAGCCGCTTTCACGCGACGAGATTTCGCTTTTGACCGTTTCGTCCGCCCCGCACATCAAACATCCCGATACCGCACGCGTGCTGATGGCCGACGTGCTGATAGCGCTCACGCCCGCTTATATATGGGGAATATACAAGCTCAGCTGGCGTGCGCTGACGCTCGGAATTATATCGGTTGTCGCATGCGTGCTGTTCGAAGCGCTGACGCAGAAAGTCTTAAAACGCCCTGTGACAATAGGCGACCTTTCCGCCGCCGTTACAGGAGTGCTTTTGGCGATGAATTTGCCGGTGACGGCACCGCTGTGGATCCCGGTGGTAGGCGCGGCGTTCGCCATTATAGTGGCAAAGCAGCTTTACGGCGGGATAGGTAAGAACATAGTCAACCCTGCGCTTGCGGCTCGAATATTCCTGTTCATATCTTTTCCGTCATATATGGCGAATTATGCAATGCCGGAGGAAAAGCCCTCGCCTTTCAAAATCACTCTTGATGCCATTACATCCGCTTCGCCCGACGCGGTCGGGTCCGCGACGCCGGTTGACGGTGTCGCCTCGGCTACTCCGCTCAAAGCATTTAAAAGCGGTCTTTTGCCCGATGAGAGCGTACTTACACTGCTCATCGGCGACCACGGCGGCTCGATAGGCGAGCTTTCGGCTCTGCTGCTTGTCGCTGGAGGCATATATTTGCTGGTGCGCCGCGTTATATCGTGGCGGATACCGGTGGCATATATAGGCACGGTGTTTATACTCACCATGCTGTTTCCCAAACTGCCGCTCGTTTCCGACCAGGTTGCGCTGCAATATGCACTGCGCCAGATTCTGTCGGGCGGGCTGATGCTCGGTGCGATATACATGGCAACCGACTACACTACTTCACCGGTTACGCCGCGGGGACGCATTATATATGGTATCGGATGCGGCGCGATAACGGTTTTCATTCGTTACTTCGGCGGTTATCCCGAAGGTGTGTCGTTTGCGATTCTTATAATGAACTTTTTGGTTTGGTATATTGACAAGTTTACAAGGCCTAAGCACTTTGGCTGGACAAAACCCGCGTCACAAGACAAAAATAAAAAGCTGAGGGAGGGGGGCGAAGCGGTAAAATGAAAGATAACAAACACATAAATCAGCCAGAAGCCGAAAACGAGGCTAAAAAGAACATAAATGAAACCGGCGAAAGCTCCGTCTCCCAAAGCGCAAATGAAGACGCACAACCAACTTCTCCCGAGCCGGACAAAAATACAGGCTCTGAAAGCACAGAGCCCGGCTCGACTGTTACCGAAAATGCGGAAGGGGCTTCATTTCAGTCGAGTATAAGCGGAAGTGCCGAAGGCGCCGCACTCGAAGCGGAAGGAGATGCCGGCTCGGAGAAGGGCGCCTCTTCGGAGCCTGACGAGGGCGCACAGCCGGAGAGGGTGTCTCATGGGTGTTACGACCCCGAGACCACCGCAGAGTTTGCCGAAAGTCTTACTCCCGGTGAGGAGACGCTTTTCAAAGCCTCCGAGGAAACCGCAGCCGAAATAGCAGAGGAAGCCGGCGAGCAGCCGGTCAAACCGGAGGAAAAAGAAAACACATCAAAATCAAGCTCGGGCGCCGGCTATTATCTGCGCGTCGCAGGCACTCTTACGCTGATTTGCGCGTGCATTGCGCTGCTTCTTGCCTTTGTTAATTCAATAACTGTCGACAGGATAGCCGAAAACAGGCGTCGTGAGGCGGAAGCGGCAATTTCTTCTCTTTTTAAGGATTTTGACTTAACCGAGGAGATTGAAAAAGAGTTCTCCGCGCCGGTTACCGGCATAACGTCGGTTAAAAAAGGCGGGGAGACTGTCGGATACTGTGTGTTTGCCTCGCCGAAGGGATTTGGCGGCGAGGTATCTATTGCCGTTGGAGTTTCGCCAGGCCACAAAGTGACCGGCGTGCTTGTTCTTAACATGCGTGAAACGCCGGGAGTAGGTACACTCATTGCTGGCGAGTCGTTTTTAAATCAGTTTAAAGGCAAAACATCCGACATAACGTTCGGTGGAGATATTGACGCGCTTGCCGGCGCAACAGTTTCGTCGAGAGCCGTATATGTAGGCGTTAAAGCCGCGCTTGATGAACTTGCAGG
>DGDL01000101.1 GCA_002385415.1 Clostridiales bacterium UBA3953
GGTATAACTGGATCAATCTCGAAGGATTCGTATCAATGGTAAAAACAGAAGCTGAAAAAGTAAAAACGCCTGTTGCAGTCCATCTCGACCATTGCTCGGATTTCAGTTTTATTATGCAGGCAATAAAAGCGGGATTTTTATCGGTGATGTATGACGGATCACTGCTTCCGCTTGAAGAGAACATTAAGAATACCCGTGAAGTCGCACGTATTGCCCACGCATTCGGCGCTGAAGTGGAGGCCGAACTGGGTCACGTTGGTTTTGCCAGCACTCTCACAGACCAGTCGGATGTTGACAAGTACACGAAACCGGAAGTCGCAGCGCTGTTCTGCAAGGAGACCCAATGTGATTCAGTCGCTGTGGCTATAGGAAGCGCGCACGGATTCTATAAAGAGACTCCTAAGCTTGACCTGGCACGCCTGGAGGAGATCAACAATGCGACTGATGTTCCTCTCGTATTGCATGGTGGAAGCGGTATACCGAATGACCAGTTGGAAATCGCTTTTACTAAAGGTATCAACAAGTTCAATGTAGGAACTGAGTTCTTATGGCTGTATTACCAGACTGTAAAGAAATACGAAGGCGTTGATATCTTCGAACTTTCCAACACTGTTCAAAAAGAGTTGATGGAGTATCTGCGCGAGAAGATGAAACTTTCAAAGTTCTGATGCCGGACGTAATTGAAAAGCGGGTGTTATATATGGATATTATCTGTGTGGGAGAAATGGTGATAGATTTTTTACCGGGCGAAGATGAAGGCGTATATATCCGCAAAGCCGGTGGAGCACCTGCCAATGTGGCGATAGCTGCGGCAAGGAACGGGCTGGAAACCGGATTTTGCGGCTGTGTCGGCGATGATGATTTCGGAAGATTTTTGTTTGATACTCTTCGAGACAACAATGTTTCCGTCCTCTGCCCTGAAATGGTCGAAGAGGCCGTTACCACCATGGCTTTCGTTACTCTGAACCGCGACGGGGAGAGGAGTTTTACCTTTGCCAGAAAACCCGGTGCCGATATGTTCCTGACCAGGACCCATATTGACAAGGCTGATGTGATGAGGGCTAAGGTGCTTCATGCAGGCTCCTGCTCATTGTCAAAAGATCCGGCTGCAGGGGCTACCGTATATGCTATGGAACAGGCAAAGAAAGCCGGAAAGATAGTCAGCTTCGATGTTAATTACAGAAACCTGTTATGGGATAATGACCGACAGGCTGCAATGAAGGCAGTGCAGGATATTCTTCCAATCGTCGATATGCTCAAGGTATCGGAAGAAGAGTGTGATTTTCTTGGGGGAGAAGACAACATAGCATACACCGCAAAACAGAACGGTATAAGCCTTGTTGTCGAGACCCTGGGCTCAAAGGGCGCCCGCTGCTACTGGAACGGGAAAGAAATCGTAATTCCGGGTATGAAAGCCGTGTGCGTCGATACAACGGGGGCTGGTGACGCCTTTTGGGGCGGATTTTTGGCTTCCCTTTTAAAATCAGGGGTTGAGAATGTCAGCCATCTGACTGATGAAATCATCAAAGAGGCGCTGCAATACGGCAATATAGCCGGGTGGCTCTGCGTGCAGAAAAAAGGAGCCATCGAATCCCTGCCTACTTCGGAAGAAATAGAAAAAATCAAAAAGGAGATGGGGATATGAGCAAGGATATATGGAACAGGAAATGCATTATTTCTCCGTCTCTTATCACCCTGGACCTGCTGAATCTTGAATCCCAGGTAAGGCAGTTGGAAGAAGCCGGAATAGAGATGCTGCATGTGGATCTGCTGGACGGATATTTCAGTCCAAGTATGCCTATAGGACTTGATGTTGTAAGGCAGCTTCGAAGGAAAACAGACCTGGAATTTGATGTCCATGTCATGGTGAATTCATATGATTATTTTATCGATGAGTTGCTTGATATAGGAGTACAGCAGATCATTTTCCATGCCGAAACAGAACCCCACATCGACAGGCGCCTCAATATGATCCATGAGCATGGTGTGCGGGCGGGCATAGCACTGCGCCCTGCAACTTCCCTTACGGTACTGGATTATGTCCTGGATAAGTGCGATACCATATTATTGATGCTCATCAATCCGGGTTATGCCGGAAGCAGGACCGAGCGGCAGGTACCCTATGCTGAACGTAAAATAAAAGAACTTAGAAAGATGATAGATGATCGTGGCTTAAAGACAAAAATAGAGATCGATGGTCGCATTTCTCCGGCAGATATCGAATCATTCGGATCTCATGATGTTGATATTTTTGTTGCCGGCAGCACTTGCATCAACAGGGCTGATATACCGGGCAGTATAAAGATAATTAACGAGCTGCGGGATAATACCTTAAGATAGCTCATTTGGGGGGACTTACATGGATAAACCAAGCTACAGCGATGTCCGCAGCCTGGTGCTGAAAGAACTCAGTGTTTCTCTTGAAAGTATCAGGGAAGAGGAAGTAGAGAAACTTATAGATATTGTTATGAGATCCGATAAAATCTTTTTTGTCGGTGTGGGCAGAGTCTTGCTGTCACTCCAGGCTATAGCCAAGCGATGGGCTCATCTCGGCATAAAAACCCACGTCGTTGGAGAGATAACGGAACCAGCCATAACATCGAGGGATCTGTTGATCGTAGGCTCGGGAAGCGGTACTACACTTTTTCCTGCAGCCATAGCAAAAAAAGCCCATGAACTTGGGGCAAAAGTAGTACACATAGGATCTAATCCAAACAGTGACCTTAAGGATATCGTGGAGTTCATGGTCCGTATACCTGTGAGGACAAAATACTACCTTGATGATGAAATGGATTCGGAACAGCCCATGACGACCCTGTTTGAACAGAGCCTGCTGCTGTTGGGGGATATCATCGCGAAGATGATCATAGACCGTAAGCAGCTTGATATGAAGGAATTATGGCAATTCCATGCCAACCTTGAATGACCGGGGAATGTTATGTTCCCCGTTTTGATACATACCACAAAAATATCAATTTTAATGTGAGGATGATAATTATGAAGAGATCTGAAATCAATGCGATCATTAAACGATTTGAAAAACTGCTTGAAGATCACAGGTTCGAACTGCCGCCTTTTCTGAAATTTACCCCTGAAGAGTGGAAAACGAAAGGCCATGAATATGACGAAATCCGTGACAATATGCTCGGATGGGATGTGACCGACTACGGAATGGGCGATTACAAGAGACTTGGACTTGCCCTGATCACTCTGCGCAACGGAAATGTCAATAATCCAAAGTACACAAAGACTTATGCTGAAAAAATCATCATGTGCGAGCCCGGCCAGGTTTCTCCGATGCACTTCCATTGGAACAAGATGGAGGATATAATCAACCGCGGAGGCGGAAACCTTGTTATCCAGCTCTATAAGGCTACAGACGACGACGAATTTAGCACGGATGACGTTGAAGTACAGGTCGACGGACGGCATTACAGCATCCCTGCGGGAGGAAAAGTCGTTTTGACGCCCGGGGAAAGCATAACATTGCTTCCACGCCAATATCATAAATTCTGGGCCGAGCCCGGCGCCGGTGTATGCCTTGTCGGAGAGGTGTCGAAGGTCAACGACGACAACACAGACAACCGTTTCTACGAAGAGGTGGGAAGATTCCCCGAAATCGAGGAGGACGAGCCCGCACGCTTTGTGCTCTGTAACGAGTACCACAAGCTTTAAAATTTAATATTTCACCGCGCACTCCAAAATCTGTATAGCTTGTTCCCTGTGTTTGTATAATATCCCATTACTAATTCTATATAAAAAGGAGAATTATATGGACAAGGTAAAAATCGCATTCATCGGTTGCGGCGGTATTGCCGGATGGCATCTTTCGCATCTGCTCGAGCAGGACGACGTGGAGTATGTTGGCTTTTGCGACATCATACCGGAGCGCGCGGAAAGCTTTGTACAGCGCACCGGCGGAACGGCTAAAGCCTACACCGACTTCAGGGTAATGCTTGAAGAGATTACGCCCGATGCCGTTTACATTTGCGTGCCTCCGCATGTTCACGGAGAGATCGAGTTTGCGCTGATCGACAGAAACATCCCCTTCCTCGTTGAAAAACCGATGGCGCTCGACTATGAGCTTGCCGAGAAAATCTGCAACGCTGCGGAAGAAAAAGGCATAATCACCGCTGTCGGATTCCAGGACCGCTATCTGGGCATCATTGAAAAGGCAAAAGAGTACATAAAAGACAAGCAAATAGGTCTTGTCACCGGCTCTTGGGTCGGAGGTATCCCCGGAGTTTGGTGGTGGAGGAAGATGGAAACTTCCGGCGGCCAGATAGTGGAGCAGAACATCCACCTTTTCGACATGGCACGCTATCTGTTTGGCGAGCCCGCAAGAATTTATGCCTCGGCGGGCAAGGGTATTGTCGACCCCGAGGCCGCAGGTGTTCCCGGATATGACGTCGACGACTATTCGTCTGCGGTAATCACATTCAAAAACGGCGTTATTGTCACGCTCCTCACAGGCTGCTACATCGTAGAAGGTGGCGGCATGCACAACGGTCTGAATATCTATTGCCCCGACGCTACTATTGAGTATGGCCTGCGCTCGTTTGTAAGGATACGCGACAAAAACGGAGAGCAGTTCTACAAGAACGAGTTTGATTCCGGAATTACGGAAGATAAAGTATTTATTAATGCCATAAAGACCGGTGATCCGTCGGCCATCCGTTCGCCTTATCGCGATGCGCTGAAGACATTGCGTCTCGTGCTTGCGGCAAACGAGTCGATTGCAACCGGCAAACCTGTTGACTTATGATCAAACTGTCTGCATGTATAGAGATGCTCTTCGGAGAGTATCCTTTTGACGAGCGTTTTGCCGCGGCGAAGGCATGCGGGCTTGAGGCTGTCGAGTTTTGGGGCTGGGAAAACAAAGACATTGATGCCGTTGAAAAGCAGCTTAAAAGTACCGGGTTGGAGCTTGCGGCGTTCTGCGTCGGCTCGCGCGACAGTGAAGTCGCGTCCGAATGGAATGCCAAAAAACTCTCCGACCGCTCGGGTATAAAGGCTTTTGTGTCTGCCGTGCGTGAAAGCGCAGAGGTGGCAAATCGCCTTGGCTGCAAAACGCTGATTGTGACCTGTGGGCAAGAGCGAAACGACATTACCCGCGCGCAGCAGCATACTAATATAGTGCTTGCACTTCGCGCCGGGGGCGAGGTTGCGGGAGAAATGGGCGTCACGCTTGTGCTGGAGCCGCTCAACGTGCTGCATGACCATAGAGGGTATTACCTTTGGTCTTCATACGAGGGGTTCGGCATTATCGAGGAGGTCGGAAGCCCGGCCGTCAAGCTGCTGTATGACGTGTATCATCAGCAGATCTCGGAAGGCAACCTTATTTCCAACATCAAAAACAATGCCCACCTGATCGGCCATGTACACATTGCCGACGTGCCGGGACGGCATCAGCCCGGTACAGGCGAAATAAACTATAAAAACGTGTTTGCGGCGCTCGACTCGGCCGGCTACGAAGGCTATACGGGCATGGAGTTTTCGCCCGTCGGCACCTCCGCCGATGCGGTAAAGCAGACTATTGCGCTTACCTAAATTTATCAGCGCAGTGGGATTTAAATGTCAAAGGAGAAATCTGAAAAAAGAATGAAACGCATCCTTTCATCGCTTCTGGCGGCGCTGGTTGCTGTGTCAATACTTGCAGCCTGCGCCGACGACGGAGCAACAGGTCCGGATGCAGGCGATGTAACCTCTGCACCCACAACCGAAGAGGAATCAACCGGATACTCTGCAAATATCCCTGCTGAGTTTGATTTTGGAGGGTATACTTTTCGTATTTACTCATATCCGGACCCCGAATCCGGTGACTTCTGGCATGACTATGACTTCTCGTATACCGAAGAAACCGGCGACCAGCTCAGTGATGCCGCGTACAGGCGTATGCGTGACGTCGAGGATCAGCTCGGTATCAAATTTTCGGTTTTCAACCCGCCAAACAACGGCGGTGACGATCTGAAAAAGACCATAGCTTCAAACGACTATGCATACGACATGTCGTGCATCAACCCGCGCGGGTCGGCGACTCTTTCGCAGTCGAACTATCTGAAAAACCTTAAGGCAATCGATACGCTTGACCTTTCGGCGCCTTGGTGGGATCAGAACTGCGTTAAAGATCTGTCCATCAACAACAAGCTCTATATGCTTACCGGCGACATAGAGATAGGGTATAAAAAGACGATAGCCATTATACTTTTTAACAAGCAGATGGCTGTCGACTATCAAATAGAAGACCCCTATGCAATGATGGGCACCGGCTCGTGGACTATTGATAAATTTACGACGATGGCTCGAAATGCCGCCGCCGACCTAAACAATGACGGCAAGTATGACGACACCGACCGCTATGGCCTCAACTTCTACTGCAACTTCATCGCCAACGGCATGATTGCAAGCGGTGTCAAGTTCGTGACAAAGAACGAGCAGGATTTGCCCGAAATCACCTTTATGAGCGACAAGACAATCTCAATCTGGGACAAATACACCTCGCTGTTCTATGATACAACCACCTGCTACAGCTGGTCTCGTAACGGCAAGCCGGGTACGGAAGCGTATAAAATGTTTATCGACGACCGTGCGCTGTTCTATTTCAACGAGTTCCACGCGGTCGAGACATTGCGCCAGATGGAGACCGATTTCGGTATCCTGCCCATTCCGAAATACGACGAAACTCAGAATCGCTACTATCACTGCATAAACCCGCACGTCGCGATGATGATCTCGGTGCCGATATACAACAGCAACCTGGATCTGACCGGATATGTAATGGACGCGCTCGGCGCAACCTCCAAGAACATCCTTACTCCGGCCTACTATGAGATCCAGCTCAAAACAAAAGGCGCGCGCGACGACCAGTCCGAGGCATCTATTGATATAATTCTGAATTCGCTTACCTATGACATGGGCTACATTTTCGACTGGGGTACAATTGGTCAGTTTACGCTTACAATGGTTGACCAGGGCAACAGCGACCTTGTGTCCTCGTATACAAAAATCGAAAAGGTAGCAAAAAGACAGATGGATAAAGCGATAGAAAACTATCTTGCCATCGAGGACTGATTAAGCCGGGGTAAAATGCCATAAAGGCCCAAATCGGAAACAGAATAAAGAAGGCAGTGCCGCCGATACGGGGATATGTGCCCGCATCGGCGGCAATATTCAAATCTGCAATTACATACAAGTCAGGAGCCTGGAAATGAAAGTATACAAAAACAATTTCAATCTTGAGGGAGTTTATATATATGACACACCCTCGCGAATGTTTTGGCGGGGCAATATAAAAGCTGAGGACGGAGTCATAACCCATATCAAATTCATCCCGGCCGAAAGCGGGAGCGGCGAGACCGAAAAACGCCGGCTTATAATACCCGCGCCGGTCGATGTGCACACACACGGCAGAAATGGCATAGATTTTGCCGGCGCGACTGTAGAGGAAATGCGTAAACTGCGCGAAGACTATGCAGCGGCAGGCACGCTTACGCTTTTGCCATCGATAGCCTCGGCGCCGCTCGACGTTATGGTCGAGTCGGTGCGCGCAGTACGCGAGGCGGGATACCTCGGCGTGCATATCGAAGGGCGCTGGCTGAACGAAACACGCAAAGGTGCGCACAGCCCTAAAATGCTTGCGGTACCGTCAATCGAAGAGCTGGAGCGATTCCTTGACGCCGCGGGCGACCTTAAAGTACATATAACAATGGCACCTGAACTTGAAGGCGGGGAGGAATTTATCCGCGCGGCGGTCAGAGCCGGCGCAACAGTCGCGGCAGGCCACACAAACATGACAGTCGAAGAGGCATATAAGGCGCTTGCATGGGGTGTGACCGCGTTTACGCACACATTCAACGCGATGCCTCCGCTGCATCACAGGACGCCTGGCGCCATAGCGGCGGCTTTATGCTCGGACGCTTATACCGAGCTGATTTGCGACGGTGTGCATCTGCATCCCGAGACCGTCAAGCTCGTGTCAAAGATTAAATCGCGTGATAAAGTTGTGCTTGTCACCGATTCTATGGCCGCGACAGGCTATCCGGACGGTGTGTATTCGCTTGGCGCTCTGCGGGTCACCGTTACCGGCGGCCGTGCGCTGACCGACGACGGTACAATCGCGGGTAGCACGCTGTCACTCTATGAGGGCATGATAAACTATATGAAATTTGCCGGGGCATCGCTTGAAGATGCGATTGACGCCGCCACAATCAACCCGGCACGCATGGTAGGTTTGGACGACAAGGTCGGCTCGCTGGAGGTGGGCAAGCTCGCTGCAGCAATTGAGATAGACTGATTGTCTAATTTTCACCAAAATAATTGACACCGGGGCCGGTGTGTGTTATCATTTTTCTGACATGTTTCCATATCATAACAGTATCGGAGGAAATAAAGAAAAATGATAAGTAATGGCGACGAAGTTCTCAGTAAATTCAAGCAGGACGTCGACGAAGAAGAAATAAGGCCGGTTAGCGACAGGAAACTGAAAATAGGCATCATAGGCACAGGCTGGATAGCCGAATCGCACGTCGAAAGCTATAAGAGAATGAAAGACGTCGAAATAGTCGCGCTTGCCGACCTGATTGAGGGAAAAGCGGAGCGTTTTGCCGAAAGATACGGTCTGCCGCTTGCCAGATGCTATCGGTCGGGACATGAAATGCTCGAAAACGAAGAACTCGACGCAGTTTCGGTTTGTACTTACAACTCCACGCACGCGGAATGTACCATAGACGCATTTGAACATGGCGTCCATGTGCTGCTCGAAAAGCCCATGTGCGTCACTCTCGACGAGGCGGTCGAAATAGTGCGTGCAGAAAAGAAGAGCGGTAAAATCCTTTCGATAGGTTTCCAGCCGCGCTTTGACCCGAATATGCAGATGATAAAGCGCATAGTGCAGTCGGGTGCGCTTGGTGAGGTGTATTATATACAGACCGGTGGCGGGCGTCGCCGCGGGATACCCGGCTCGACTTTTATCGAAAAGGATACTGCGGGAATAGGCGCTGTCGGCGATATAGGCTGCTATTCGCTTGACATGGTGCTCAATGCCGTCGGTTATCCGAAGCCGCTGACAGTATCGGGCTATATGTCCGACTTCTTTGGCAAAAATCCCGAATACACGCCCCCACAAGATGCAAAACGTTTTTCGGTCGACGACTTTGCCGCAGCGTTTATAAGGCTTGAAGGCGGAATAATCCTCGACTTCCGCATTTCATGGGCTATGCACATGGACACGTCCGGCGACACGCTGATTTTGGGTAAAAAGGCCGGTTTACGCATACCTTCCACCGAGTGCTGGAACGGCTCGGTGGGCGGCCCGATGACAATCTATACCGATATCGGCGGACAGCCTATACAATATCAGGTTCCGATACTTAAAAACGAAGGCCCCGGACTGTTTGACAGGAAAATACGCTCGTTCCTGGACGCGATCATAACCGGTGGCCCTTCGCCCGTCCCGTCCGAGCAGATAATATACAACCAGGCAATAATAGACGGTATATGCCGCTCGGCAGAACTTGGGCGCGAAGTTGAGATTGTTATTCCCGAAATCTAAGTTTTATAGCGGCTCGAAATTTTGAGGCCAACATTATACGGCGCAGCGACGGTATGCTGCGCCGTATTTGCTTTATCCGGTTACACTGAAAAAGTGAACAGCAAGCTCTCCGCCGCCCTCAACTTCGAGCGACGGGCGGAAATCAAGGTCGACGCGATTGCCAATCCTAAATGTCCACGACACCTCGCCGGCATCGTTGCTTTTGGCATCGCCGAGGCCTTTTGCGGTTGAATAGCCTGATTTATACTTAACCTTAAGGGTGTAAATTGTATTGGGCTTGCCGATAACGACAACTGTCACAGTTTCACCGCGCAAGTATGTATCGCGGACACCGACAAATTTAATAGTGCTGCCGGAGTCCGGTTTTGCGGATTCGTCGGTCCGAGTTTCGACGGCGACGGTATCTTCCGGCGGGTTTTCGGCCGGCATGCTTGATGCTTCGCTATCTATGCTGCGAGCGAGCCTGAAAGTTTTCTTTGCCGAGGCACCTCCGCCGGTCACTTCAAACCACGGCTCAAACGTCACATCGGCATTCGGGCTGATTTTAAAAGTCCACGACACATAGCCGGACGCGTCGCTTTATCT
>DGDL01000065.1:0-11276 GCA_002385415.1 Clostridiales bacterium UBA3953
GCGCAAGACTGACAACGTCGCGGGCGTTTGCCGGCTCGATCTCCCGGCCGCAAAGTATGCCTTCAAGTATTTCCGCCTCGCCCTCGGTCGGCTCTCCCGCCGCTATGAGAAGAGAGGTGGGAACACCGAAAATCGCGGATATTGTTTTCAAAATCGAAATATCGGGAAAACTGTCCCCGCGCTCGTACTTTGAAATTGCCTGTCGCGTCAGGTTGAGTTTGTCGGCAAGCTCCGACTGTGTCATGTCGGCGTTTTTTCTGAGCCGAGCCAGAAAAGCGCCAAATTTCCTTGTATCGAACATCAGCACGCCTCCGCATAGATTGCAGTCAAAAAAATATCTGAGCTTAACTTGTAGTTTTATATATAGTAACACGAATAATGCGGGCTGACAAGCAAAGTTTGGTTGCGCAAAAAGACGCTCGCTGCGACAGGGCAGATTTGTTGCCGCATATAAACCGTCCGACCCGGCTTGCGGAAATGACGAGGGTATGATATAATAGTATTAACTGTTTTACCTGTGGGGTGCGGGGATATGAAGATAATATTGAAAATAAAGGGGATGCACTGCGACCACTGCAAGATGCGCGTTGAAAAGGCGCTTTCCGGAATATCGGGTGCGGGCAAAGTTGAAGTTTCGCTGATGTGGAAGAAAGCCACCATCGAAGCGGAGGATGACATACCGGATGCGCTTTTGCGCGATGCGGTGTCCGACGCGGGCTTTGAAGTGACGGCAATCAAGCGCAAAAATTAAGTTCTGCCGCCGCTGCGGCAAAAGCATTTTGACGTTATAGCGACAAATGTGGCAATTATAGTTTGCGGGTATTGATATTGCGCGGATGGCATGGTATAATTTTGAAAAATGCTTTATCCGCGGGCCAGCTCAATACCCGCGCGTGTTTGGAGGGTACTAAAACGAAAAGGCTACTTCGTATATTACGCGGTGATGGCGACGCGGATATGACCGAAGGCGCTATATGGCGCCATATTATGAATTTCGCTATCCCGACTGCAATAGGTCTGGTATTCCAGCAGCTCTACAACGCTGTCGACACTATTGTTGTCGGTAGGTTTGTGAGCAAAGAGGCACTTGCCGCGGTCGGCAGCACGGGCAGCATTATAAACATGCTGGTCAGCCTGTGTGCCGGTATCTCGGTGGGTGCCGGTGTTGTCGTTTCTCACCATTATGGCGCAAAGGATTTTGAAAGACTGCGCAATGCACTGCATACAACCGTAATCGTAACCGCGGTTCTTTCGATTTTTGCAACTGTCGGGGGCATATTTCTAACAGACCCGCTGCTTCGTTTGATGGCCACACCCCCCGAGGTCATGGGCGAGGCAAATACATATCTGACAATTTACTTTGCTGGTATTGCCGGGCTGCTTATATACAACATGGGCTCGGGCGTGTTGCGCGCGGTGGGCAACTCGCGGCTGCCACTTTATTTTTTATGTCTTTCGGCGTTTCTCAACATTGTGCTCGACCTTCTATTTGTGATTGCTTTCGGATTGGGCGTCGCAGGCGTGGCTTACGCGACCATAATTGCCCAGTTTATCTCGGCCGCGCTTGTGATTTTTTCGCTTTCGCGGGGAAACAAACCGTATGCCATAAACTGGCGACGGCTTCGCATATCGGCTGAAGAGCTCAAAAGCATAGTGCGGATAGGGCTGCCCACAGGTTTGCAGCAGGCAATAACATCGTTTTCAAACGTTTTTGTGCAGTCGTACATTAACTATTTCGGAACCGCATGTATGGCGGGCTGGTCGAGTTACCACAAGCTCGACGTGTTTGTACTTATACCCGTACAAAGTATTTCTATGGCCTCCACGACGTTTGTGGGGCAAAATTACGGAGCCGACAAACTTGACAGGGCAAGGGAAGGCGTGCGCAAGTCACTTACATTTTCGGTTATTGTAACATCTATTTTGTGTGTGCTGCTGATAATATGCCGCGTCCCGCTGCTGAAGCTGTTCAACGACGACCCCGAGGTTATATCTTACGGGTCAAAATTTATCGCGATGATTTCACCGTTTTATGTGGTTATATGCTTTAACCAAATCTATGCGGGCGCGCTGCGCGGTATCGGAAACTCGAGGTTGCCCACAGCGATAATGCTGTTTTCGTTTGTGATTTTCCGCCAGGCATATCTGTTTGTAAACCGGCTGCTTGGCTATCATTTCGCGCTCACCGCGCTGGCTTATCCGATGGGCTGGCTGGTCTGCAGCATACTGATGAACATCGCATACAGGCGCAGCCCGCTTGTCAGATACGCTGCCGCGCATGCCGCAGATACGGCGGTGGGAGCCGAGCAGCTGCCTGCCGACGATTAATACATTTTTTATACCGGCGGTATCTTTGCATGCAAAAAGAAGAATCAAGGTTTGTATCAAACGGTATTTTTGAAGGCCTCATTTCGATACGGGCGCTGGTTGACGGCGCAAGACTTGGCATAAGCGACCGCAAAATCGAGCGGGTGCTCTATGACCCCGAAAGATACACCGACCGGCGCAAACGCCCGGAGCTGACCTGGCTCAAAAAGACCGGCGAGCGCTCCGGCTTTGCGGTTGAGGCGTGCCCGAGAGAGAAAATCGAAGAGCTTGCCACCGGCTCGTCACACGGCGGGCTTATTGCCATAGCCGGGGAGCGTACCATACCCGCACCCGACCCGGCTTCCGACGGGTTTTACATGCTGCTGGAGGGCATAGAGGACCCCTATAATTTCGGTTATGCACTGCGCAGTATATACGCGTCCGGCGCCGACGGTGTGGTGCTTACTCCCCGCAACTGGATGTCCGCAGCCGGCGTAGTCTGCCGTGCCTCCGCGGGCGCGTCGGAGCTTTTGCCGCTTTCGGTGGCCGAGCCGCTGGAGGCAGTGGACATTTTCCGCTCACGCGGCTATAAAATCGTCTGCGCCGACCTGCGCGATGCCGTGGACGTATACGATGCCGAGCTGAAGCGGCCTCTGCTTATTATAGTGGGCGGCGAGCGCCGCGGCATATCGCGCGTGCTGCTTGATGCGGCTGATTTGCGCGTGCGGCTGCCATACGGGCGGGATTTCGGCGCGTCGCTTTCTGCCGCGACCGCCTCGTCGCTAATAGCGTTTGAGGTGCTGCGGCAAAACCGAAAATAGATTTGCCGCCCGACCGTCGCATGAGCATCGCCGGCAAATATAGGATAAACGCCCCCGATAAAAGCGGCTTTGTTGCCTGAATCCGGCATTGTGTAAAAGCTGCCGGCCGCCTAACTCTTTGCCGGCACTTAACCGGAGTGGCAATTTTTTACCGGGGGACTGCACAGCAAAAGCTATATCACCCGCACAACTCGAAAACGAAAAAACAGCCGCCGACAGCGGAAAACTCCACTGTCGGCGGCGATTTTTATTAAGATTAAGTCTGTATTCCTGCAAACTGGGTCAAATAGAGATTGTAGTAGACGCCTTTTGCCGCAAGCAGCTCCTCGTGATTGCCGGACTCGACGATGTGCCCGTCGTCGATGACGATAATTTTATCGGCGTCCCGTATGGTCGAGAGACGGTGCGCAATGATAAGGCTCGTGCGGCCTTCCATCAGCCTTATCATTGCCTGCTGGATTTGCATTTCGGTGCGGGTGTCGACGCTGGAGGTAGCCTCGTCCAGTATTAGTATCTTCGGATCGGCGAGCACCGCCCGCGCGATTGATAGCAGCTGCCGCTGACCTTGGCTCAGGTTGCTGCCCGATTCGGTGAGCGGCGTATCATACTGCTGGGGCAGCCGCTCTATGAACGAGTCCGCCTCTGCGGTGGCCGCGGCGGCGAAAAGCTCATCGTCGGTTGCGCCGAGCCTGCCGAACCGGATGTTGCCGCCTATCGTGTCGGAAAAGAGCACCGTATCCTGGAGCACGATGGCTATAGCGGAGCGCAGGTCGGATTTTTTTATCGTCCGTATGTCGCGCCCGTCAAGCTTTATCGAGCCGGAGTCGATGTCATAGAAACGCGTGAGCAGGTTGACAACGGTGGTCTTGCCCGAACCGGTGCGACCTACAATCGCTATCTTTTGTCCGGCTTTCACTTCAAGGTTAAAGTTTTTCAGCACCGGCTCGCCGGGTTTGTAAGAGAAACTGACGTTTTCAAACGACAGATTGCCTTTTACGGTGGATACGTCGAGCGGTTCGCCGGCTTCGTCGCGTTCGCTGTGGGCGTCCATAATCTCAAACACGCGCTCTGCGCCGGCAACGGCGGTTATAATGGCCGTATACTGGTTTGCGATTTCGGTAAGCGGGCGGGTAAACTGCTTTGAATACTGTATAAACGCCTGGATGACGCCTATCGTGATTGCGCCTTTCAGTGCGAGCCACCCGCCGGTTACCGCTATTATCAAAAACCCGATGTTGCTGATGACATTCATCATAGGACCCATCAGCCCGCCGAATACGCTGGCGGTGATACCCACGCGGCGAAGCTCGTTGCTGTACTCTTCGAACTCCTCGATCGCTTTCTCTTCGTGGCTGTAAGCGACAACCGTTTTAAATCCGGTCACAATCTCCTCGATATGACCGTTGAGGCTGCCGAGCACGCGCTGCTGTTTTACAAAATACTTGCGCATTACAGCCGACAGTTTTGAGGTAGAAAACAGCGTTATCGGGATAACCACTACAGCCGCAAGCGTCATAATCGGGCTGTAGTATAGCATCATAACAAGCGAGCCGACAAGCGTTATCGCGCCCGAGAAAAGCGAGGCAATGGACGAGGAAACAGCGTTTGATATGTTGTCGACGTCGTTTGTCATGCGGCTCATGATGTCGCCGTGGCTGTGCGTGTCGGTGTATTTGATGGGCAGGTAAGATATTCGCTCGAAAAGGTCCGCTCGCATGCGGTAAACCGTGTTTTGCGAAAGTTTTGCCGACCAGATGTTTGAAATATAGGTGAATGCCGATGACGCGACATATATTGCGGCCATCGCCACAAGGGACAATACAAGCCTCTGCCACTCAAAAGAGTATGTGCCGTCGGGATTTTGATGGCGGATGGAGTCGATGGCAATTCCCTGAAGCGCCGGGCCGGCAAGCGATGCGGCAGTGGTGAAAATCGTCATAACAAGCAGCCCTATCACAAGCAGCTTTGCCGAGCCGAGATATGAGAAAAGCCTGCGCAGTGTTTTTTTCATGTCTTTCGGCTTTTCTTGTATCATGCGGCTCATCATCGGGCCGCGAGGGCCGCCGCGGTCTGCCATGCGGCGCTTCAAAAGCTCGTTGTCGTCAAGCTCGTCGTGCGGCATGCGCTTTTTGCGCGGCTTTTCGGCTTTGGCTGCGGTGTCCTCCGGGCGACCGCCCGCCGCATGCTTTTCGGCTCCGTTTGGATTGCTGCTGCCGAGTTTTTTATTTTCAGACACCGACGGCACCTCCTTCCGCAAGTGTACCCAGAGCATCTATGTCTTCCTCTGTCAGGTCGCGCTGTCCGATTTGAGAGTTGTAAATATCGCGATATGTTTCGCTCGTTTCCAGAAGCTCGTCATGCGGGGCGCAGGCGGTTATAATGCCGTCTTCGATTACCGCAATCCTGTCGGCAGTCATAACGCTGGTAATGCGCTGGGCTATCATTATAATCGTTGTGTCCTTCAGCTCGCTGCGCAGTGCGGCGCGCAGACTGCTTTCGGTACCCACGTCAAGCGCCGAGGTGCTGTCGTCGAAAATGATAATCTCAGGCTTGCGGAGTATTGCGCGCGCAATTGCGATGCGCTGCTTTTGCCCGCCCGAAAGGGACGCGCCCTTTTCGGCGACATAAGTGTCATATCCGTCGACAAATGAGCTGATAAACTCGTCTGCCTGGGCGATTTTGGCGGCGCGGCGCACCTCTTCGTCGGTCGCATCCTCGTACCCGAAGCGGATGTTGTCGGCGACGGTGCCGGAAAACAGTTCGCTGGTCTGAAGCACAAAGGCAATGCGCTCGCGCAGATTTTTCAGGTCAAAGTCGCGCACGTCAATGCCGTTGACGAGCACGCGCCCCTCCGTCACGTCATAAAAACGGGGAATCAGCTTGACAAGCGATGATTTTCCTGAGCCGGTCGCACCCAAAATGGCAATATATTCGCCGGGTTTGATGTCCAGATTGATATCCGAAAGCACCGGCTTGCCGGATGTGCCGGGATAACGGAAGCTGACATTTTCAAATTTGACGCTGCCGCCGCCCTTCCTGCGTTCGGGGGTGCTGCTGCCCGACATGATAGCGGGCTTTTCGTCCAGCACCTCATTGATGCGACGCGCCGATGCCATTGCCCGCGAAAGCATCTGGAACATCATCGCCACCATCATGAGCGAGAACAGGATTTGCACGACATAAGTTATGGCGGCCATGATTTTGCCGACCTCAAGCGCACCTGCCTGCACCTGAAGCCCGCCGATAAGTATAATTGCCACGACCGACACGTTCATTATAATCATCATCGTGGGGTGGAGTATTGCAAGCAGCTTTTGGACGTACAACGTGGTGTCGCGCAGGTCGCGGTTTGCATCGTCAAATTTGCCTATCTGGTGCTCCTCGCGCACAAAAGCCTTGACCACGCGTGCGCCCATTATGTTTTCCTGGACGATTGAGTTGACATTGTCTATTTTTTTCTGGACAGTGTCAAACAGCGGGCGTGCCTTGAGCACGACGATTAACACAATAATAAGCTCGATGGGCATGGCGCAGGCCAGTACGATTGAAAAGCTGACGTCAAGCGACAGCGCCATTATAATGCCGCCGACGAAAAGCAGCGGCGCGCGAATAAACATGCGCAGCACCATTGCGACAAAGTTTTGAAGCATGGTAACGTCGTTTGTCAGGCGTGTGACAAGCGAGCCGGTGGAGAACTTGTCGGTTTGCGACAGCGACAAGTCCATGACACGGCGGAAAATATCGCCGCGCAGGTCGCGGCCGAAGCCCTGCGACGCGACCGCGGAGAAATAGGAGGCCGACAGCCCGCCAATACCCCCGACAACAACAAGCAAAAGCATTAAAAGGCCGGTGCGTGCAAGTTTGCTTAAATCCCCGGCTATAACGCCATCGTCTACGATGACACTCATCAATGTGGGCTGTATAAGGTCGACAAGCACCTCAACAACCATCATCAGGGGAGACAATATGGCAAACAACAAATAAGGTTTAATATATTTTGCCAATTTCATACGATGTAATTTCTATTAATCCTTTATAATATTAAATAATAAAACTTTAATTTTACCAAAATTATTCGGCCGGCTGAGGAGGATGCCTGTCGTCGTGATGTTTTATATTATCCCGCATCCGGATGAGCATTGAAATAAGTGTCTGCATTTCCTCTTCGGTAAAGCCGGATGCCACCTGTTTGTCGATCATGTCGATTTTCTTGCGCATGTTTTTGTTGTATTCCTCGCCCTTTTCGGTGAGGTAAACGAGGGTTTGGCGCATATCGCGCTCGTTTGGAACGCGCTTGACATAACCGTCTGCCTCCATTTTCTGCAGCGTGACACTGATTGTGGGAGGCTTGAGATGGGTGATGTTGGCAAGCTCAAGCTGTGAGCGCCCTCCGCGCATCGCCAAATGGAAAAGCAGCATCCGATAGCTGTTCTGCATGTTCTCGTCGCGTATGCGGTCACGGAACAGCTTTGATATTTCATTTATCAGAATGAGCGGTGTTACCGGTAAATGAGGGGGAGCGGCACACTCCGTGCGATTTTCAAAGTGGCATTTGGTGTGCAGATCAACCATAGGGACATCGCCGCTCCTGCCATGTGCACCGTTTTCGCTCGGCGGCGGGGGAGGGGGGGTATTATTAGTCTGGGATTTATCGCCGCAGCAGCAAGTCGAATTGTCGTTGCTGGGCTTGTCCGGCATGTCATTGCATTTGCCGTTGTGTTCGTTCATGACTTGATACCTTCCTTATTTTAATATATCCGGGGGCACATACCACCCATAAACAAAAGCAGCCGTATTGCGACGGCTTGCAATTTATTCGTTTTCTAACTAATATAAATCAATTATATCGAAAATAAATTGTTTGTCAATAGAACTTACTTCAAATTAACAATAATAACGCATTTTTTCGCAACAATGTTTCATTGTTGTTATGAAAACGCCGTGATAAACAAAAACCGGAAGGAATTTTTGTGCCTTCCGGTTTTTTGCTTACAGCTCTGCAAGGCGTGTGACCGCCACATAGATGTGCGATATTCGATACCATGTGGCGAAATCCACAATGCCGGTTTCGGGCAGATTGAAAATCCTCTGAAATGTCATGACAGCATTGCGCGTTTGCTCGCCGAAGATGCCGTCGACCCGGATTTTCGGTATAGCCGGATAGTTGTCGGATATGGCGTTGAGCTGCTCCTGTATTGTACGCACATTCGGCCCGACCGAGCCGACCTGAAGGGGGGTACCGGGGTATGAAATCGGGATACCCGAAACCCTTTCTGCCTCGGCCAAATATATGTCCTGTCCGTAATAGGTGCGCAGTATCTGCACGGCGTCGAATCCTTGGTCGCTGAGCGCCTTTGACCCCCATTGGCTGAGCCACTCGGGGCAGGTTATGGTCGTTCCGTTGCAGTATTGCGTGAGCAGCGGCTGCCTGATGTCCGGCTTGGTTATAAATGTGGTGAAAAGATAATCCACTATATTTGAGATTTCGGCGAAAATATTGCGGCCGTAGGTAAATTTTTGGTCGTATGCGGTTGAGCTTGTAATGGTGAAATTATACCCCTGGCCGCGGTACCATTCGGTATACACGCGGTTCATTGTAAATGAGATAATTGCAAGTACGTTGGCTTCTATAGCCTCCACCGGCCATGTCGAGTAAATCTCGTTGCATGCGACGTTTTTTATATAGTCGGTGAAGGGAACATAGTAGTTTGGCGCATTGGGGTCGCTCGGCACACCGTCGTGCACAACGACAAACTCGGGCACGACAGGCTCGGGCAACACAACGAACCCTTCTCCTTCGGGCAGCGGCTTGACGGGGTCTTCGGGGATTTTGGGCGGGTACTCATACCACAGCGTATGCGGAGGTATGACAATGGTGTCGGGTAGCTGCGCCTCCGGCGGCTCGTCTATTATGGGAAGGCGGACATCCTGGACGGCACGCGTGTCGGGTAATATTTGCACGCCGCGCACCGCGACCGAATGAAAGCCTGGCGCTTCGACGGTAATGTCATACTCGGCATACGGCTGGATTTCGGTCTCGGGAATCAGCGACAGGTCAATCGGCGGAGCAGGCAGCGGTACCTGGTCGGAAAGACCGGACGAGTCGGTGACAAGCTCTTCGATGACCTGCTGCTCTTCGCCGGTCGGCGAAATGCGTACCCTTGCATCGCCAACCGGCACTCTGCTGCCAGAATCGGTGACGTGTATCTGAAGGAATCCAAGATATGTATTTATATTCTGCATGTCTATCACCATCGGCTGTATTATTTTATAATATAATGCGGTAACGGATGCTCTGATATAATTATATTCTCCAGCCGGGATTTGCGCCTGAAATAGGTTATTCTCATATAACAGATAACAGAGCGCTGCATATAATTAAACTAAACAAGCTTGATGGGGGACAGGGTGCCATTATGACGCAAACAAACATTGCCGCACTTGAGAGGTTGCTGAGATTTGACCCCCGACTGGTGCTGGAGGGTCGAACGGAACTCATTGTCAAATATAACGGCGATATTGGCAGAGTTGCACAGCGGCTTGGCGCAACTGTCGAGATACTCAACAATACATTTGCAATCCTGACCATCGAGGTCGAGCAGATACCGCAGCTTTACACCTTTCCCGAAGTGGAATTTTTGGAGCTGCCCAAAACGCTTACATTCGAGCTGTTCCGCAATCTCGCAAACGCCTGTATCACCCGTGTTCACGGACAAAGGTTCGGGCTGCGCGGGCAGGGAACAATCATCGGCATTATAGACTCGGGCATAGATTTCACTCATCCCGATTTTATCAACGACGACGGCACAACGCGAATACTGTACCTGTGGGACCAGCTTGCCGATCCCGCGCTTGGCTCACCGCCACAGGGTTTCACCCGCGGCGTCGAATACAACAGCGCTCAGATAAATGAGGCGCTGCAGTCGCCAAATCCTTTCGACATAGTGCCGTTTTTCGATTACAACGGTCACGGGACTGCGGTTGCGGGGGTTGCTGCCGGCAACGGCAGGGCGTCGAGCGGAGTTCAGATAGGCGCGGCGCCCGAAGCGAGTTTAATAGTCGTGAAGCTCGGGCGCACCGGCAATGAAGCCTTTGCCCGCACAACCGAAATCATGCGGGCGCTGAAGTATATTGTTGATAAAGCCCGGGAGCTGAATATGCCTGTCAGCATTAACATCAGCTATGGAACAAACAACGGGCCTCATGACGGCAACACCCTGTTTGAGGCATACATTGACTCGGTAGCCCAGGAGTGGAAAACCTCTATCTCGGTTGCGACGGGCAACGAGGGGGCCGCGGCACATCATTTTACCGGGTTTGTGGTTCAGGGCAGGCAGACATATATGGAGTTTTTTACCTTCGGCGATGTTTATAAATTGTATGTTGCGATATGGAAGAATTTTGTGGACACGTTTGTGTGGCGCATAATCTCGCCTGTCGGCACCGAGTCCGGCGAAATTCGCCCGACCGCGCGCCTGTACCTGGCAACAATGGACGGCGTCAATATAACCGTTTTTTTCAATCAGCCGACAATTTACACCGAATCACAGGAGATTTATATACTGTTTGAGGGGGTTAACAGGCCGTTACCGCAAGGCCTTTGGCGCATTGAAGTGACCGGAGAAAATGTCGTCGACGGGCGTTTTGACGCGTGGCTGCCCAATGTGGAGGACGTGTCGTTCAGCACCGCGTTTGCAACGCCAAACACCGATATAACGTTAACACTTCCGTCCACAGCGTCGCAGGTAATAGCGGTAGGCGGCTATGACGCACGCAGCGGTACTGTCGCGTCATTTTCGGGGCGCGGCTATACGCGCAACAATATTGTCAAACCCGATTTAGTCGCGCCGGCGGTGGATGTTATAACGACGATACCCGGCGGCGGTTATGACAGGTTCAGCGGTACGAGCATAGCGTCGCCGTTTGTTGCCGGCGCTGCGGCGCTTATGATGGAGTGGGGGATTGTCAACCGCAACGACGTGTTTCTTTACGGCCAGCGTGTGAAAGCTTTTCTGCAAAAAGGGGCGCGCCGAAACAGAAATGTACAGTACCCGAACAATCAGTGGGGATACGGTTCGCTCTGTCTTGAAGACACCATGCTGCTTTTGGAACAATACACGTCAGGAGGTATATTTATATGATGAATAG
>DGDL01000065.1:11473-13682 GCA_002385415.1 Clostridiales bacterium UBA3953
AGCGATTTTCTAAACGACCCTGATACAATAGATTTAATACTCGGGACAAATGACTATATACTGCTTGATATTTCGGACAATCCGATGTTCAGGTTTTCTCAGGTATTGTCCGATAGATATGTGATAGTGTATGCCAATCGCAGGGATATAGATGAGATAAGAGACCTGCTCGGGACGGAGTTTTTCCTGTCGAGATCGATGGTTTTGGGGCTTCTCGACCGCGAGTCGCTTGATGCGGCGGGGATTAGGCAGGTGCAGGAGCAGTCTTATCTTTCGCTTACCGGCAGGGGCGTGCTGATCGGGCTGGTTGACACCGGCATCGATTATACTAATCCCGCATTTATTTATGAAGACGGCACCACAAAAATCGTGTCTATATATGATATGAGCGACACCACCGGGCCTCCGCCGCAGGGATTTTTCATTGGCACCGAATACACGCGAGAGCAGATAAACGAGGCGCTTCGGGCAGATGACCCGTACAGCATCGTGCCGCAGCGCGACACATCCGGTCACGGCACCTTTCTTGCCTCCATCATGGCAAGCAGGGAGCGCGGTGAATACATAGGCGCGGCGCCGGACGCCGAAATAGTTGCCGTAAAACTCAAACGCGCCAGACCGTATTATCTCGAGTATTTCATGGTGCCCGAGGACCAGGAATATGCATTTGAATCGAGCGCGGTTATGCTCGGGGTCGAGTATATAGTGAATCAGGCAAAAAGGCTGAACAGACCGGTGGCTATTTGCATCGGAGTCGGTACCAACAACGGCACCCACGACGGGTTCTCGCTGCTCGAACAGTATCTCGACCATATAGCGACCATCAGCGGCGTTTGCGTTTGCACCGCTGTCGGCAACGAAAGTCAGGCGCGCCACCACATGCGGGGAACGATTGCCGAAACCGGCGGTACGTCGACAATCGATATAAACTGCAGCGAGCTGGGCAGCAATATCTATACCTCCATAATAAACCCCGTGTCCGACCGGATATCGGTGTCGATAAGGTCACCGTCGGGTGAGGTGGTCGGCCGCGTACCCGCAAAAAGCGGCACAACGCTGACTACCAACCTGATTTTCGAGCGGTCGCGCATCTCGGTCGAGTACTACTATCCGGTGACAGGCAGCAGTGGGCAGGTGACAATCGTTAGAATTAATGATGCCACGCCCGGGATATGGTCGATTACAGTGCATGGCGATATAATTACAAACGGAAGATTCGACGCATATCTGCCGCTGACCGGACTCGGCTCGCCCGGCGTTGAGTTTTTGTCGCCCGACCCGTATTATACAGTGGTCGTGCCTGCCACATCGTTTGCCACGCTGTCGGTTGGGGCTTACAACCACAATGACAACAGCCTTTATGTCAACTCATCGTGGGGGCCGACGCTGCTGCCGACAAACTCGCCCGACCTCGTCGCGCCGGGTGTGAGGGTAGGGGGAATATTCCCGACCGGATACGGCACCATGACGGGAACAAGCGTCGCCGCCGCGATTACCACAGGCGCTGCAGCGCTCATGCTGGAGTGGGGAATCGTGGAAGGGATTAACCGCTCAATAAGTACATATCAGATAAAAGGCTATTTTATACGCGGCTGCGGGCGCAGCGAATTTACGTCATATCCAAATTACCAGTGGGGATACGGTATTCTGGATTTATACAACTCGTTTAACCTGATGCGCGAGCTGTGAGCGCAGCAAAAAAACGCCGGATGAGCGATGCTCTCCGGCGTTTTGAGTTTGAATGGGTCAAAAGGGGGAATTATACTAATTTTTTCAATTGTCGGTTTCACCGCTGTACTTGTTGAGAAAATAAGCGCCGACAAACCCACCAAAAAACAGCATTGCACATATTAAGATTTCGACAGGCGACTCAAACAAGGTCGGCACTATCAAAAGTGTGGATGCAAGCACGATGCCGAGCACGGTATAATTTGTAAACTGCCCAAATTTGCAAAACAGCTCGTCAACGGCTCTTGCCGAAAGCATAGCGGTTATCACAATGCCGCAGATAAGGGGCAGAATAACATCCGGGCGCAGAGCGGCAATGCCGGATGCCATCGGCTCGTACAGTCCGAGAAAAATCAATATAGATGAAGAGCTGAGTCCGGGCACGACGAGGCTCAAGCCCCAAACGACGCCGCAAAAAACATACCAGCCGATACCCGGCACAATAGCTACGTCACCGCCGTTTTTGAAGGTGGAAAGCAGT
>DGDL01000058.1 GCA_002385415.1 Clostridiales bacterium UBA3953
AGATGTGGTGGAACCAATGCCCATGACCTCTCCGGTCGCCTTCATCTGGGTGCCGAGCTTTCTTGAGGCGCCGACGAATTTGTCGAACGGCCACTTCGGGAACTTGACGACGACGTAGTCAATCGCCGGCTCGAAGCAGGCGCTCGTCTTGCCCGTGACGGCGTTTTTGATCTCGCTCAGCGTATACCCCACGGCGATTTTCGTGGCCACCTTGGCGATGGGGTAGCCCGTCGCCTTCGAGGCGAGCGCCGAGGAGCGGGACACGCGGGGGTTGACCTCGATGACGTAGTAGTCGAAGCTCGTGGGGCTCAGGGCGAACTGGACGTTGCAGCCGCCTTCGACCTTGAGGGCGCGGATAATGTCGATGGCCGCCTTGCGGAGCATCTGGTACTCCTTGTCCGAAAGCGTCACCGCCGGGGCGACGACGATGCTGTCTCCCGTGTGGACGCCCACGGGGTCGAGGTTTTCCATCGAGCAGACGGTGATGACGTTGTCGAGCGCGTCGCGCATGACCTCAAACTCGATTTCCTTCCAGCCGGCAACGCAGCGTTCGACAAGAATCTGTCCGATAGGCGAGGCTGCAAGTCCGCTTGCCGCGACCTCCGTCAGCTCGGCACGGCTGTAGGCAATGCCGCCGCCGCTGCCGCCGAGCGTGAACGCCGGCCGGACTATAACGGGAAAGCCGCTTTCCTCGGCAAAATCGTATGCCTCCTCCATGCTGGTCGCGATGACGGAGGGGATAACAGGCTGTCCGATGGACTGCATGGTCTCTTTGAACAGCTTGCGGTCCTCGGCTTTGTCTATGGTTTCCGGCGAGCTGCCGAGCAGCCGCACGCCGTATTTCTCGAGCACGCCGGAGCGAGCAAGCTGCATGCAAAGTGTGAGACCCGTCTGGCCGCCCATTCCGGACAGGATGCTGTCCGGCCGCTCTTTTTCTATAATCCTGCGCACTGTGGCAAGTGTTAGCGGTTCGATGTATATTTTGTCGGCCATGACGCTGTCGGTCATGATTGTTGCGGGGTTGGAGTTGACAAGGACAATCTCCACGCCTTCCTCACGCAGCACGCGGCAGGCCTGTGTACCCGCATAGTCAAACTCGGCCGCCTGTCCGATGGCAATGGGCCCCGAGCCTATAAGCATTACTTTCTTGATGGATTTATCTCTCGGCACTTTTGTACTCCCCCATGAGCTTCACAAATTCGTCGAAAAGGAACGAGGTGTCACGCGGCCCCCCGCAGCCTTCGGGATGAAACTGCACCGAAAAAGTTCGTTTCCGCTTATACTGCAGTCCCTCGATTGTGCCGTCATTTACGTTAACAAAGCGAACTTGTGCTATCTCGGGAGCCACACTGTCGCCGGTGACCACATAGCCGTGGTTTTGCGTGGTCATATATGTGCGGCCGGTGACAACGTCTTTGGCCGGTTGGTTTGCGCCGCGGTGCCCGAATTTGAGCTTTTCAGTAGAAAAGCCGGCTGCAAGCGCTAAAATCAAATGCCCGAGGCAAATTCCGAACATAGGTATATCTGTATCAAAAAACAGCCTTTGCATGTTGGCAATTGGTATGGTGTTATCCGCAGGATTGCCGGGGCCGTTTGACAGCACTATGCCGTCCGGCCGGGATGCGGCTATATTTTCGGCGGATGTATCGTACGGGAATATGGTAACGCTGCAACCTCTTTCCTCAAGCTCGCGGCGGATATTTTCTTTATACCCGTAATCGAGCATGGCGACTTTAAAATTGCCGCCGCGTCCGGGAACAGGCGAGGCGACCGAAACGTTTTTAAGGGCGTCTTTGATTTTATGTTCCGCAATATCCGGAGTATATTCAGGGGTATAAGATATGCGCCCGTTCATCGTCCCGCGCGAGCGTAAATGAAGCGTCAGCCTGCGCGTGTCGATGCCATAGATTCCGGGCACGCCCTGCTCGCGCAAAAAGTCGTCGAGTTTGCCTTTGCAGCGGAAGTTTGAGGGAGCCGTGCATAAATCGCTGACAACGTAGCCCACCGCACTGATTTTCTGCCCCTCAAAATCTTCGGGTATAACCCCATAATTCCCGATAAGCGGGAATGTTTGCGTTATGATTTGTCCATAGTAGCTTTTGTCGGTCAGCGTTTCAAGATAACCTGTCATAGCGGTTGTAAACACGACTTCGCCGGTCGTTTCCTTCTCCGCGCCGAAGGCATAACCTTCAAGGCACAGGCCATCTTCAAGTATAAGGTATGCTTTCTTTTCAGCCATATACAATCTGCTTTCGATTCTCCGTTTTGGTTTACCGCTATCAGCCGCGACGGCGGACGAAACACTGCTTACAGAAGTATTCCGAAGGTTTTCCTTTTCCGCAGGCGTCTACAAGCCCCTGCACGCTGATATAGCCAAGGCTGTCGGCTCCGATTTTATCGCGGATCTGTTCTGTTGTAAGGTGATTTGCTATCAAAGCGTCTTCGCTTGCAATGTCGGTGCCGTATAGGCACACGTGCCTGAACGGCGGCGACGAAATGCGCAGATGCACTTCCTTTGCCCCGACTTCGCGCAGCGAGGTGACAATCTTTTCGCTTGTCGTGCCCCGCACAATCGAATCGTCCACAAGTACGACCCGTTTGCCTTCGATGTTTGCCCGCAGCGGGTTGAGTTTCAGCTTAACTATTTTTTTTCGCTGTGCTTGAGTGGGGTATATAAAACTTCTGCCAAGATAACGGTTTTTGACAAAACCGGTAACAAGCGGCAGTCCGCTTTCCGCAGCAAATCCGGCCGCAGCCTCAAGTCCGGAGTCGGGCACTCCGCAAACAACATCGGCTTCGGCCGGATGCTCGCGCGCGAGCGTGCGTCCCATATTAAATCTTGCCTCGTATACGGACACGCCGTCTATAATTGAGTCGGGGCGGGCGAAATAGACATACTCGAAAATGCAAAGTCCGTTATCCGGGGTGCGCTTATCAAGCACTATTTCAGAAACTGACAGCTTGCCGTCCTCGAAAATGACAAGCTCGCCCGGCGCGATGTCGCGGAGGAATTTAAAATCTATTGCGTCAAGTGCACAGCTTTCGGATGCAACCGCTATGCCGTTTTCGCCCGTGCCGATGCACAGCGGCCTGAACCCGTCGGCGTCGCGTACCGCGACAATCCTGCCGTCGCCGCACAAAATGACAAGCGAAAATGCGCCGCGAAGCTCGGACACCGCTTTCTTTACGCCCGCTCTTATATCGCCGAGCGTTACGGTATAATAGGCAACGAGCGACGAGATAACCTCGCTGTCGCTGGTGGCCTCGAAACGGACACCGAGTTTGCGCAGCCATTCGCGCAGCTCGTCAGCGTTTGTGATATTGCCGTTGTGAGCCGCAGCAAGCCGTCCCGTAAGGTATTCGGTGACGAAAGGCTGAACATTGCATTCATTTTTGCTGCCTGATGTTGAATAGCGGTTGTGACCCAGCGCCGACGAGCTTTTCGGGAGTTGGGAAAGCCCGCCGCTGCCAAACACGTCGCCGACAAGTCCCATTCCCTTGTTCAGGGCTATTTGATTGTCGACGGTAACGGCAATTCCGGTGCCTTCCTGTCCCCTGTGCTGCATAGAGAGAAGCGCGTTGTAGGTAAGTCCCGCAGCTTCATAGCTGCCGGAGAGACATACCCCGAAAACTGCGCACTCTTCATGCGGTTTATCATCGAATCTGTCGCAGGGCCGGTGCCTGCAAATATGCTGCATATATGTCGTTTCTCCCGGATTTATTGGATTTGGTATATTCTAATAATTTTTATTGCAGCCTCCCGTGTTTGCGTGCCGATGCCATGCTCGGCGGTGGCTGTGCGGCCGCGAGATGGTGCTCGGCCATTTCATTTAACCGCGCCGCCGGTGGTATCGCCATGCACAACGATACGGCCGGCGCATGTCATATCGCCGACCTGGTCATGAGCATTGCCAAACCCCTTTATATTGGGACCTTTGAGATAGCGTTGCCCGGCGTGCTGCAATGCCGCGCGAGCGTTACAATGCTGTATTGTCAGCCTGTGTAGCTATCACTCAATCGGTTCGGCGGCGCAAATCAAGGTGTGTCGCATTAAAGTCGAGCGTGTGATTTATTTATTATAGTAATTATACCACACCTTTGGGCATTTTCAATCGGTTTTTCCCGAAAAGACAATGGGAGACATGCATTTTTATCAGGCGGATATTTGCCTTGTTGAGCGGCTCCAAATTCAAATGAAATTATCCGCGCGCCATGTCGAAGCCAATTATCACTGGCGTATATAGCTTTTCAGGCTGCCACCGGTATGGATCGGCCGGTATATGCGACCGCTTTTGTTTGCTGTTTCAAAGCTGCCGATCGAAATAACACCACTGATTATAACATATTTAGGTGTCATTTTCAATCCCTCACTTTATTTGATATAGATGAATTTTGACAGGATCAGCACCCTTATTTTGTCTGCAAGCTGCAGGAAACGGATTGGCATGCTTGCAATTATCACAAAAATCGGCGCTGTTTTGTCTGATAATATTGACGAAGCTGCAAAATCCATAAAAATGCCATTCAATTTGTAAAAAATATATTGACAAATAAGCTGTGCGATATTATAATAATGTTGTAATACGGCAACGGCGCCGCAGATAAGTTGTCTGCGGCGCTTTATTTTGTAAGCTACTTATGGCTTTAGGAGGCTCCTTTTATGAAAAAGCTCCCCGAGTATTTCGGCTCGCTTGTATTTGGCCCGACGGTGATGAGAGAGCGCCTGCCTGCGGAAACCTATAATTCATTGATGCGCACCATAAACGAAGGCAAGGACCTTGACATAGAAGTTGCTAATGTAGTCGCGAACGCGATGAAAGAGTGGGCTATCGAGCATGGCGCCACGCATTACACGCACTGGTTCCAGCCGATGACCGGTATAACCGCGGAAAAGCATGACAGCTTTATCTCCCCGACACCTGACGGCAAAGTTATAATGGAGTTTTCGGGTAAACAGCTTGTCCGCGGCGAGCCCGACGCGTCGTCTTTCCCCTCCGGTGGACTTCGTGCCACATTTGAGGCGCGCGGATATACGGCTTGGGACCCCACCTCTTATGCATTCATAAAGGGTAATACCCTCTGTATACCGACCGCGTTTTGTTCGTATGGCGGACATGCACTCGACAAGAAAACGCCGCTGCTCCGCTCGATGGAGGCTTTGAACAAACAGGCTTTGCGCATACTCACGCTTTTTGGTCACACCGAAGTTTCGTATGTATATCCCACTGTCGGAGCAGAGCAGGAATACTTTCTCATCGACCGCGAAATGTACAACAAGCGGCCCGATTTGATTTTCACCGGTCGCACGCTTTTTGGTGCGCCCCCGCCCAAAGGTCAGGAGCTTGGAGACCACTATTTCGGTTCGATTAAACCGCGTGTCGCCGCATTTATGGAGGACCTCAACGAAGAGCTTTGGAAGCTCGGAATACTTGCCAAAACCGAACATAACGAAGTCGCCCCTTCACAACACGAGCTTGCCCCCATTCACACGACTGTGAATGTTGCCACCGACCACAACCAGCTTACAATGGAGATAATGAAGCAGGTCGCGCTGCGCCACGGTCTGGTATGTTTGCTTCATGAAAAGCCGTTTGCCGGCGTGAACGGTTCGGGCAAGCATAACAACTGGTCGCTGAACACAAACACCGGTGTAAACCTGCTTTCCCCGGGCGAGACGCCGTATGAAAACGCGCAGTTTCTGCTATTTCTTGTCGCGGTTGTAAAGGCCGTCGACGATTATCAGGATTTGCTCCGGGTTTCGGTTGCCACAGCAAGCAACGACCTTCGTCTCGGCGGAAATGAAGCGCCTCCCGCGATAATATCGGTATATCTCGGCAGCGAGCTTACCGCTATACTCGAATCGATTGAGCTTGGCATACCCTATAATGCGACCATAAAGGGGAAAATCCAGCTTGGCACATCGGTGCTTCCGCCGTTGCCGCTGGATACAACTGACCGCAACCGAACATCGCCCTTTGCATTTACAGGCAATAAATTTGAGTTCCGCATGCTCGGCTCGTCCGACAGCATAGCCTGTGCAAACATTATGCTCAACACCGCGGTTGCGGAGTCGCTGCGCCAGTTTGCCGACGTGCTCGAGGGTGCCTCCGACTTCAAAGCTGCACTCAACGATTTGATTAGGGACACATTTAGCAAGCATAAACGGATTATATTCAACGGCAACGGCTATGACGATGCCTGGGTAAAGGAGGCAGTCGAAAACCGCGGTCTGCTCAATCTTAAGACCACGCCCGACTGCATGCCATATCTGATAAGCAAAAAGAATCTTGACATGCTTGTATCGCACAATGTCTATTCGTCCGAAGAGCTGCACTCGAGATATGAAATCCTGCTCACAAACTACTGCAAGGTGATAAAAATCGAGGCGCTTACAATGCTCGATATGACGCGCAGGCACATTCTTCCGGCAATCGGAGCTTATGTTTCCGAGATTGCATCCATGGCGGCCGCGAAAATGGCGGTGTCGGGAAATATCGACTGCAGCTATGAAAAAAGTCTGCTTGAGAGGCTTTCAGCACTTATGAGCATAATTTCGTCGAGAGCGGAGGAGCTCGAGGAAAAAGTAAACAAAGTTCACGGTATACAGGACGTGACCGAACAGTCGTATGGCTACCGGGACCTTGTCATACCAAAGATGAGCGAGCTGCGCGCCGCAGTCGATGAGGCGGAGCTTATCACAGCCGAAAAACACTGGCCGTTCCCCTCTTACGGAGACCTGCTTTACAGTGTGAGATAGGTGTATTTGGCCATGGCAAAAGAATACAAAAGTAAACCTGCATGGCATGTTAAGCTGTAAATATTCCTCATGCATCCACGCAGCATAGTTTGCAGGCGGCAATATATTAAAATTGCCCGGCAAAAAAGCGGCTCTCAGGCGAAATATCTGTGGAAAGCAATAATGTCGGAAAGGCGCAGCTCCTCTGAAGCGAGCTGTCTCCCACGCTCATGTGCTGCTGAACATTGTCGCAAATGTATTTTGGACATCAAAAAAGAACAGCCGTCCGTTGGGGTGAGCTATACCCCAAACGGACGGCTTAATTGCATTGGTGCAGCGCGAGGCATATCAAAAACGGGCGGTTTTATGCATATAACTTGAACCAGGCGCAGGCGAGCCGGATAAATTCGTAGTTGTATCCGTGGGCGCGTCCCGCCAACGAATAAAGCGCTTTGGTAGAGGGGAGTTTTTCGTAAAGCTGCTCGATTGTATCGGGCGGGCAGACGTCGTCGACGGTGCCGAGCGTGAGCAGTACAGGGAAGTCCATTCTGTCGGTGTAATTTAAGGTGTCGCAGTATCCGAGCCCGTGCCACAGCTTTTCGTGCGGTACGCCAAAATCAGGCTCGAACGCGCGGTTGAGGAAGGTGTATCCGCCTCGCTGCAAAACGAGCGGGATGTTTGTGAGATACGGCTGGTCGGCCGCGACGCAACGGGTACCGATACCGGCGAAAATTGAGCCGAGCAGCAGCGCCGTTCCGCCGCCTTGGCTTGTCCCGTAAAACGAGACCCGGTCTGGCAGCACCTGCGGCTGTGACCACGCCCACATAACCGCCGACGCGGCGTCGGCGAGCCAATAGCGGTATCCATTTTCGCCGCCCGAAATCATCGTATCTGGCAGGACTGGCCATTCGCCACGCTCGCCGCGCAGGCTGTCGTCAAAGCCCTCGGGCGTCCAGTATCCGAGCGGCGAGAGGCAGAGCACATTATAGCCCTCGGCGTTGACGTCGGGATGAACCGACAGTTCGGCGCCATAGCCGGGCAGATGCACCACAAGCGGCGCAGGGCCGCGAAGTGCAGGCTGCCAAATGCCGTAAAACGGGCGCCTGCCCGCCGGTGTGAATTTGACGAGCCTGTTTCCGCTCATGTGAAATGCGCCAAAATTGTTGCGATAACCGTTGTCCGCGAGCACCTCGGCACGGCCGGCATTGGCTTTCGCGTCCTCTAAAATATCCGAAATCCACTTATCTCTTTGGGCCTTGTCGGGGTAATATTCGTATGGCGACCCTTTCATTGCGCACGCACCTCCGTCTGAATTTTGCCCGCTGTATGGCGGGTATTTTTAGCAAGTGCATTATAACATGGCATAAAAGACCTGTCAACGACGCAAACTTGAGAAGAAGAGGCAGCAATTTTACAATATGACAAAATTTTATTGCATTTTATTTTTTACAATGCTATAATATAGCGGTATATGTGTTGCAATTTTAAGTTTCAAAACCGGACAGGAGGACAAGCACGCTTCTCATGGTGACAGTACCGGACAAGCTAAAGCCTCTGTTCCCATCATACAGACACCGTGCCGGTGTATATGCGCGGCGCCGACCGTCAAAACGGCTTAAGGTAAATGTCGTCTCACTTCGCATCGCGACAGCTGTAGTATTCTATTTGGCAGCTATGTTTGCTGCGGCGGTATACATGCATACAATATTAAGCAGCGAGATTGCGGTGTCCGCATATATCAACGGCCAAAAGGTTGCCTTCGTGTCCGATCCAGGGGTAATACGCGAGGCTGTATATAAAATCACGCTTAACTCAACCAATCTGAGCGCCGATTTCGACGACGGGAAGCTGCCTCCTGTTACCAAAGTGCCCGACTTTGATTTTCAGGTAAGCTACAGATTCGCGCTGACCGGCGCATTCGGCGAGCGCGAGACCTCATCGGTTCGAGAGTGTACGGACAAGCTGTTTGACATTGTTCGAAAAGATTATACCTATGCGTTTATCGTTTTTGTGGACAGCAAACCCGTAGCCGCAAGCCAGCACTACAGCGATGCTGCCGGCGCGGTTGAAAGAATAGAGGAGCTTTTAACCAATACTGCGCATCGCGAAGGGGAAGATATAGACAAAGTACGCGTCTGCTCGACGATAAAAGTGCAATACGGCTTGTGCGATCGCACGAGAATCCTGTCACCGGAGGGGCTTTACAACAGGCTTGCAAAGCTGCTTGATGTAGGTACTCCTGTTTGCTCAAAAGCCGTGTCGTCGCTTGGCGGTGAAAATTTTGCCGTCGATTACGGTGTAAGCAGAGTTATCACCGAAAATGGCATTCCTGTGACAAGCAAGACGGTGCCGGTGGTTTTGACGGAGAATATCAAGATAGAGACCGAGACCCGCACCGTTGACTATAAAACACGATATGTCGAGTCTGAAGATTACTTTGTTGGCGAAACGTTTGTGGAAACACAGGGCAGAGCCGGAACGGAGCTTGTGACATACGACCTTGTCATGGACGGCGGAGAGGCTGTGAGGCGGCGTATTGCCTCTCGAGAGACTGTAGTAGAGCCTGTCGACGAGATAATAGTCGTCGGAATACGTCCGTTGCCCCCTGCCGTACCGACCGGAACATTTGATTTCCCGGTTGCGCTTCCTTATTCGATAACATCGCATTTCGGCGAAAAGCGTGCCGAGTTTGACGGCGATGCATACCATTACGGCGTGGATTTTGCCGGAGAGAAAGGTGACCCGGTATATGCCGCAGACGGAGGAACGGTTATATACACCGGATACTCACCGTCTTATGGACTTATGATAAAGCTGGACCACGGAAACGGCTTTACAACCGTATATGCTCACTGCTCAAAACTGCTATTAGAGGTCGGTGACAAAGTTTACAAAGGCCGCCTTATAGCGTACGTGGGCGATACGGGCACAACAACCGGAACCCACCTCCACTTTGAAATCCGCAAAAACGGAGCATATCAAAACCCGCTGGATTATCTCGAAAAATAAAGTCTCAATGTTATTAAAAATCTGAAAAATAAGCTGAAAGACGCGGCGCAGGACATCGATGTCTCTGCGCCGCGCTTTTTTTGAAATGAAAACTGGTAATTGCTCGCGGGCGATAAAATTAATTAAATTCACTTTATTCTTCGATTGCTGCAATATTATAAGTATTTAGCCGATTCTCGCTCAAATTCATCTATTGAGCAAAGGCTCCTGTAAGTATATAAGCTCGCTCTTTAGCGAATAAATTTATATTTCGTTTGCAGATACTTGAAGTTACTCCGCTTTTAGGATATAATCGTAAAATAGCATTTTAGAAATATTGACCATAAGAGGAAAGGGCTATCATGAAAAGACAGATTTTGAATATTGTCAATTTCATCCGAGGTGTGGAGCCGCGGTGTGAAATGGACCTTGTCACCCCGGTGCGCAAGCAGATCGAGCTTGCAAAAAAGCATGGGCTGAAGACCACGTTTTTGCTGCAATATGACGCTTTAATTGACAGCACGTATACGGACATGCTTTTTGGCCTCAACGATGAGATGATTGAAATCGGCGTTTGGTTCGAGGTTGTGCAGCCGCTCTGCGAAAAGGCGGGTATCAGGTGGGAAGGCAGGTACCCGTGGGACTGGCACGCGCACTGCGGCTTTTCGGTCGGTTATACCGAAGCGGAGCGCGAAAAACTTATAGACATCCTGTTCTCCGATTTTCGGGCAAAATTCGGTTATTATCCGCGCTCATTCGGCGCTTGGGCATTTGACGCGCACACGCTGCGTTATGCAGCGGACAAATACGGACTGGACGCCGCCTGCAATTGCAAAGACCAGTGGGGAACCGATGGCTACAACATGTGGGGTGGCTATTACGGGCAGGGCTATTACCCTTCAAAAAACAATGTTTTCGCGCCCGCACAGTTGCCCGACAATATGATAGGCGTTCCGGTGTTCCGCATGCTCGGTTCCGACCCGATATTGCAGTATGACCTCGGCCTTGACGTGTCGGTTGGCGCAAGTACACAGGGCGTTGTCTCGCTTGAGCCGGTCTATACGGGCAACATAGGGGGAGGCGGAGTGCCTCGTTGGGTCGACTGGTATCTTGACGAAAACTTCAGTGGCAGGTGCCTGTCTTTCGGTTATGCCCAGGCGGGTCAGGAAAACAGCTTCGGCTGGGAGAAAATGAAAGAGGGCCTAAAATACCAATATGCCCGGTTTGAGGAAATGCGCGACGAAGGCAGGCTCGAAGTGGAGACACTCGGGGAGACCGGATGCTGGTATAAACAGATGTTCGCCGAAACGCCGGCATCCGCTATAGCCGCGATGGATGATATGGACGGCTCCGGGCGGCGGTCCGTTTGGTACAGCTCGAAAAACTATCGCGTCAACATATACGCAGAGGACGGACGCTTCTGGATACGGGATATTCATCTGTTCCGGGACAGCTATAAGGAACGCTATCTCGGCGGTGTCTGCGTGACAAACAATCTTACGTATGACAATCTGCCGTTTGTCGACGGCTACCGCTTCAGCGGACACGGTATTCGTGCCGGTCTGTATCCGGTGACCGACAGCGGGGAGGATATGAAATACTCCGAAATGCTGTACCAAGAAAGGGACGGCGCAGCATATGTCACATTCACCGGCACGCCGTGTGGAGACGTGACGTTTATATTAAGTGAAGGCGACATCACCGTGCGCAAGACCGGAGAGCGTCCGTTTGCACTGAGACACCGGTATGACGACGCCGCTGCGGATAAATATATTGAAGTGACCGGTATATCACCGGGTCGCATCTCACTGCGCTACAACAGTTTCGATTATGATATTGGCATTGAGATGGGAGAGCTGAGCGAAAGGGACATCGTTTACAAAGAGGGTATCAAACTTGACTTTACAATTTAAGAAGGAGATACATAGTCATGACAAAATTAATTGCAGTTCTGCTGGCTTCATTGGTGCTGGTTTGCTCGTGTGCACAAAGTGTCGACGATGGTACATCCGGAAAAAATAGCGCCGACGCAAACGATACGACACAGGCGGCCGAAACCGAAAAACCGCTTGAAACTGTCGACCTTGACGGTTTCGAGCTTCGAATACTCAATTATGACAAAACATGGTTCACATGGGCGAACACAGACATGGACGCTGAAGAACTAAACGGTGAGATACTCAACGACGCGCTTTTCAACCGCACGCTGAAAACCGAACAGAATTTCAACGCAAAAGTTAATTTTGAATACGTTAAAAGTACCCATGATGTAATCGGCCCGCTTGTATTCGCAGGCGACGATGTTTATGATATGGCGATGCTGTTTGACGCCGCAATAGACGACGCTATCGCGAGCGGCTGGCTCGGTTTCTGGGATGAACTGGGCACTATAAACTTCGAGGATAAACACTGGGACGCCGACGTGGTCAAGCTTTATAATTTCAACGGCAGGCAGGTCGCGCTCGACGGTGCTTTCAGCCTCTACAATTATTCGACGCGCCACTGCTATGCTTTCAATAAGCGTATGCTGACCGACCTCAACGTCGGTTATAATCCGTATGATTTGGTCAATGACGGCGGGTGGACGCTTGACAAATTGTATGAAATAGCAAGCGCGGCAGTCAGAGATACAGACGGCGACGGCAACATAACGGTGAAAGATACATTCGGCATCAGCGGCACCGTGACACGACACTACAGCGCTCTGCTCGCAGGTTCGGGTGTACGTTATGTTGATAAAGATGCAGAGGGAATGCTTTACTTTACGGTAGCGAGGGACGAATATGCGGTATCTGTCATACAGAAGCTGGTGGAACTCAATGTAGGGAATCATATCTACAGCAGCGGAACCAACGACATCGGAGGCGGCGACGAGACCCTTTTCCGCAACGGTCACACTCTATTCACGGCGGCATATATTAACGAAGTTTCGGCACTGCGCGATATGGATGACGACATCGGCATACTGCCTCCGCCGAAGTTTACAGAGGATCAGAAAAGATATTATTCGCTGGTGGAAGGCGGAGCGCTGTCGGTTATACTAAAAACCCTGAACCCCGAAAGATACGAAAATGTCGGAATACTGCTCAACGCGCTCGCGTACTATTCAAGACAGGATGTAATACCTGCCTATATCGAAGTCTTGCTCAAATCTAAGGTTTCGCGCGACGAAGAGTCGGCGTCAATGATAGAACTGATATTTGACTCCTCATTTTATGATCTCGGCACCGGCGTGTGGTCCTCCATCATTAAAAACAACTATACATCAAAGATATTCTTGCCGCGTTCCACCAATGTCGCCTCGGTTACAGCCTCAATCGAATCGCAGGCGACGGCAGCCATCGATGAATTTATGGAGGCGGTCAACGAGCAAACTGCGTCCTGAGTATATAATTGAGGTAAGAGCCAGAAACGTAAAAAAAGACGAGCATATCTGACTAAGCCTTAAAGTATAGGCTACCACACCTACATCTTGACTCCCCCCGAATGCGCGGACAGTGAAAAAAGCACCTCCTGTTGTAGAAAGAAAATACAACAGGAGGTGTTTTATGTCCAGAAAATACACAAAGGTAGCTATGAGGGCAAAAACAGCCGGAGAAACGAATAGTGAAATCGTGGAAAGCATTTTCTCGTCGGTCGGGCAGGTTTGCGGTACGGAAAACGCCCGGATATGCCGTATACTCGCTGTTTCCGGCAAAATCTTCAGCTGTTTTCAGCAAAAGCCCTGCGCACGTCGGCCGAAAAATAGAGGCTTCCCAATGCTGAAACAGGCATGCCGTGCCTGCTCGCCAGCCTCAAGGCTTCTCTTGCGCCGTCTTCAATGCTGCCGCATACAGTTGCCGACACGCCATGCTCTCTGGCAAGCTCGGCAAGCTTTTCCGCGGGCAGCGATCGGGAGGTGTTGGGAGTTACCGCAACAAAATATGCGGCATATTTGGAAAGCAGCGCGACCATATTCGGCACATCTTTGTCAGCCATGACGCCCATTAAAATCACAAGCTTTTGTCCTGGAAAAAGGGCCGAAAATCCGTCGCATGTGGCTGTTATGCCCTGCACATTATGCGCACCGTCCAATATAACGACGGGGTTGCGGGATAGAAGCTCAAATCTGCCGGGCCAGACGACGTTTTCAAGTCCATTGCGAATGCTTTCCTCGGTGATGTTCCATCCCTTTGAGCGTAGCACCTCAAGCGCGGTAACAGCGAGCGCCATGTTTTTCGGCTGATATGCGCCGGCAAGCGGAATACGCAGTCCTTTGTATGGCTCGAAGTCCGAGACCGAGCCGTCGAGCGACAGCTGGCGCATTGTCAGGCGAGAAAAGTCGACGCAAGTCAATTTTGCGCCGACATCGGCGCATTTTTTCTCGAAAACACGCAGCGCTTCCGGCTCGTTGCCATAGACGACGACATCGCCGCCGGGCTTGATAATACCCGCTTTGGCAGAGGCAACTTGTTCAATGGTATCGCCGAGCTGTGCGGTGTGGTCGAGCCCGATGGCAGCTATAACGGCAAGTTCGGGCGTGTCAATAACATTTGTACTGTCAAGCTCCCCGCCAAGTCCCACCTCAAGCACCACAATATCGCACTTTTGCCGCTTGAAATAGAGCATCGCAAGTGCGGTTATAAGCTCAAACTCGGTCGGATGGTCGTCCATCGCGTCGGCGTCGGGGCGTATAATCTCAACAAGATTTGCTATCTCTTTGTCCGAGATTTGCTCGCCGCAGATGCTGATGCATTCGTTGAACCTGCTGATATAGGGCGAGGTGTGCAGCCCCACGCGATAGCCAGAGGCGCAAAGCACCGAGGAAATCATGGCGCAGGTGCTGCCCTTGCCGTTTGTGCCGGCCACATGAACGAATTTCAGCGATTTATGAGGATTGCCGAGCGCCTCAAGCAAGTCGCGGATTCGCGATAGTCCCAGCTTTGAGCCGAGCCATTTTACCGAGCGTATATATTCAATTGCCTGCTTATGCGTCAATCAGTCCACCGCCCCGGCTGTAATTTTGGCAGCCATCCATTCTCTGAGCGCTGCGCGGTCGAAAATGAGCTTGCCGTCAAATTCGGCAAAGGTTCCGTCAAGCTCACCCTTTTGCATGAGTTCAGACAGCTTTTCGACGGTTATCTTGAGATAATCTGCCGCTTCGACATCGGTCAGAAAATCACCGAGCACCGCCGTTTTTTCGGCAGCATCGGTTATGCTTCTGTGTATAATCAGACCGGTAAATCCGACGGTCAGCGAAATCAGAAGGCATCCGAGGATGATTGAGGCGGAAAGTTTGCGCCACGAAACCGCCTCTTCGTCCACATACTCACTTTCTATAAGCCCGGATTTGCGCATTTGCCACACAAATCGCAAAAGCAGCGGGTTTATAATAATCTGAATAGGTATAAGTATTGCCTCTTGAAGTATGCGTGACGTGAAGAAATAGACGAAACCTTTTGTGTAGAGAAGGCTGAGCCAATACGAATTGAGCAGCAGTGAAAACGCGACCGCGTTAAACACTACTACACCGGCATGCCTTATCCAGAAAAACGCCGACTTCGGTTTAACCTCAAGCCCGTAATAGGCCAGTCCAAACGCCGTCCCGCGCAGCAGTGCGGTGAAGGTTATGCCAGGCATAAAGGGGCCGATAGGGAAGAGAATCGCGCCGATAAGGTCTCCCAGCGCCGCGCACACTCCTGCCCAAAGCGGGCCGTATGCGGCTGCGCAAATTACTGCGGGGATAAACGAAAACCCGATCTTAACAACCTGTGTGTTAATCGAAAGGAACCGTGACAGTACAATCTCAAGTGCCACAAGCAGCGATACCTGCGCGAGCACTCGCACCGAAAAAGGTGTTTTGGAAAGTTTTCTTACAGAATTGTCAGCCATAGCTCAAAAAAGCACTCCCCGTCGCGGCACAGATGTGCGGAATTTTGCGAGTAGGTTTTCAGACATAAAAAACAAACCCTCCTGTTGAGCTTCTGCAGCCACATAAGGAGAGCTTGGATATTTCGGCGCGCAAATACCGGCGGCTTCCATTATGTAACAGCGGGATGCGGCTGCGGCACCGCGAAACGGAAACCCCCGTTTACTTCGTCCGCGCGACAACTCCCCGTCCGCGCGGCACTAAACGCGCCGTAGCCTACTCTGTATTTTTATAAGGATATTATAGCACTTTTAACTTTCAATGTCAATTATTTGGCGAAAAAATAAAACAGCCTCGTGCCATGTAATATTTTTGCGGGATTAGTGTATGGCTGTCGCAAAATGCAAATTGATATGTACTTGTATAACCGCAAAATATTCGGTATATAGCCAAAATTGCCAAATGCATGAAATAAAAACAGCCCGACAGGCAGCCGAAGCCTGTCGGGCATGCTATTTTCATTAAACCGTGTGCACTCCAAGATTTACGTCGCTGTTTTCATAGTCGAGGTTATACTGCTGGGCGCGGCGCCACTCAAAGTACTTGAGCGCCACCTGCTCGAACAATGCATAGGAGAGGACATCCTCGTCCTGAATCATATAGGCCTTGATCTTCTCACGAAGCGTGTCAAGCTCGGGCTTCAGATCGTCTGCGGGACGATGGGTGATGGGTTTCTCGTCTCCGAGAATCTTTTTCTGGAATCCGCGGTCAATGGGCGCCGGCGTGCGGCCGTATTCGCCTTTGATGAGAGCGCGGAACTCTTTTGCCACCATCTTGTAACGCTCGCCCGCAAGCACGTTGAACACTGCCTGTGTGCCGACAATCTGGGAAGTCGGCGTGACAAGCGGCGGATAGCCTGCGTCTTTGCGTACGCGCGGCACTTCGTTGAGCACGTCGCCCAAAAGCTCGAGCTTGCCTGCCTGCTTGAGCTGAGACACAAGGTTGGAGAGCATTCCGCCCGGAACCTGATAGAGCAGAGCGTTTACATCGACCTTGAGCACCTTCGGGTCGAGCACACCGGATGCAATGTATTTTGCGCGAATAGGGGTGAAGTATCTGTTGACCTCGTCGAGTTTGGCAAGGTCGAGGCCGGTATCGTATGGTGTGCCTTTCAGCGCCGCGACGATAGCTTCGGTCGGCGGCTGGCTGGTACCCTGTGCAAAAGGCGAGATGGCGGTGTCGACTATATCGCATCCCGCCTCAATAGCCTTGAGCAGTGTCATAGAGGCAAGACCGGAGGTATAATGCGTGTGCAGCTCGACGGGAATCTTGACGGTTTCTTTTATCGCCTTGACAAGGTCATAGGCGTCGTATGGGCTGAGCAGACCCGCCATATCCTTGATGCAGATGGAGTGTGCGCCCATCTCCTCGAGCTGTTTTGCAAATTTTGCAAAATACTCGATGCTATGCACGGGGCTGGTGGTGTATGAAAGTGCAGCCTGAACGTGACCGCCCTCGCGAATTGTGGCATTGACCGCCGTCTGGAGGTTGCGCGTGTCGTTGAGCGCGTCGAAAATTCGGATAATGTCTATACCGTTAGCCAAAGACTTCTGGACGAAATATTCCACAACGTCGTCGGCATAATGCCTGTAGCCGAGTATGTTCTGCCCGCGGAAAAGCATCTGGAGCTTTGTCTTTTTGACTTTATCGCGGATTTTGCGCAGCCTGTCCCACGGATCCTCGTTGAGGAAGCGCAGGCACGAGTCAAACGTCGCACCGCCCCAGCACTCGAGCGAATGGTAACCTACGTCGTCCATCACTTCGAGTATAGGCAGCATATCGTCGGTCGTCATTCTGGTCGCAACAAGCGACTGGTGCGAGTCACGCAGCACGGTTTCGCAGATTTTTACTTGTGCCATTGTATACTCCTATATATTAACGGAATGGGTGGATATTACATGAATTTAGCAAGAAATACGCCTGCCGCAACAGCCGAGCCTATAACACCGGCGACGTTGGGGCCCATTGCGTGCATGAGAAGGAAGTTGGACGGATCTTCCTGCTGGCCTACTACCTGCGATACGCGCGCAGCCATCGGAACGGCGGACACGCCGGCGGAACCTATCAGCGGGTTGACCTTACCGCCTGTAATAAGGTACATGACCTTACCAAAGAGAACGCCGCCGATTGTCGCGAAGATAAACGCAGCAAGACCGAGAAGAATGATGAAAATCGTCTGTTTGCTCAAAAAGTTCTCGGCGTTGGCTGTGCCTCCAACCGCCACAGCAAGGAAAATAGTGACGATGTTGATAAGCTCGTTCTGAGCAGTTTTTGACAGTCTTTCGGTGACGCCGCAAACGGTGAAAAGGTTACCGAGCATCAAAAATCCGACAAGCGGCGTTGCAGAAGGAACGATAAGCGCAACAACTAAGGTAACGATTATCGGGAAAACAACTTTTTCCACATACGATACCGGGCGCAGGGTGTCCATGCGAACAGAGCGTTCTTTTTTCGTGGTCAGCAGTTTCATGAAAGGCGGCTGGATAATCGGTATCAGCGCCATATATGAATAAGCCGCTATTGCTATTGCGCCGAGCAGCGTCGGTGCAAGCATTTTTGTAACAAGGATTGCCGTCGGGCCGTCGGCTCCGCCGATGATGCCGATTGACGCGGCAGCCTCGGGCGTAAATCCGAGCGCGAGCGCGCCCAAAAATGCAGTGAAAACGCCAAGCTGAGCGGCGGCTCCGAGCAAGAGGCTTTTGGGGTTTGCGATAAGCGGGGTGAAGTCCGTCATGGCGCCTACGCCCATGAAAATGAGCGAAGGATAAAGACCGGCTTTAACGCCTATATAAATAACGTCAAGCAGCCCGCCATTGGTAAGGATATATCCATAGTCGGGATTGTCGACCATGAAGTATTCCATGTGAAACAGCTCGACACCCGGAAGATTCGCAAGCAGCATACCGAACGCTATAGACAAAAGCAGCAGAGGCTCAAACTTTTTCCATATCGCGAGATAAAAGAGTATACCGATCAGGATATACATTACAATGTATTTCCAGCCGCTGGGGCCGGAGAACATTTCGTATACGCCGGTCGTTTTTAAGAAGTTAACAATTGCTTCAATCATAATACTGTATTACACCCTCGGACAGACACATCAGGAAAGCGTCATGATTATATCGCCAGTATCGACCGACGCGCCCTGAGAAACGTTTATCGATGCGACCTTGCCGTCCTGCGGAGCGAAAATCTCGTTTTCCATTTTCATGGCTTCGAGGATGCAAAGAATATCGCCGCGTTTTACAGAGTCGCCGACGGATACATTCATTTTCAGGACGTTGCCCGGCATGGGTGCGGTAATGTTTACGGAACCGGCGGTGCCTGTTGCAGTTTTGGGCGCTGGCTTCGGCGCGGCCTGCTGTTTTGCGGGTGCCGGTGCAGGTGCGGCTGCGGGAGCCGGAGCGGGAGCTGCTGCCGGTGCACTTGTGCCTACTTCCTCAACCTCTACTTCATATTTAACACCGTTTACGGTAACGATATATTTCTTCATAGGTGGATTATTCCTTTCGTTTCAAGTCAGGTCAGATTTTATTTGCGCGTGAATCTAACAACACGCAGAGAAGACGCACTTTTGCCTGTATATGCCGCTATCGCAGCGGTTATAGCCGCGACTGTAGCCGCATCATCCCCGGAAGGTGCGGGCTCGGGCGAGGTCTCAGCTTTTTGCGTTTGAGCTTGGTCGCCTGTTTTGCCTTCGCGATAAAAGACAACTCTGAAGAGTTCAAGCACTCCCCAGATAACTATAAGCGCGGCAAAAACGGTTAGAAGACCAATAATTGTGACCTCAATTCCAATAGCCATGCGCTCGCCAAGCGGCAGGTCGCTCTGAGTTGCCGACGTCGCCGCGAGCGAAAGTATCATGGGAAGGGAGATCATACGTTCCCTCCTGTCTTGAAGGCGAGCATTTCAAATGCGGCTGCCGTGCGGCGGCGGAGATCGTCTGAGACAATGATGTCGTCGACAGCTCCGCTGCGTGCCGCGGCTACGGGCGAGGACAGCACATTGTTCCAGCCTGCAAGCAGCTTTGCACGCGCGACCGCAGGGTCATCGGATTCTTTGATTTCGGCGTCGAACACAAACTCGACGGCCGCTTCGGGCGGCATAATGCTTATCTTTGCGGTGTCGAGCGCAAATGCGATGTCGGCACCGAGTGCTTTTGAACCGAGCAATGTAAACGGCGCGCCGTAAGAGCGGCCGAGTGTAACCGTAACTTTGGCGTTGTTGCCTTTCGAATATGCTATGGCGAGATTTGCAAGCTGATTTGTATATGGCGCAAACTCGCTTGAGGGTGCGAATTCGAAGCCACCGCAGTCAACAAGTGTAAGCAAGGGGATGTTGTAGGAGGCGGCAAAACTTACGAGCTTGGCAGCTTTATGCGCTGCTCCGGCAGTCAGAAGTCCTCCGCCGACCGCAGGCTGGTTGGCTACAAGCGCGGTAACGCGGCCGTTGAGCGTTATAAATCCGGTGAGAATTTCCGGCGACGCGTCGGCCTGAAGCTCAAAAAACTCGCCATGGTCGGCAAGCTCTGCGATCACATGCCTCATGTCATAGTCGTCGGATGTGACATTCACATCTGTCGAGCGGTTGGGATCGTCGTTCGTTACGCCGCAAATAGTGCCATCGGAGCGGCTGGAAGGCAGATACGCAAGCAGCGAACGTGCCATGTCAGCGGCGCCCAAGGTGTCCGGCGCAAAAAGGTCGACTGCCGCGACCGTCGGCGCCTGGGGGTTCGCCGTTCCGGCTTCGGCAACGTTGAATTTTGCTTTCATGATGGCGGGCGGCGCGATATAGAGACGTGCGTCGCGTTCATTTGCGATGACAAAATCGAACATCGAGCACAGCGTTGCGGAAAGACCTGAGCAGATACCGTCGACAATGGCTATTTGCGGCACAATTCCTTTCAGTGACGCACTTTTTTGCATTATTCGACCGTATCCGGCCAGCACGTCAACGCCTTCAAGCACAATCGCACCTGAACTTGAAAACACGCCGATAACAGGTGCCCGGCTACCGGCGGCGAGATCGTACAGCGCGCAGATCTTGTCTGCATGCGCGGCGGTTACGGCACCGCGGCAGCGTTCGGCGTCCTGGATAAATGCAAACACCAAACGTCCGCCTATTGCGCCGTAGCCGGTTATTACGCCCTCAAACTCGCTTACTCCCTCGGTTGGGACAAGCTCCGAGGAACGCTTTACATATACTCCGGTTTCAACGAACGTGCCGGGATCGAACAGCTCGGCAATAATACTGTCGGCATGTCCGGATACCTCGCGCAGCGCACGCAGCTCCGAAGCTGACTTTAATTTGTGGACTTCCGTTTCCATACAGTGCTGGTATACCTCCAAATTAGCAATAAAAAACTCTTCCCCATTTTAAAACAATCAGAAAAAATGTTATCTCAAAATTGTGACGCGCCAGTGTCTTTGGTGTGTATAATGAATTAACTGAAAAAAATCATCAATTTTTATCAACAAAATACCAATCAAAACCAAAAGTTCTGGTAATATTGCGCAGGTCTGCAGCGCCATGTCATTTTTCAGTTTAAGGAAAGCATGGCGATTTATACAAGCTGGGATGTGAGGCTATATGGCTTAACAGCGATTTCACTGTACCCGTACTTTTGTATTGGTTAAAGAGCGGATAAATTCGGCCGCTTTTTCGGCGTCGGCTTTGTCCATGAACTCGCGGCGGTCGTATTTGCAGTCGTATCCGAAATTCTCGCACTTTGATGTGCCGAGTGGGTGGTATGGCTCAAGCGTGATTTCGACTACATTCGACAGCGAATTTGCAAGATCTGCAATGCCCCTATAATGCTCTTCGCGGTCGTTTCTGTCGGGTATAAGCGGGCAGCGCAGCTCGATTTTGGCTCCCGCAGCATCAATCGCGCGGAAATTGTCAATTATTGTTTTATTTGAAACGCCGGTGAATTTTTTATGTAAATCATCATTGCTTTCCTTGTAATCGGCAAGGAACAAATCGGTGTAAGCGGCTGCCTCAAGCAGCATATCGGTCGGAGCAAACAGCGAAGTTTCGATGCAGACGTGCAGCCCCTCGGATTTGGACAGCTTCAGCATTTCAAGCAAAAACTCATGCTGTGCGAAAGGTTCTCCGCCGGTAAAAGTTACTCCGCCGCCGCTGTTTTTATAAAAGGGCATGTCGCGAAGAACCTCGGCAATAACTTCCTCCGGGGTGTAAAGCTTTCCGGCGACCGAGAGCGCGCCGTATGCGCATGCCTCCGCGCACTTGCCGCAGACGATGCACTTATTGCGGTCGAGCGTATGTGTAAAGGGCTGCTCGCCCTCAAAGGCTGAAGCATTGGGCTTTACAGCATGTGCGCCGGCCGGGCATACTTCGATGCAGCGGCCGCAGCCTACACATTTATGTAATATAAAGGAAAGCTCCAGCCGGTTGCGTTGGCCCTCCGGATTGTGGCACCACTCGCAGCGCAGCGGACAGCCTTTCATAAATACTGCTGTGCGAATTCCCGGCCCGTCATGTATTGAGAAACGCTGGATATTAAAAATCATTCCGCGAATCATATCATGTCGCTCCATATATGCTTTTGTAACTTTTGCAATCACAATATTTTAACTCTAACCAATTTTATTGTCAAGCATATACAAAATTTATTGCTATTTATTATACATGTAGACGATATGATAAAATGATATATGGTCGGCGCATGTGGTTTGCTTTATATATTATGTGAATAAAGCGCAGAAACATAGCATCCGGATGAAAAATAAAATAGCCGGAGAAAAACTGCTTTCTCCGGCTATTTTCCTTTTGTGAGGGTGAAAATAAACTCGCAGTATTGTCCCCAAACGCTGCGCACCTTGATTTCCTCGCCGTGCGCGTCGATAATAGTTTTTGCGATGTAAAGGCCCAGTCCCACGCCTGATTTGTCGAGACCGCGGCTCTTGTCGCTTTTATAGAACCGGTCAAACACGATAGCAAGGTCTTCTTCGGGTATACCTTGGCCTTCGTTGTAAACCGAAACGTTTATCTTTTTGTCTTTTGACGTTATGCGTATGCGATATTTGCCGCCTTCGCGCGAGAATTTAACCGCGTTGTCGCAGATATTGTAAAGCACCTGGTAAATGGCGTCGCGGTCGGCGAATGCGAGCATCTTGTCGTTTTCGCATTCGAACTCGACGTCGAGATTTTTGGCTTCGATTCTCTTTTCGAACGAAATGATAATCTCGCGCGCCATCTCGCAGATGTCAAACGACGTTTTGCTAAATTTGCGCTCGCCTGCCTGTATACGCGTGATGTCGAGCAACGTTGAGACAAGGCGCGAGAGGCGTTTTACCTCGTTTGAACAGCGCGTCAGATATTCGGTATGCTTTTCTGGCGGTATGGTGCCGTCGAGTATGCCGTCGATAAAGCCGCCTATCGATGTCATGGGAGTGCGTAAATCGTGCGAGACGTTGGCTAAAAATGTGCGGCGCGTCTCCTCAAGCCGCTCAAGTGAAGCAGCCATGTTGTTGAACGCCACAGCAAGCTCGGCGACTTCGTCGTGTCCGATAACCGGAACCCGCACGTCAAATTGTCCGAGCGCAAAACTCTTTGCGGCGCGGCTCATTTCTTTGAGCGGACTGATTATTTTTTCGCTGATAAAATAAACGGCAATCAGCGCCGCAAGCATGACCCAAAGGCTGCCCATGATGATAGTTTTTATCATCACTTCGACATACACGGTGGTTAGCTCGGACGACGAGCATACAAACACCATCCCCACGATTTTTGTACCGTTCATTATCGGCACTTCGTGGACCAGATACGGTTCGGCGAACATGCCGCCCAGCGTGGTTTCGGCTTGATACGACTGCTTTTTTACAAGATCGTTTACAATCTGGGGGTCAATCTTGTTTTGTCGAAACGTGGCCGGGTCGGCATAATCGTCGGTGATAAGCAGATTGCCGGCGGCGTCGGTTATCATAAATACAAATTCTTTTGTGTATCTGGCCAGAGTCGTAATCTCTCGGGTAATATTTTGTTTGTTGTTTTCCGTATTGATATACTCGTTAAAGCTGAAATCATCCGCTGCGTCTTCATCGTCCAAGGAGGCGAGATGATTGGCTATGTCGTTTTCAAACTTTACTTTTAGAAAGTTTGCAGTATTTATAACCGTAGCCTGTTTGGTTTTAATTGAGTATTGAATCGTCTGTGAGCTTATAATCCCTGCCAGGATTGAAAAGCTGATGACGATTATAACCATGAACGCGGTTACGTATTTTGTAAATACGCTTTTGAACATGGCGTTCGCTGTTTATTCGAGCAGCTCGAACTTGTAGCCGACACCCCAAACCGTTTTGATCGTCCACTTGTCGGAAACACCCTCCAGCTTCTCGCGCAGACGTTTGATGTGGACGTCAACAGTGCGGCTGTCGCCAAGGTAGTCAAAGCTCCAAACTTTGTCGAGCAGCTGATCACGGGTGAATACGCGATTGTAGTTGGATGCAAGGAAGTAGAGCAGCTCAAGCTCCTTCGGCGGAATATCGACGGGCTTGCCCTTGATCTTCAGCTCATACTTTTGCAGGCTGATTTCGATGTTGTCAAACTTGATAACTTCATCGTCGGGCTGGTTATCATGAGCGTTGTAGCGGCGGAGCACCGCCTTAACGCGGGCCGAAACTTCTTTCATATCGAAAGGCTTTACAATGAAGTCGTCCGCACCAAGCTCAAGACCGAGCACCTTGTCGAACACGTCGCCCTTTGCGGTAATCATAATGATAGGCTTTGAGGATATTTCGCGAATCTCGCGGCATACCTGCCAGCCGTCCTTTTTGGGCAGCATTATATCGAGCAGGACAAGGTCAGGCTCGTACATTTTAAAAAAGTTTATGGCTTCTGCGCCGTCATTGGCGGTTTTAACTTCATATCCTTCATTTTCAAGGTAAAGACGAAGCAAATCACATATGCTGACTTCATCGTCTACTACCAGAATCTTTGTTCCCATCACAGCGGACCTCCCGAATTATTAAAATCGTTGAATTATCAACTAAGTTCATTATAATGCATATTAAAGGTCATTTGGTTAACTGATTATTAATATTATAATAACTTAGGATTAATTTATTCGCCGGCTTGAAATAGACATAAAAAATTGCTATCATATTTATTATTAAAAAATATTATCGACAAATTGTGGCGGATTACGACATGTGTTGTGCCGCTCTATCTGTGCGATGCAGCCGGATAAAATTAGAATAATTTATGTTTTTAGCAGGAGAGAATAAGATAAATGAAGCTCGGTATAGTAGGACTGCCTAACGTAGGCAAAAGCACGCTATTCAATGCAATTACATCGGCGGGAGCGGAAGCGGCAAACTATCCGTTTTGCACAATCGAACCCAATGTAGGCGTGGTCGCCGTGCCGGACAGCAGGCTTGACGTGCTCGCAGAAATGTACAAGCCTGAAAAGGTAACTCCGGCGATTATAGAGTTTGTGGATATTGCAGGTCTTGTAAAGGGCGCTTCAAAGGGAGAAGGCCTCGGGAACAAGTTCCTTTCACATATTCGCGAAGTTGACGCAATTGTGCATGTTGTTCGCTGCTTTGAGGATGAAAACATTATCCACGTCGACGGCAGCGTAGATCCCGTTCGCGACGTGGAAACAATAGAGACAGAGCTGCTTTTAGCCGATATTGAGATGATTGAACGAAGGCTTGAGCGTGCAAAAAAAGCGCTGAAAGGGGACAAATCTGTCGAGTCGGAAGTTGAGCTTTTCACTCGTGTACTCGAGTGGCTGAGCTCCGGCAAGCCCGTTCGTGCGCTTGAGCTTAGCAAAGAGGAGATTGCGGCGATGGCGGACACGCCGCTCTTAACACGCAAGCCGGTTATTTATGCGGCTAACCTGTCGGAGGCCGAGCTTGCTGACCCGTGCTCCAACCCTCACTATCGGAAGCTCGCCGGGCTTGCTGCGGAGCAGGGCGCTGAAATAATGCCGATATCGGCGGCTATTGAATCGGAGCTTGCCGAGCTTGAGTCAGATGAAAAGACGGCATTCCTTGAGGAACTCGGAATCGAGGAATCTGGTCTTGACAGGCTTATCAGAGCAAGCTACAGATTGCTCGGTCTTATCAGCTACTTTACCGCCGGTCCGAAAGAGGTTCGCGCCTGGACGATAAAGCGAGGAACCAAAGCACCTCAGGCGGCCGGCAAGATTCACAGCGACTTTGAACGCGGGTTTATCCGTGCCGAGATTGTGGCATACGACGACCTTATCGCCTGCGGCTCTATTACCGCTGCGAAAGAAAAAGGCCTGGTACGCAGCGAAGGCAAGGAATATGTAATGTGCGACGGAGACGTCACACTGTTCAGATTCAACGTTTAAACATGCAGGGGGCAAAAAGCCCCCAATGAATTTCTACTGATAATTTGATTGAAGATGAGCATAAAAAACTATAAAAATAAAATTTTCACAGCAAATATTACCGACTTAAATAATTTGGGGTACGGAGTTTGCCGCGTTGACGGCATTGTAACTTTTGTTGGAAGAGCAGTAGAAGGGGACACTGCGAAAATTAAGATAATAAAAACGGCGCGCGACTACATGGTGGCACGCATCGAGGAGATAATCGAGCCGTCGCCGTTTCGCATCCAGCCGGAATGTCCGGCATCCCGCAAATGCGGCGGCTGTGTATACGATTTGGTCACATACGAGCGCGAGCTTGAGCTGAAGCGGCGCTATGTTGAGGGCGCAATGCGAAAACACAGGCTGGATGTCAATGTTGCGCCGGTTACAAGTGACGGTCGCATGTGGGGCTGGCGAAATAAGGTGCAGTATCCGGTCGGAGAGAATTGGGAAATAGGATATTATCGCCGGCACACACACGAAATTTCTGGTGTTGCCGATTGCGGGCTGGAGGCAAAACCGCTTCAAGGCATTGCGCCGTTTATTGCGGAGTGGCTGAAAAAGTACCGTATCCCAGCGCGGCATATATATTTGCGCTGCGGCGAGGGTACGGGCGAAATTATGGCATGTGTTGTGACGCAATCGGAGGCTTTCCCGAAATCGGACGAGTTTGCGTCTGCGTTGACGGAGAGATTTCCCTCGGTTGTGAGCATCATGCAGAATGTCAACCCGGACGACACAAATGTGATACTTGGGAGGCGCTGGCGGCTGCTTTGGGGCAGGGAATACATCGAGGACACGCTTTGCGGTTGCCGGTTCAGGATTGCGGCCCAGACGTTTTATCAGGTTAACCGCGGCTGCGCGGAGCTGCTTTACAGATGTGCGGCCGAGCTTACATTTGAAGCTGCGGCTGGCGGCGAGACATTTAGGCTTGCAGACCTCTATTGTGGTGCGGGCACAATAGGAATTTGCGCAGCATCCATGCGCCCTGGTGTGAAGCTGACGGGGATAGAGGTGACGCCCGAGGCAGTCGAAAACGCTGCATACAATGCTCGGGTGAACGGGTTAACCGATGCGGAATTTATCTGCGCCGAGATAGGTGACGGTTTCGAGCTTCCCGAGGCTGTGCGCACGGCTGACGCGGTAATAGTCGACCCGCCTCGCAAGGGGCTTGCCGGCGGGCTGATCGATGCGCTGGCCGATGCGGGCGTGGGGCGTGTGGTATATATCTCGTGCAACCCCGACACACTTGCACGCGACATGGCGCTTTTCGCGCAGCGTGGCTATGCATATGGCACGGTGATGCCGTTTGATATGTTTCCGCGCACGGGGCATGT
>DGDL01000008.1:0-546 GCA_002385415.1 Clostridiales bacterium UBA3953
TGATAAATATAATCAGCACAAACCACAGCGCCTTTATGGGGTCGGCAACGAATATGATAAATGCGCTGGGAATCGCGCCTATAAACGGGCCGAAGAAGGGGATTACATTTGTCACGCCGACTATCACGCTGACCAGCGGGTAATAGGGCATGTCGAAGATACCGAGCACGATGAAGGTGAGCATGCCTATAATAAGCGAGTCAATCAGCTTGCCAACGATAAACCCGCCGAACGTGCGGTCGGTCATGCGCAGCAGCTCGAGCAGCCGGTCGACAGCCTTGCGGTCAAGCAGCGCAAAAAGCAGCTTTTTCGCCTGAGCAGTCAGCTTTTCTTTCCATATCAGCATGTAGACCGAGATGATAAACCCGAGCGTGATGTTTTTTATCTGGGTGACGACGCTGCCGAGCAAGCCGAAGACATATGAGGTGCCGCTGACCACGATGTCAAACGAGTCGCGGACAAGCTCCTGAAGCCGCTCGCTGAGCTTACTGACGTCGACATACTCGAGCAGCCGTGCATAAAAGTCGGCAAACAGCTCGGACTCGG
>DGDL01000008.1:615-13847 GCA_002385415.1 Clostridiales bacterium UBA3953
AGCCATTCCTGCAGCGAGACGAAATAGCCGCCGACCCGCGCCTGAAGCTCTGTGTAGCTGCCCGCTATCTGAGGCACGATGACCAAAATGAAAAGCGAGACAAGCAGCAGCGCCGAAAGATAGGTAGCGATAAGCGCGAGCGCCTTGCGCGTGCGTCTGCGGCGTTCGGTATCGCCGATAAAGCGCAGCGCGCGGTCGCGAAAGTATTTATATGCAGGGGAGAGAAGGTATGCGAACGCAAAACCCCACAAAACCGGCGCGAGAATTGAAACGGCACGGTCTAAGGCCGCTCTGACCGCGCCGAAATTGACGAAAAGGCAGATAGCCGTGATTATAACAAACGCGGTGACACAGGCGTACACCGCGATTGTGTTGTACTTACGGTTCCATAAAATTTTCATTAGTCGTCCCGTGTCGGATGGATTTGAGCAATACGCTGAAGTTAAATGTGGATATAAATGTAGATTTATGATTTTTATATATTTTATCTTTAATTTACATCAGTGTCAAGTGCACAAGTGTTTTTGGAGCGTTTTTTAACATTTTCGCATAGTTTTGCCTCGTGCAAAACGGCGGAAAGTGCGATGCGGTGCGTTTGGACAGTGGCGATAAGCACTCGCATGGCGTGTGGCGTGCGCGTTGACATGCGTATTGGTGGAGGGTAGATGGAGACACGTTCAATATTAAGAAAATCCACCCGTTACGGTGGACTTTATCCTCAGTCTGTAAAATACTGCTTTAATAAATTGTATTTAATGATGTCATTTTATTTATCTTGTAGCTGTGATACGAATATACTGCAAAAATAACTATAATAAGCGGTAGATTTAATATCATAATATTAATATACGGTATCCATCTTAATGCTATATGCAGAGAAAGGTTTTTAAAAAGCAACTTAAACATAAGTGTTGCAACGAAAGAGACCGGCAGACTCAGCACTATTGGTAATATGCTGTACGCCGTGGCTTCCCACATAAAAACCTGTCTCAATTCTGCGGTGTCCGTGCCAATTGAGCGCAGGATCGCAAGATCTCGTTTCCTCGTTTGAATACTCATGTTGATGCTGTTTACCGCCTGAAGCAGTCCAAGTGCGCCGAAAAACAAAATAAGCACATTGAAAAAGAAAGTGGTCGAGTGGAGGTTATCTTCTATATTTTTCTCCTCATCCAGCCTTGTTCTAATCTGAAATGCCACTTCATTTTCTGACAAGAGCTCGGCTATTTTAATTGCTTTGGTATTTATATCACCATATGGTACGTTTATTTTGACGGCGGCTTGCTTTAAAGACTGCTGGCCAAAAAGCGACTTGTCAATTTGCTTGAAACTGTCAATGTCCATAACCAAAACCACGTCGTAAGGAAAGAAAACCTCGTTTACATCTGGATAAACATCGATAAGTGCAGCTATAGGAACGTTGACCTGAGTTTCATTGCCCATATCGTATGGAGAACGCGCAAACAGGGTTATTGATGACGGTTCGTCAAGCGGACAGCCCGCCGGATAGTGCCTCAAGCCGCTGATATTCTTTTAAAGTGCCGCGTATGTTATTAACTGCAATAACACCGTCTGTAATTTCAGAAATTCCGGCTTTTGAGTACGGGCCGGCCGTTAAATAACCACGCCGCAGAATTTATGCTCATGTCGATATTTTCATCTGCAAATATCGTGCAGACATTCATAAATCTCAAAAGTATAGGTGCGACGCCACGGCAAATAAGCTATCTTCTTTATCTCGAAGCACTGGCTTACTGTATTCCCGCTATTATAATCGGACCTATTGTCGGATATATAGTACAAAGCATTAATATAAAATTCGTTTTTTCACTGCCAATCACATTGATATGTGTTTTATGTGTCATTGTAACAGTAATGCTTGCCGTATCAAAAGAAATAAGCAAACTCACGCGATTGTCATCAGTTGCGGCAATCTCTGGAGAAACTGAAAGATACAGCAAAAGTAAATTTACAAAAGAAATCAAAAAGTCGCGCCCTATTGATCCGAGCCATCCCGCAAGGTCACTTGTATGGCAATTTTATCGGGGTAATAGACACGCATATCGGCTTTCGCTTGTTGCGCTGACCGTTTTCTGTACGCTTATCGCCTCATTTAATATTTTTATGTCGATGCTCAAAGCTAACCAATACTCGCAGCTCGACAAAGAAAATTATAATATAAATATCAAATTTGGCGACCAGTTACCAAGCGACGCGCTGCTCACCGAAATCGCAGGGCTTGGCTATAAATATGCCGCGTATTTAGGAGCAGGATGTTTTGGCGTCCTGTCAATGTTGGCAGTAGGTTGAAAAATTGATAGACCAGCCCAATGTTTCTGCGTCTAAATACGGCAGAGTCGTAGGCATTCAGTTTATATATATCTTGGCCGCCGATAAGAACACTGCCCGAATCAGGGTTATCAACACCGGCGATACAGTGAAGCAGGGTAGATTTGCCTGACCCGGACGCCCCAAATATAACGGTCAGTGAGCCTTTTTCAATCGATAAGTCAATTTCATTTAATGCATTGATTTCTACTTGACCTAAACGGTAAGTTTCTTTAAAGCAGTACATTCTAAAATCATAACTGTCTTTTCTGCTATTTTTTAGTGTAAGTATAAATTATTAAAATTGCACAAATATTATAATAGCTTAATTATAATGTTTGTTATCAATCGAACTATTCCATAATGTACCATTGGCGTCAATATAAAACGCAAACAATTTTTGCCAAGCAGTCACACCCCCCCCACTTTTTGCCATGCATAAATTTCAGCCACCTCAGGCAATACTCATAGCACGATGATAAATAGTGCAGGAGTGTTGCCTGATAGATGTATTACGGTAAAGTAGAAATCTGCGGGGTAGATACCTCGAAGCTCAAGACGCTGACCGAAGAGGAAAAACGCGAGCTTCTTGCTGCCGCCGCAAAGGGTGACAAAGAAGCAAGGCAAAAACTCATCGCCGGCAATCTGCGGCTGGTGCTGAGCATAATCCAGCGGTTCACAAACCGCGGTGAAAACCTCGACGACCTGTTCCAGGTCGGATGCATCGGCCTGATAAAGGCAGTCGACAACTTCAATATGGAGTTAGACGTAAAATTCTCAACCTATGCAGTACCGATGATAGTCGGCGAACTTAAGCGCTACCTGCGGGACAACAATAGCATAAGGGTAAGCCGTTCGACACGTGACCTCGCGTATCGAGCATTGTCTATCAGAGAGCGGCTGTCAAAATCGATGGCCCGTGAACCGACAATCGACGACATATACGCAGAACTCCAAAAAGAAGGCGACACACACAAGCGCGAGGAGATCATCGACGCGCTGGAAGCGATTATCGACCCGGTTTCTCTGTATGACCCCGTTTACGGTTCCGATGGCGGTAGCGATTCGGTTTGCGTTATGGATACCGTAAGCGACAACGGCGGTACGGAAGAAATATGGCTGGATGACATCGCACTGCGCGAGGCAATGCGCTCACTTTCCGACCGTGAAAAAGCAATTCTGGGACTTCGGTTCTTCGGAGGCAAAACTCAAATGGAGATTGCCAGCGAGATTGGAATCTCACAGGCACAGGTATCACGGCTCGAAAAAGGCGCGCTTGAACGCATGCGCAAAAGCCTGTGAGCGCATAACCCAGGCAGTCGGACCCCGCCCGCTCGGGCAGCCGGCGCCTGCTACATAAAACTTGACAATTGGACGCCTCTGTGGTATAATCTGCGAAAAGGCTCCGAACGGAACGGAGCAACAGCCGCAGAAGCGGAATCAACACGGTACATACACAATTGAATAAGTAGCAACGCACGCGAAAGCGGGCGGTCGATACCATGAAGGCGTCGGAGAGTGTTACCGGCGCGATTTTTATTTTATGACAGTATTCAAGGAGTGACAGGCAAATGAACACGAAGACCAAAAATCACCTGATGAAACTAATTTACTCGGCTATATGTCTTGCGCTTTGCATTGTCCTGCCATTTCTGACAGGGCAAATCCCGCAAATAGGCCAGGCGCTGTCGCCCATGCACATTCCCGCGCTGCTTTGCGGCTTTTTGTGCGGTCCTGTTTGGGGCGCTGTTGTTGGCGCTGTTGGTCCGGTGCTGCGTTCTGCGATGATTGGCATGCCGCCCATGTTCCCGGTCGCGGTTTCAATGGCGTTCGAGCTCGCCGCATACGGTGCCGCCGCGGGCATACTTTACAAGCTGTTGCCGAAAAAACTCCCCTACATATATGTTTCGCTGGTGGCGGCAATGATAGTTGGGCGTATTGTCGGTGGTGTTGCAAAATTTGCGATTTTGGGCTTCGACCCCGAAAAGATGACAATCGCAATATTTTACGCCGATTATTTTGCCGGCACGCTGCCGGGCATAATCCTGCATATTATCATAATCCCGCCGATTGTTTGGGCGCTGCGCCGCGCAAAATTGCTTTCGGTTGATGTTGAGCCTTCGGCCGATGCAACCTGACGAGATAATTTTGGCGCACGCCGAAAAATACCCGCTCATGCAGCCGCGCGACGTCGTGAAACTGTGTTATCAGGCATGTTTTGGCGCGGGACACCTGCTCACGGATCAAAATGCCGCACTCGAGTGGCTGCAGAGCGAGTACAGTGAAACCGAGCCAGACGACGGAGAGCTGTTCGAGCCGCTCCCCGGCGGCTATACGCGTCTATATCTCGGCGCAGCAAAGCGACAGGGAATACCCTCGGAGCTGGTGTTTGCGCTTTTTAGGGCGACCGCAGGCATGCCGCCGCAAAATGATGCGCCCGCGCTGTTTCGCGCTCTGCTTGAATGTGTGCTAACGCTGGCCGAGCGCGGCAGTTTTGCCTTTGCGCGTGACCAGCTTGAGTTTTATCTCTACTCATACCTGACCGACGCACGGGTTCCGCCGCCGGCAAGCCACAGCGATATATATCGGAGTGCCTACTCGCCACACTATCGCGTCGTGGATGCCCGTTTTGTACCACTTGTAGAGCTTTGCAAAGCCATAAATGCGCTGATGCATGACGCGCAAAACCAAAAAAGGACCGTAATAGCATTTGACGGCCGCTGTGCCTCTGGCAAAACTACTGCAGCCGACCTCATTTCGCGCGCGTTCGATGCCCAGATCATACACTGCGACGATTTTTTCCTGCCTCCGGAGCTTCGCACGCCCGGGCGATTTGCCGAGCCGGGCGGGAACATCCACTACGAACGGTTTGAAGAAGAAGTGCTTGCAAAACTTTCGATCGGCGAGCCGTTTGAATACGGTGTTTTCGACTGCTCGCAGGGTCGCATCACACAAACGGCGCGTGTAGGCAGCTCTAAACTTGTCATTGTCGAGGGCGCTTACTCAATGCATCCGCGCTTTGGGCAATATTATGCGCTGTCGGCGTTTTTCGACATCTCGCCCGAGCGGCAGAAAGCGCGCATCATTGCGCGCGACGGCGAGGAAGCATGGCAAGCCTTCGAGAACAGATGGATCCCGCTTGAGGAGACGTATATCTCCTCGTCAAATGCAGACAAGCGTGCGGACATTGTCATTCGGACATAAGATTTTATCGTGTAAATGCCGCCCTTTTGGGAGCAGTCCCATTCGGGCGGCATATTTATTGCGGTGCTTTTAAGAAATGCTGCAACGACAAATCGCTGCACAGTATTTATAAAAAAAAAGGATTACTATGACAAGAAATCAAACGGCCCTGATAATGCATTCCACCAATAAGCGAAAAATAGCTTCCGAAGCTCGCGCTGGTTGCGAGACCTCGGAAGCTATTGTCGTTTATGAAATCTACAGTGCAACAATGCCCGAAATGCCTGTATAAAAACATAGCCGGACAAGTGCCGGTCGGATTAGCCGCCAAGATATGCTTTTTTAACCGACTCATTTGCCAGCAGTTCGGATGCTTTGCCATCGAGCACAATTCGGCCGGTTTCGAGAACATAACCTCGGTCGGCAATCTTCAGCGCTATCTGCGCATTCTGTTCGACAAGCAGTATGGTTGTGCCCGAAGCGTTAAGTTCCTGTATAATTTCAAAAATCTGCTGAACCAGTATCGGCGCGAGTCCCATTGACGGTTCGTCCATCATTATAAGTTTGGGCTTTGTCATCATTGCGCGCCCAATCGCAAGCATTTGCTGTTCGCCGCCCGAGAGCGTTCCCGCAATTTGGCGGCGTCGCTCCTTCAGGCGAGGGAAGCGGCGGTATACATCTTCAATGGCGGCGGCGACATCATCAGGCTTTGCAATATAGCCGCCCATCTCAAGGTTCTCCTCGACGGTAAGACGCTGGAAAATACAGCGCCCCTCCGGCACATGCGCTATGCCCATGCCAAGGAGTTTATACGATTCGACGTTTGATATTTCCTTGCCGTCGAAGACTATTGAGCCGCTCTTTGAGCGCAGCATACCCGACACGGTTTTAAGGATGGTCGATTTGCCCGCGCCGTTTGCGCCGATAAGAGTAACGATTTCGCCTTCTCCGACTTCAAACGAAACACCTTTCACCGCATGGATGACGCCGTAATAGACGTTCATGTCGGTGACCGAAAGCAATGCTGACATATTATTCACCCCGCTGCTGGCCAAGATATGCTTCGATAACCGTCGGATTCTTGCGAATCTCCTCTGGCGTACCTGTCGCGATTATCAGTCCGTAGTTTAGCACGATAATTCGTTCGCAAACACCCATGACAAGATTCATGTCATGCTCGATGAGGATTATGGCGACGTGGAATCGGTCGCGGATTTTGCGAATATTGCTCATCAGCTCGGCGGTTTCTGACGGGTTCATGCCTGCAGCCGGCTCGTCGAGCAGAAGCACTTTTGGATTTGTCGCAATGGCGCGTACGATTTCAAGCCGACGCTGCGCACCGTAGGGGAGGCTGCCCGCCTCATCATAGGCATGCGCGCGCAGGTTGAGCACGTCGAGCAGCTCGAGCGCGCGCTCCTCTGTCTCCTTTTCCTCCTTCCAGAAAGAAGGCAGGCGAAAGAATGACTCAAACAGCGAGCAGCGCATGCTGTTGTTCAGCGCGACCTTAACATTATCAATTACCGTCATGTCTTTGAAAAGACGGATGTTCTGAAATGTGCGCGCAATTCCGGCTTGAGCCACGCCGTGCGTCGATTTGCCGCGCGTATCATTGCCGTCTATATCAATCGAACCTTTTGTAGGTGTGTATACGTTGGTGAGCAGGTTGAAAACCGTGGTTTTACCTGCGCCGTTCGGGCCTATCAGCCCCACGATTTCGTCCGGAGCCACCTGCACGTTAAAATCGTCAAGTGCCTGTAGACCGGAGAAATTTATACCCAAATTCCTTACGTTTAATAATGTTTCGCCGTTCATTACTTTCCTGCCTCCTCGTCCATCCCGAGCTTGTTTCGATGTGCGAGGCGTTTAATTGCCGTTGAAATATCTCTCGCAACGTCGCACAGTGAAAAATCATACCTGCCGAATAGGCCGGAGGGCTTGAATACCATCACGAGGATGAGCAGCAGGGAATAAACCACCATGCGGTATTCGCTGAATCCGCGCAAAAGCTCCGGTAGAACAGTGAGTGCACCTGCCGCGACCACTGAACCGATAATAGAGCCGAGGCCGCCGAGCACCACCATAACGAGTATCTCTACCGAGCGCATGAAACCAAAGCCGGTCGGGTCGAGAATTCCGATGTAGTGGGCATAAAGCCCGCCCGCTATACCCGCGAAAAACGCGGATATGGAGAAGGCCATGACTTTATAATATGTTGTCGGAATACCCGACGCTTCGGAGGCGATTTCGTCCTCTCGTATAGAGATTATTGCGCGTCCGTGACGCGATTTGATAAGTGCGTGAATAAGAAAAATGGTAACAACAACGCAAACGAAAACCGAAATAACGGTTGTCTCTTTGGGAATACCCTTTAAGCCATAGGCGCCGCCGGTAATTTTGGGCATGTTGAGGATAATAACGCGGATAATCTCGCCGAAACCGAGCGTGATTATTGCGAGATAGTCGCCTTTGAGCCTCAGTGCCGGCAGTCCGATGACAATGCCGAATATTGCGGCGACAATGCCGCCGATGATAAGCGAAATCGGGAACGATATGCTTTTCGGAAAATCGGTGTGTATCGAAAAAAGCGCCGCGGCATAAGCGCCAACGCTCATAAACCCGGCATGACCGAGCGGGAGCTGGCCGAGAAAACCTGCGGTTAAGTTAAGGCTGACCGCGAGTATGATATTTATCCCGATAGGAATAAATATCTGGGACATGTATTTGTTGAGCAGTCCGCCTTCTCCGGTCGGGCCGGTGAGCAGTACGAGCAAGCCGAAAAGGACGCCGACAGCCAGGGTGTTAACAATATACCTGAACCAGGTTTTATCTGTCAATCGGTTTGTTTTCACTTTTGTTCACCTCAAACCTTCTCGCTGTTGCCGTGTCCGAAGAAACCTGTCGGCTTGACAAGCAGTACTATAATCAATATGCCAAACACCACAGCGTCGGCAAGCTGTGAGCTTACATAGCCCTTTGTCAGACTCTCGGCAATGCCGATTATAAATCCGCCTAGCATTGCACCGGGGATGGAGCCTATTCCGCCGAGTACCGCCGCGACGAACGCTTTGAGACCGAGCATGGAGCCCATGGTCGGCGAAATTTGCGAATAGGAGCAGATATACAGCACTGCGCCTATTGCCGCAAGCCCGGAGCCGAGTGCAAAGGTAAACGAAATTGTGTTGTTGACATTGATGCCCATAAGCTGGGCGGTGCGGTTATCCTCCGATACCGCGCGCATGGCTTTTCCGATTTTAGTTTTCGACACAAGTATTGTTAGTCCGACCATTATCGCCGCTGAAACGACAATGGTTATGACCGTTGTGTAGGAGATAGCGTGGCTGCCGAATGAAATGCCGCCGCTGGGTATAAACGTCACGAACATGCGCGGGTTGGCGGTAAAGATAAGCTGCACGGTGTTCTGCAGTAACAGACTGACACCAATCGCCGTGATAAGCAGAGAAATGCGCGCAGAGTTGCGCAGCGGTTTATATGCCAATTTTTCAATAATCATGCCGACAATCGAACAGAAGATAATAGTCGAGATTGTCGCAAGATACCACGGCATGCCAAGTCTGGCGGTGAAATACCACACGGCATACGCGCCGAGCATTATAATGTCACCGTGAGCGAAGTTGATAAGCTTAGCTATGCCGTATACCATGCTATATCCCAGCGCCACAAGCGCATATATAGCACCGATTTGCAGTCCGTTTATTATTTGATATAGGAATGTCATAATTTCTGATAACCTGTCAAATAGATTAGAGGCAGAGCAGACCGCAGAGAAACACTCTCTACGGCAGGATAGCTCTGCCTCCGCGATTTATAACAAAAACGGTTATAGCAGGCGGAGAAGCGCTTCTCCGAACCGATTAATAGTTAGCGACGAATTGGTTGGCGCCGTCTTTAATCTGGATGATAACGCACTCCTTGATGGGGTTGCGATTTTCGTCGAACGTAATGTTGCCCGTTACGCAATCGAGCTCGGTAGCGGCCAGAGCGTCGATGATAGCCTGACGGTGCTCGGCAGAATTGGTAATTTCAAAGCCCTCTCCGCCGTTTTCGATGACCGTCTTGATAGCATTAACAAGAATTTTTGCGGCATCATAGCCAAGCGCGGCGAGCGCGTTGGGGTTCTTGCCGTATTTTGCGTTGTAGTCGGCAACGAACTGAATAACATCGGGGTCGGTGCTGTCGACTGCGAAGTGGTTGGCAAAGTACATGCCCTCAACTATTGAGGGGTCGACACCTTCCATTTCCAGGATACCGTCGGTACCGTCAACACCGAGGAATGTACCGGTGAAGCCAAGCTCACGTGCCTGCTTGCATATTATGTAAGCATTCTGATAGTACTCGGGGATGAACAGAACGTCGGGATTGGTCTCGATGATGTTGGTGAGCTGGGATCTGAAGTCGACGTCGCCCTTCGCATAGCCTTCTGTTGCAGTGAGGGTGAACCCGATTTCATTTGCGGTAGCAGTGATGGAGTCCTTAAGACCGGTGGAATAAGCGTCAGAGGTGTTGTATATGATAGCGCCGGATGCTGCTTTCAGATAGTCTGCGGCGAATCTGGCTATAGCACCGCCCTGGAAGGGGTCTTCAAAGCAAGCACGGAAAAAGTTTTTACCGTATGTTGTGACTGCGGGATGGGTTGCCGTGCCGGTGATCATGGGCACGTTGTCGGCAACCGACTGCTCTGCAACACTCAATGTCGGGGTCGAAGTAACCGGACCGATGATGGCGACTACATTGTCGGAGCTGACGAGCCTGTTATAGGCGTTGACGGCTTCGGTTGCGTCGCCTTTGTCGTCGTAGGCAATGAGCTTAATCTTCTTGCCGCCGATGCCGCCGGCTTCGTTAAATTGCTCTACATAAAGCTGGACGGCTTCATAAACAGCATTTCCGTAAACCGCGACATCACCGGTTAGCGGAGAAATGACACCGATTTTTATAACGTCTGCGGAATCGCCCGCGCAGCCGAACAACATCGGCAAAGCGAGCAACAATACGAGCATTATAGATAATATGCGCGGGATTTTCATGCTGACAATCCTCCGTTAAAAATAATTTGAGATAGATTATAGCACGCCATTTTGACCTTGTCAAGCAAATAATTAGATATTTATTTAGAATGTTAATGCGTAAAAGCAAATGAAACTGGTTGTTTTGTCAAATTTCATTTTTTGAAATGAGGATGTTTGCAAAAAAACGGAAAAAGAAAATTTGTACCATAATATTGACACGCCGGATGCGGCGTGATATAATCGGTCACAGGTGCGAGCCGAGGGCAATCGCACATCAAAATCGAATATCACGCAGCGCGGTTCCGAAAATTTATCGGATTAGAGGGAAGTCCGGTGTGAATCCGGCGCAACTGCCATTACCGTGTTCAATGACGTGCCGCACCGATATTGGATGCGTGCCGCTTTGTCAGTCGGAATACTCACCGCGTGTGCTGTATGCAGCTTGTATTTTTGGGCCAGAAAAGTGCAGCTGTCGGGGTAGGCTTTTCCGCGCGCGGGTTTTCAGCGCGGGGGTTTGTTTGTCGTCGGCGGCTGCGCTTTTCTCACAGGGCGAGAAAAGCGCTTTTTGTTTTCTATAATATTAAATATAACACAACATTCTTAACTGTTAAAGGAGTAAACTGTATGAAAAAAAGCCTTCTTTGGACAGCCGTTTTGATACTGGCGCTCACTGTTTGGACAAGCCTCACGGCGCTTGCGGCGGGCGACCCTGTCCTTGTTTATGTTACAATAGCCAACGGCGAGCTGATGACGGCGCGAGAGCCGGTTTATGTCACCGACAAAGACGGCGACGGCGAGCTAACAATAAACGACGCGCTTGTTGCCGCACACGAGCAGCTTTACAGCGGCGGCGCGGCGGGCTATTCGACCGCCACAAGCGACCTTGGCATGTATATCGAAAGGCTCTGGGGCGTCGAAAACGGCGGCAGCTACGGATACTATAAAAACAACGAGATGGCCATGGGCCTGACGACGCCGGTTGTCGGCGGAGACCATGTCATAGCTTACGTTTATACCGACCCTGCCGGTTTTTCCGATGTTTTCACCTATTTCAGCGAGACGACAATTTCGGCAAATCCGGGAGAGCCGCAGGAGCTGGTGCTTTGCTCAATAGGTTTTGACGAAAACTTCATGCCGGTTACAATACCGGTCGAGGGAGCGACGATAACAATAGGCGGCAAGCCAACCGGATATAAAACAGACGCGGACGGTCACGTCACAATCAATATAGACGAGCGCGGCACTCATGTAATCAGCGCGGTGTCCGATACCCAAAGGATTGTCCCGCCCGTTTGCATAGCCGAAATCGGAGCGGCTCAGGCTCCGCAGACCGGCGGCGGCTTTGCTGTTGCTGCATTTGCTGCTTTGGCAGTGCTTGCCGGCGGAGCCGTATTGGCACGCAAAGGAAGAAATGAAAAACAATAAAATGAAAATTCTGAGCGCCGTTGCTGTCTTTGCATTATGTGCGGTTCTGCTTGCCACAGGTGCACAGGCGAAAGTTTATACCACAGACGAGATAGCGGAGATTGCCCGGGGCATTTTGGCGTGTGAGCTTTCAAAAAGCGGGGCAAGTTCCGTTCAGGTATGGCTTGACGGTGAAAATGCAGAGGGCGCGAGCATGCCGTCCGAGTGGCTTGTTATAGGGCTGCGCCAATCGGGCGAGAAATTCGACTTTTCTGCCTATGCGGATGCGCTTGAAGCTCAATATCTCATGCGCAGTGCGCGCAACGCGACCGGCAGCCAGAAATACGCGCTCACAATGATTGCCGCCGGACGAAAAGACGACGAAGCCGTTGCCCGAATTGCTGATGAAACGGTCGGTGCGCAGGGTATAATGAGCTATATTTTCGGTCTGCACCTGATAACAAACGGTGCGCCGTCCGAAAACCACACCGCAGACAGCGTCATATCGGAGATACTTTCGCTGCGGCGCGACGACGGCGGCTGGAGCTTGACCGGCGCGCGCTCGGACGTCGACGTCACCTCGATGGCGGTGCAGGCGCTTGCCCCGTATTACGACGGCAGCGACGAGGTCAAAGCAGCGGTAGACGAAGCCGTCGGTCTGCTTGCCTCGCGGCAGCTTGAAGGCGGCGATTTTGCAAGTTACGGAAACGAAAACGCCGAAAGCGTCGCACAGGTGATTGTCGCGCTGTCGGCGCTTGGGATTGACATTCAGCAGGACAGCCGATTTATAAAAAACGGCAACACCGCGATTGACGGGCTGCTCAAATACAGGCTGCCTGACGGCGGGTTTTCCCACATGCAGGGCGGGGAATATAATAGCTCGGCAACGGCGCAGGCATATTATGCGCTGGTCGCTTATTTGCGCTGCAGGGACGGCCGCTCTCCATTGTTTGTCTTTGACGATGCCGAAATCATCGAGCCGCCCGAAATCGAAAGCGAGCAAAAGTCCCAAGCTAAATCGGCTGAAAGCGAGCCGGTGGCAGAGTCTGCCGGAGATGCCGGGCAGACCGAAGGTGACGGCAAACAAGCCGAAATCCCCAAAAGCAGCTATAAGCTGTGGGTGATTTTGGGCATTGCCGCAGCCGCGGCACTGGTATGCGCGCTGTTTTGGCTGACAGGCCAGCGCAATATAAAAAACTTCATTTTTATAATACTCCTTGCAGCCATTGCAGCGGCGGCTGTGGCGCTGGTAGATATAAAAACAGCGAGCGAGTATTACACCGGCACGCTCGAGCC
>DGDL01000027.1:0-11395 GCA_002385415.1 Clostridiales bacterium UBA3953
CCTTTATACATTGCTCACCGTTACGGTCGGCTGGGTGTTATTCCGGTCGGAAACTTTGGCCGACGCCATGGATAGGCTATACGCGATGGCGGGCGGCTATGGGCTGGGCACGGGCAAAATAAATTACACAATAATTTTGGAACGCAGCAATGTAGGCGGCATGTTTATAATCGCCATGGCGGCGGGTGTGGTTTTATCCGCCGGGCTTGGCAAATGGGCAGCGCAAAAAATCGACGGTATCACGGCAGCAGCAAAAAGAAGCGCTGTTGAATGTGTCGGATGCGTGCTGTCGTTTGGCTTGCTTTTACTGTCGGTGGCGTCTGTTGCGTCAGGTGCATATAATCCGTTTATCTATTTCCAATTTTAAGGGGCTGAGAAAATGCAGATTAGCGGTAGCGAAGTAGCTGTTTACAGAAACTGTGATATGCCGACCTGTGAAACGGGGGACAAACGGCGCGGAAATTACAGATGGTCGGTCAATTTTATAGATATTGACCCTGCTTTTGACTTTCAGATAAATTATGTAAAGCTGCTCCGTTCCATACGCCCTCTTTCGGCTCATATCCACGAAAACTCTGCGGAGATTGTGTACGGACTGCACGGCGAGCAATACTATAACATCGACGGCAAGGATTTTCGCGTGCTCGGCGGCGAGCTGCTGTTGTCTGCGCCGGGGACGGTTCACACTTCGTCCAATATTCCCGAACAAAAAGGCGATTTTTATTATCTGACCATAAATCCGGCTTGCCTGCGCGACGCGCTTTTCCCGTTCCCCGACGAAGACGAAACAATAAAAAAACTGACCGAAATGCTAAGCGGAAAAACGGCGGTCTATTATTACTCGGACATAAGGCAGATAACCCGGCTTGCAGAGGGGCTGAAGCGCACCTATATCTCGGACTGCAGCTGCAAAAAAACCCGTATCCGGAATCTGGTAACAAGACTGCTGCTGTTTACAATGGACGTTGTCGAAACAAAGCCGGTCAGACATACCCATACGGGTTTTATCGAAAGGGTCTATAAGTACATAGACGAGCATATATGCGAAAAACTCACCGTCGACAAGGTTGCAAACCATTTTATGTACAGCAAATCCACATTCCAAAAGATATTTCAGCGATATTCCCACATGACGGTGTACCAGTATATAATGGTGAGAAAAATTGAGGCCGCGAAAAAAATGATGCTGGAAACAGCCGGCAATCCCTATGATGTCTGGGAGACGCTTTCGTTTTCGTCCCAGTGTTACTTCGGACAGGTTTTCAAGCAGTATACCGGAATGACCGTCACGCAGTATCTCGACAGAATGAAAAGCGAAAATAAGTGACGCCCATGCCCAAAAGAAAACCGGCCTGACAGGCGAGAAAACAGCTTGTCGGGCCGGCTTTTCATTGCGGGGGCGAAGCTTGAAGAAAACGTATGGCTGCTTTGCGTTTATATTGCGTCACATTTGCAAAAATTATGCGGTTTTGCAGCCGAATTTTCACTGCGATGGTCAATTTCAATTAGTTTGTGGTATAATTGATGCAGGATTTTCCTTTTACCGGCATGCGAAAAGCAGAAAGGAGCGTGCATCAACCATGAAGTTGAGCATTTGGTCAAGCTACTATGTAGACCTCAGCCCCGAGGAGATGGTCTGCGAGTTTGAAAAGCACGGGATGCAATATTCCGAGCTTTCCGACGAACATGCGGCCGAGCTTTTGAAAAGAGGGGAGCCGAAAGAGGTCGGCAGGCGCTTCAAAGCATTTGCCGACAGCCATAATGTGAAATTCACGCAAGGCCACCTCTGGCTCAGATGCAGGCTGTGCGACAAGGACCGAGGCAATGTAACAAAAACCCTGAAATCATGGCTCGATTTGTTTTACGAGATTGGGATTAGCAGGGCAGTTTTGCATTGCGACGGCTATTCATTTCCGGAAAACACGCCGCCCGAGGAAAAATATCAGGCGAATATATCCGTACTGCGTGAGCTGACCGATTATATCAAAGGCAGGGAGCTTGTAATATGCCTTGAAAACCTGCGCGGCTTCGCCGCCGATGCAGACGAGCTTTTATACATCGTAAATTCGGTCGGCGGCGACAACATCGGCATTTGTCTTGACACCGGCCACCTGAATCTTGCCTCAAGAGATCAACAGGGCTTTATCAAAAAGGCGGGAAAACATCTCAAAGCCCTGCATATAGCGGACAACGAAGGGCAAACAGACCAGCATATAATGCCGTTTGGGCGGGGGACTGTCGATTTTATAGGAGTCGTGCGGGCGCTGAAAGAGATAAACTATGACGGGCTGTTTAATTTGGAGATACCCGGCGAAAGACACTGCCCGCTGGAGATAAGAGGATACAAAATCGAATACATAAAGAGGATGTACGAGTATCTTTTAGACTGTAGCTAAAAAAATTGCGGCAATAAAATCACAAGAAAAGGAGCGATTTTATGCAAAAATTTACGGTCAGCCGGGACGACTCGATTTACGAGGCGTTTCCCGACATAATTATGCTGGAGAGCGGACGGCTGGTGTGTGTGTTCACCGAGTGCGAGCACCACGGAAACCGGGACAATTCCCGGCTGGTCTGCAAAATCAGCGAGGACAGGGGCAGGACGTGGTCGGATAAGTACCCTGTCACCGAGCGCGGGCGCCGTGACGCCTTTTTCGATTGCGCCAGACTTTCCGTTTTGTCCGACGGCCGGCTCGCGATGGTCTGCAACTATGTCGAGGACGGCGCGGAGGGAAGACGGTATGCAAACTTTTTGTGGTTTTCAGACGACGGCATAAACTGGATCGACCCGGTCGAGCTTCCGCTGCCCGGAATTGTGCCCGACCGGCTGCTCGAGCTTGAGAGCGGACGCTGGGTTTTCGCGTCGCACGACTACAGCCCCGAGCATGGCAAGCTCGCGCAGTACTGCATCTATTCGGACGACCGCGGCGCGACCTGGTCGGAGCCGGTTGTCATGGCGTCTGACCCGCGCTACCATCTCTGCGAGGCGTCGATGATAGAGGTCGAGCCGAACGTCATTGTCGCGTTCATGCGCGAAAACTCGGGCATGGGCTACGACTGCCTCAAGGCAATCTCACGCGACGGCGGCGAAAGCTGGGCGGGGCCGTTCAATGTGCCGCTCCCGGGCTGTCACCGGCCGACGGCGGGGATTTTGCGCGACGGGCGGATTCTGATTACATACAGGTTCATGCAGGGCGGCAAGGGCTGGCTCGGGCATTGGACCCAGAACATGTTCGGGACATTTATGCCTTTCGAGTGCGCGCTTGCCACCGAGCGGCACGAGCAGTCGGCAAGGATATTCCCGATTGACTATGACCGCAGCCCGGTGTCCGATATTGGCTATACAGGCTGGGTGCAGTTCGACGACGGCGAGGTCTATGTTGTAAACTATCTTGTCGACGACGCGCCGAAAGCTTATATACGCGCAAGCGCATTTTATCCGGATGAATTTTTGCTGAGCCAAAAATAACTCGGCACTGCGGAAGAGCGTTTCGCTCTCCCTGTTTTCATGGGGTAAAACGGTGCCGCGGCATTGACAATGCAGGATAAAAATTGTATCATAACAAAACGAAAATCAACCAAATCGAAACAGGAGGCATAGTGACGTTTTTATGGGCGTGTGTGAAGTTGTTGAGCTGACGCGTGACTATGGCAGGGGGCGCGGAGTGTTTGATGTGTCCTTTTCGATAACGGGCGGCGAGGTGTTCGGCTTTCTCGGCCCGAACGGGGCGGGGAAAACCACGACAATCCGCCATCTGATGGGGTTTTTGAAGCCGGAAAAAGGACGCTGCAGCATGCTCGGAAAAGATTGCTGGAAATATCGCGCCGAAATCCAGAAAAACGTGGGCTACATACCCGGTGAAATGGTGTTCTTTGACGATATGACCGGGATGGAGTTTTTGAATTTTATGGCTACATACCGCAATACGAAGTCAAACAGTCGCGCAAAAGAGCTTATTTACCGGTTCGAGCTGGACGCGCGCAGCAAAATCAAGAAAATGAGCAAGGGCACAAAGCAAAAGGTGGGCATTGTCGCGGCATTCATGCATGACCCGCAGGTGCTTATTCTTGACGAGCCGACCAGCGGGCTTGACCCGCTGATGCAAAGCAGGTTTATCGAGCTTGTGACCGAGGAAAAGGCGCGGGGCAAGACAATCCTTATGTCCTCGCACATATTTGAGGAGGTCGAGCGCACCTGCGACCGCGTAGCCATAATCAAAAACGGAAAACTGGTCGCGACCGACAATGTAAATGCTCTGAAGGCGGCGCAGGAAAAGAAATATATAGTTACGCTCGAAAGCGAGGAGGCGGCCGCCGCGTTTGCCGCCGAGGGATTGCGTGTCTCCGACATTACGGGCACCCAGGTGACAGTCATAGTGCAAAGCAATCTCGGCGAGCTTGTATCCGTCATGAACCGTTATCCCGTCACCGACCTGACAGTGCCGAACCAAAGCCTTGAAGAAATCTTTATGCAGTATTTTGGGGGTGACAGGGAATGATAAACTGGACACTGTACAAGCGCGGCATTCAGGGGAGCGTCAAGACACTGCTTATATTTGCCGCAGTGATTACAATGTATTTTTCCATTATAGTTTCCATGTTTGACCCGAATCTCGAAAACGTGCTGGATGAGTTTGCAAAAGCCATGCCGGAGCTATTTAGCATGGTGGGAATGAATCCGGTATCCACCGAGCTCGTCGGTTTTATGGAGGCTTATCTATACGGGTTCATCATGCTCATATTCCCCATGCTGTTTTCGATTATAAGCGCATACAGACTGGTCGCGCGACATGTCGACCGCGGCTCGATGACCTATCTTTTGGCGGCGCCGGTCAATCGCGCGACGGTCGCCTTCACCCAGATGAAAGTTATGGGCACAGGTATATTTCTTTTGGTGCTTTATGCCACTTTGCTGGGAATCGTCAATTGCGAGCTTGCCTTCCCCGGCGAGCTTGATATCGGCAGGTTTATAATGCTCAACGTTGGCGCATTGTGCCTTCATCTTTTCATCGGCGGAATCTGCTTTTTGTGCTCGTGCATTTTCAGCGAAAGCAAATATGCTGTCGGGCTGGGTGCCGGAATACCGACGCTGCAGTTTATCATACAGATGATTGCAAACACCGGAGAAAAGCTTGAGGGCGCAAGATACGCGACATTTTTCACGCTCTACAACTCCGGCGGCATCATTGCGGGCGAGCAGGGCGCAATGTGGGGGCTGGTTGCGCTTTTCGCGGGCGCTGTCGCGCTGTATGCTTTGGCGATTGCGATTTTCACAAAGCGTGACCTGCATATTTAGCGAAGTCTGCGGGATGCAGAAACTTGAGGCGTGTTTGCGTCCGCAGCACGTCGTATGATGACGGAAATGCAGTGCGGTGTCTGGCACAGATTAGGGCTGTATTGTTTCGCACTTGGGCGCGTCAAGCGGCCACAGCTAAAGGTGTGATACAGCCGGCGCTGTGTCTGCCGGCGCGCAGCAAGCGGCATTAAGGCTGCTGTCAAGCTGTGATACCGACACTGCGCGCGTCTAATGGCACAGCTTGAAGCTGCTTTGCTTTCGCCGGCGCACGACAAGCGCCACAGCCCGGCAGGGTATGCAGGCTAAATAAGAAAAAGTGCTCGCTGCGGCGAACGCTTTTTTGCTTTATTTGCCGAAAACGTTTTTTAGCTTAACCTGCTTGGCAAGCTGTCGCGCCTGCTTTTTCGGCATGCCGGATTTTACAAGCTGCTTTTTTAAGACAAACCTATGCAGCCAAACCCTTGCAGCTATCCATATAAGTATCAGCGGCAGCAGTATCAAAAACAGCAATATTTTGACCACAAACTTGGCTATCCGAAATGCCGCCCGCATAAAGTCTTTCACTGAATTGCTTTTCACCGGGTAGTCGGGTTATTTTGATATGCTGCTTGTCAGATCTTTGATGGAGAGCATATAGTCCTTTGCCATTTTCAGGGCTTCTTCTTGCGGGATGCCGTTGTCCATAAGCTCTTTATAGAAGCTGCCCACAGCCTGCCCCATTTTTTGGCCCGACTCGACGGAATAAAGGGTGTCCACGAGACTTTTTATCAGCTTCGGTAATTTCTCGGAAATCTCGTCAAACATTTCGCCTATTTCTTTTACGGGAATGTTAGACATAACAGCGCCTCCTATTATATAAATTGTGCTGCAAAACGCAGTGTTTTGCAGGTAATTTGAAGTGAGTCATAGACCGGTTCAAGGCAATCCAAAAATCTGTATTTGCCTGCCGTATTGGGGATTTTATCAAAGGCGGATTCCAGCATATCTGCCGGCACATCCTCCGCTTGACCGCAGCAGTGCCTGCCGATTTTTATTAAAAACGCGACCTCGTCCCTGCACGCCTTGCATTCGGAGAGATGAACGGCAATCCGGCAGCACTCCGGCTGGTCAAGCCTGCGGTTGATATAATCAATCAGCGCGTCCTGTATTTCTTGACAGCAGTGCATATTCATCCTCCCCCCTGCAGTTGTGCGCGTAGTTTTTTCTTGATGCTGTGCATTTTGCTTTTAACCGTTCCGAGCGGGATGCCGGTTATTTCGGATATTTCCGAGTAGGTCTGCCGGGCTGCAAAGGCCAAAAACACAATTTCTCTTTCGAGTTCGCTCAGCGTTTCGACGGCGTCGACGACATCGAGGCGGGTAACAATGCTGTCCGTTTCACTGTCGTTTACAAGCACATGCTCATAATCGGAAATCGGGGCGGCGGCAGCCTTGTATGCCGCTCTAAAATTGTCTGCGATTTTCCTGCGCACGATTCCCATTGCCCAGGTTTTGAAAGTCGACTGCGAGCCGAAACTACCGAGGCTCATCCAAATTGACAGCATCGACTCCTGCAGAATGTCTTTTATGTCTTCGTCGCTGCTCACGTGGATGCGTATGTAATTGTATATAACCTTCAGGTGCGGCTCCATCAGGCGCTCGAACGCCGGCCCGTCGCCGTCAAGCGCTTTTTGAATCAAGGCATTTTCTGTGCCGCCGGCGCCCAAAACCCCATGCACACCACCTCGCTTCCTGCTTTCAATAGTATAGTCGCAAAAAATTGCGGTTCGGTTCGGAGAATATTGTATTTTTTCAAAAAAATTTGCCCTTGTATCTTGTTTGAGCGACAAAAGCAGACATTATGCGCAAATTATGCTAAAATATGACTGTCATAAAAATGAGGGGGCAGAGCAATGCAAAAGTTTAGCTCATACCTTGCCGCCATCGACGACCCCGATAAAAGGGCGCGAATGGAGGGTATATTAAGCTTTATAAAACACTCGTTTCCCCGGCTCAAAACGGAAATAAGATGGAACCAGCCGATGTTTACCGACCATGAGACATTTATAATTGGCTTTAGCATTGCCAAAGGTCACATAGCCGTCGCACCGGAGGAGGCGGCGATGCAAGTCTTTGAAAAGGAAATCGAGCAAGCCGGCTACTCGCAGACAAAAATGCTGTTTAGAATCAAGTGGACTGACGAGGTCGACTATAATCTGCTGCGCAAAATAGCCGCATACAATATCGAGGACAAAAAAGGCATGACAAAATTTTGGAGATAAGGATTTTAACATAGCTTTGGGGCGTGACGCACAGGGTATGGCGCTGTGCGGGCGGGATATTGAAGACACGCCCCGGTAATTTTTGCGGCGGGACTTGCGAGGCGGTATGCACAGCATGGGAAAGCTGTCGCACTGTTTTATTTCATAGCGTTTTTATGACGAAAGGGCTTACTACCTGCAGGTGTCAGGTGGCAAGCCCTTTGATTTATGCAGCTATGCCTATTTGCCGCCGGCGTTTCACGAAAAGCACTCTATAATCCGCTGCCGGTCAGCCTCGAGTGTGCCGCGCCGCATAGCTAAAAGCACCGCGCCCGCCGCCATCGGGGGGAGTATGGCGTCAATCACCGGGGTTTCGGCAAATGCGCCGCCGTCCAGCCGGGCAAGCTCCGCGCGAAATGCACAGCCGAGCGCGCCTGCTTTGGACGCCCGCCATGCGCCGCCGCAAAGCGCGACTGACTTGCCGGCCGGCACGCCGTAAATCCGGTAAAGCGCCGCGGTTTGGCGGGCAAGCAGCGTACCCGCCTCATTTATAATCGCGCGCGCGAGAGCGTCGCCCTCGTCGCAGGCCGCGCCGACACAGGGCGCGAAGCCCGCTATCTTCATGTGGCGCGGTACCGGGTCTGCGTCGTTGTAAAATGTCCTGTAAAGCCCGCTCGTCATCGCATCTATAGTCTCCGCGGTGCCGCAGGGCGCGTCGCTGTCACAATCGGCTCCGACATAGCGCAAAAACGCGGCCGCAAGCGCCGTCGGCTCGCCCCAGCCGTTTATGGCGGCGACGGCAGCCCTAATTCCGCGGCTGCCAATCCAGTAACCGCCGCCCTCGTCGCCCAGCTCCGGACCGTAACCGCCGCGGTGAATGACCCGCTCGCCGCGCACCCATGCCGCGCCCGAGCCGGTGCCGGCAATGACGATGCAGCCGTCGTCGTCCAGCGCGCCGGCGAGCCGGCAGGCGTAAGCCTCGCCGAGGAATTTGACATCGCAGTCTGCAGTACGCGCCGAAATTGCCGCCAATACAGGAGCCGACGGGCCGACCACCACTCCGGCGGCGTCGGCGGGATACTTGCCGGTCTTGGCAAAAGCCTCGTCCAGCGCGCCGCCAATCGCCTCCTCGCAGTTTTGAGCGACACGCTCGTCGCCGAGAAAGCGCGCGTTTGTGCCGCCGGCGCGCCGCCGCGCGACGAAGTTGAAGTTGTCGTCGTATACAATTGCGGCGAGCTTGCTGCCGCCGCCGTCAAAAGCAAGATGAAGCTGCATATAAAAGTCCTCCGCGGTAAATCGTCGATTGTGCCCGTGTCCACCACGGGTTATTATAATACGCCGCGTGGCATATTTCAACAGCGGCGGCAGTAAAATACCAATAAAAAGGTGACAGGCATAAGCCTGTCACCGAATGTTCAATTAAAGCCCGCGTTTGACGTAATGGGTGTGCAGAATCTCGTGGGCCTTTTCGCTGCCGGGCTCGCCGAAGAACTCGTCGTACAGCATCTTGCAGACCGGGTTCTCGTGCGAACGGCGCAGCTTGTTGTTTGCGTCGACGGTATAGAGCACTTCGGCGCGTTTTGCGCGCAGGTCAACGTTGTTGCGCACGACAGGCGGCTGATAAGGCTGACCGCCGCCGTTGACGCATCCGCCGGGGCAGGCCATAACCTCGATGAAGGTTACATCCTCCTCGCCGCTTTTCACGCGGTCAAGCAGCTTCTTGGCGTTTGCGGTGCCGGATACGACCGCGACCTTGACTTCGAGATCGCCCAGCTTGTAGGTGGCGCGCTTGATGCCGGCGGTTCCGCGGACATCCGGGAAGTCGAGCTTCTCGAGCGGTCTGCCGAGTATGGACTCGGCGGCGGTGCGCAGAGCCGCTTCCATAACGCCGCCGGTCGCGCCGAAGATTTCGCCGGCGCCGGTGGCGGTGCCGAAGGGCTGGTCGAACTGCTCGTCGGGCAGGCTTCTGAAGTCGATGCCGGCGCGCTCGATCATGCGGCCAAGCTCGCGCGTGGTGACGGCGACGTCAACGTCCGGATAGCCCGACGCTGCCTGTCCGTTGCGGCCGACTTCGAACTTCTTGGCGGTGCAGGGAATAGCCGAAACGACGAAGATGTCCTTGGGATCGAGGCCGTTTTTCTGTGCGAAATAGGTCTTAAGTATCGCGCCGAACATCTGCTGCGGCGACTTGCAGGTGGAAAGGTTTTCGGTAAACTCGGGATAGTAGTGCTCGCAGAACTTTATCCAGCCGGGCGAGCAGGAGGTAATCATGGGCAGCACGCCGCCGTTTTTGACACGCTCGATAAGCTCGTTTGCCTCCTCGATGATCGTCAGGTCGGCGGTGAGGTTCATGTTGAACACGCCGTCGAAGCCCAGCCGCTTGAGAGCGGCGACCATCTTGCCCTCGACTTCGGTGCCCGGCTCATAGCCGAAGCATTCGCCGATTGTCGCGCGCACAGACGGTGCGGTGAAGATATAGACATGCTTTGTCGGGTCGGCAATGGCGTCGAACACTTTCTGTGTGTCGTCGCGCTCGTGCAGCGCGCCGGTCGGGCAAACGACAGTGCACTGGCCGCAGTTGATGCAGGCGGTTTCGGCGAGCTCGGACTCGAACGCGCAGCCAATCTCGGTGTCAAATCCGCGGTTGTTTGCGCCGATAACGCCGACAGCCTGAACTTCATGGCAGGCGGCAACGCAGCGGCGGCAGAGTATGCACTTGGAGTTGTCGCGGACAATGGAGGGCGACGACTCGTCTTTGGTCGTCTTGGTGCGCTCGCCGGTGAAATAGAAGGAGTTTACCTGATAGTCGCGGCACAGCTTCTGCAGCTCGCAGTTTGTCGAGCGGATGCACGACAGGCAGTCCATGTTGTGGTTGGAGAGCAGAAGCTCGAGGTTGAGTTTGCGTGCTTTCTGGATTTTGGGGCTGTCGGTCTTTATGACCATGCCGTCGGAGACGGGGTAAACGCAGGAGGTCACCATGCGGGAGGGCTTGCCGCCCTCGGAAACCTCGACAAGGCAAATCCGGCATGCGCCAATTTCGTTTATATCACGCAGATAGCAGAGGGTGGGAATATCGATGTTGGCGGCACGGGCGGCGTCAAGCACCGTCATGCCTGCCGGCACTTCGTAATCTCTGCCGTTTATTGTAACTTTTACTTTATCCATGTTACTGATGCGGCTCTCCTTTCTTAGTTCTTGGATATGGCGCCGAATGCGCAGTTATCCATGCAGACGCCGCACTTGATGCACTTCGACTGATCTATAACGTGAGGCTCTCTGACCTTGCCCGAAATTGCGGAAGTTGGGCATTTGCGTGCGCATTTCGTGCAACCCGTGCATTTTTCGGGATCTATGATAAACTGAACAAGTTTCTTGCAAACATGAGCGGGGCAGCGGCGCTCTTTGATATGCGCTTCGTACTCGTCGCGGAAGAAGTTGAGCGTCGAAAGTACGGGGTTGGGCGCCGTCTGGCCGAGACCGCAGAGCGACGCGGTCTTCACGAAATCGGACAGCTCTTCAAGGCGCTGCAAATCTTTTTCGGTGGCCTTGCCGTCGATTATCTTGTCAAGAATCTCGAGCGTGCGCTTCATGCCGATGCGGCAGGGCGTGCACTTGCCGCAGCTTTCGTCGACGGTGAAGTCGAGGAAGAAGCGGGCGATGTCCACCATGCAGTTGTCCTCGTCGATGACAATCATACCGCCCGAACCGATGATGCAGCCGATAGCGGCGAGCGAGTCGAAATCGACCGGCGTGTCAATGAGCTTTGCGGGTATGCATCCGCCGGACGGGCCGCCTGTCTGAACGGCCTTCAGCTCCTTGCCGTCCGGGATACCGCCGCCGATATCATAGATGATCTCCCG